>DATDPS010000167.1:0-10883 GCA_035292625.1 Lysobacterales bacterium | reverse complement strand
CTCGCGCAAGTTGCCGAAATCATGCGGTTTGCCACGCAATCCAACATCCAGCATCCAGCGAGGTCGGGTCGCCAGTTGGCGGGCCTTGGCCAGTTTTACATACAGGCTGTTGCCCACCATGCCGCTGCGCCAATCGCGATGCCGCATGCCGCCCACCGGCAGATCGACGGTGAACAACAGGGTTTCAACGCCAGCGGCCTGTGCGCGCCGCAGCAAGCGCGTCACCAGTTCGCGATCGCGCACCATGTATAGCTGGAACCAGAATGGCGCTGCGGCAGCGGCCTGCACCTCTTCGAGCGGGCAAATGCCCACGGTCGAGAGAGTGAATGGGACCCCTGCCCTGGCAGCCGCGCGCGCGGCCTGCGCTTCGCCGCGCCGGGCCATCATGCCGGCCAGCCCTATCGGTGCCAGCGCCAGAGGCATGCTGGCCGCCTGGCCGCTCAGCACGGTGCGGGTATCGACCTGGCTGACATCCCGCAAGACTCTCTGGCGTAAATGGTAACGCTGGAAATCCGCCTGGTTGGCGGCCATGGTCCGTTCGTCATTGGCGCCGCCGTCAATGTAATTGAACAGGAAAAGGGGCAGGCGCCTGGCGGCCAGTAAACGATAATCCGCGCTGGTAACCGGCCTGTTGATTGCGTTTTTCATGGCAGGAGGATATCACGGGTTTTGCGCCTGGCTATTCTCCTGCCTCAGCCAAGTCCGTACAATGGTGGCAGTAAGTCCCAACATACCCCCCTGGATTTGAAAAATGCCCGCCAAAAATATAGTGCAACATCACTCACCGGTTCGTGCTTTCCTCGAAAAACATCCGGAAGTGCAAACCTTTGAAGTGGTGTTGACCGACCTCAATGGCATTCTGCGCGGTAAGTGGCTACCGCGTTCGAGCATCCAAAAAGTGCTGGATGGCAAACTCAAAATGAGCCTGACGGCTCTGGCGGCAGATGTCTGGGGCCGCGATGTGCCCGTGCTGTGTCGCCAAACAGGCGACGGGGATGGCGTTTGCGTAGCGCTGGAAGATTCCATCCGCCTGCTGCCCTGGCTGGAACGGCCGACCGCGCAACTCCTGCTGCAATTGAATACGGAAGACGGGACCCCCTGGGGCTATGACCCCCGCGTTATCCTGCAACGCGTATGCAAGCGTTTTGAGAAACTGGGGTTGACCCCGGTGTGCGCGCCTGAACTGGAGTTCTACCTCTTGCCCGAAAAACGCCAGGCGGACGGTACGCCGCATATCCCCGTCACCCGTGCGAATGGCACATTGACCATCGGCGGACAGCTATACAGCACCGAGGTAATGCAGGAGCAGGCCTTATTGCTGCACGAAATGCGCGAAGCCTGTGAACTCATGAACCTGCCCATGGAAGGTATGGTCAAGGAACTGGCGGCAGCGCAATATGAATTGAACCTGGAGCATGTCGCCGACCCGCTGCGGGCCGCCGACAATGCCCAGATGCTCAAGCAGACCGTCAAGGGCGTGGCCCGCAAGCACGGCCTTATCGCCAGTTTCATGGCCAAGCCGTTCGGTACCCGCGATGGCAACGGCTACCACACCCACGTGAGCTTGATTGACCGCAATGGCCGCAACGTGTTCGATGATGGCACGGCCAAGGGCAGCGACATGCTGCGTTATGCGATTGCCGGGCTGGCGCAAACCATGGCCGATTGCATGCTCATTTTCGCCCCGCACAACAACTCCTACCGGCGCCTGCGCCGCGGCGTGCATGGACCGCTGGTCCCGACCTGGGGGTATGAAAACCGCTACACCGCTTTGCGTATTCCCAATGGTGAAGGCGAGGCGCGCCGCATCGAGCATCGCATCGCGGGCGCGGATACCAACCCCTATCTCAGCCTGGCCGCCATCCTGGCGGGCATCGCGCACGGTATCGAGAACAGGCTGCAAGCTGATGAGCCGACCACCGGCGGGCCTCAGGATGTCGACCCGATATTGCCGGGTAACTGGTACGAAGCCTTGCGTGAATTCGAAAACTCGGAGTTTATCGCCGCCGCGTTGGGCGCCGATTTCCGCCAGGCGCTGAGCGCCATCAAGCGGGAAGAGCAGTTGGAATTCAGCGGCGCCGTGAATCCGCTGGAGTATGACTCCTACCTGGTGTTGGCCTGAGGCGCCACTTTCCGTGTTGCAGTTTCCTGCAGGTCTTCGCCAAATGTGAACTTCCAGGATTTCAAAGCCCGCGGGCCGAGGTAGGCGGGCTTTGCGTTGCCCGGCCAGTCTTGCAGGTAGGGTTCGAGTACCGCGGCGGGCAAATCGAATCGCGCGGTGAGCGTCATCTCGACCGGAACCTTTCCGGCGAACTCGAATTCAAAACGCGTGCGTCCGGGCGGGGGATGGTTGATCACCACGCCCTGGTTGGGCCATGAACGGTGTGTTTGCAAATTGCTGTCAAAAGCGAGTTGCCCTTTGACCAGCGCCCGCAGCAATCCGGCGCCGGGTGGAAAGCGCAAGGCCAATTGCCGGACATCGGCTGGTATTTCCAATTCAAGAATGTAACCGCGGCTTTCATCCGCGATTTCGGCAGCGGTCTCGATTCGACCGATTTGCCTGATCTCGGGCAAGTCCAGAGGCGCTGTTTCGCGGGCCAGGAATATGCGCTTTTCGCCGTTAGCCGCATCCAGCAGTACGGGTTTGAATCCCTGTTTGTCTGCAAAACCCGCATCGGGCTCGCCCATCAGGCTTTCCAGCACCAGCCAGCCTGAAACCTGCCCGGAATCCTGCCGGTACATCAGGCTCATATCACGCGGGGTTTGCAGGGTGTACGCCGGCACCAGGTGCTGGCCTGCTGTCACAGTCAGAATCAAAAGCATGAGCAGCAGCAAGAATCCATTCCTGCTCTCCCGGCTTTCGTAATATCCCGCCAGCAAAGGCAGCGCGGCAATAGCCGGCAACAACAAGGGTATGACTTTGATCTGGCTGTGGTTGAAATTCAGCACCACGTCCAGTTGGAAAAAGAAATAAAGTCCGATGTAAAGGGCGGCCAGGAAACCAAACAAAGCGGCGAAAACAAGCCGGGGACTTTCCTTCCAGCGGAATCCATCCAGCGCAATACCCAATACAAACCCGAGCAAAGGCAACACGGCGAGGTAGCTTGCCACGGGCAGGTACAGGGCCAGACCCATGGCCAGGAGGGCAAATACGCCCCAGCAGGCCGTCATCACCGAGCCGGTGGATGAACGCGAGGCTATAAACCTCAGCACGCCGCAGACAATCCATACGGCCGCCAGCAGCAATACCGTGCGGCCCAGCCAGGGAAACGGGTGTTCCAGGGGGTGGCTGTCAACCCAGCGCCCCATTGGCCAGGACAGCAGCCAACCGGCCAGCGGAAAGGCGAGTGCCATGAGCAGTACGCTGAGCACTACCCACAGGACCTGGCGGAATACCACCTGGCGGTGGAATGCGCGGCGGATCGCCACCAGAGCCAGTATGCCCAGCACCAGTGCCAGCCCCATTGCACTGCTCAGCGGGTAGTGCAGCAGGCGCTGGCCAAATAAATCTATGTAAGCCGCGTCTTCCGAAGAAGGCAAGCGGTCGAGATCGCGTTCATCCAGGGCCAGCAACATGGACCAGGCATTTTCGCCGTGGTGCTGCAGGCTGCCGCGGTCAAGCCGTTCCAGGTCATCCATGCTGGAGTGGTAGCTTGCGGCACTGCCAGTGAAGGCAAAATTCACACCCGGCAACCCCTGGGCCTTGTAGACGGTGAAGTCGGTATCGTTGGGCATGCGCCGGTACACTTCATAAGCCAGAGAATTTGCCACCGGGTGATCGAGGTTCTTGGCCAGCATGCGAATGACGCCGCGGTTGTTATCTCCAGTCTCGAACATCACGCTGGCGCCACTCACCCCCCGCGCCTCCAGGTTGATGACGGCACGCACCCTGCTGAACCATTCGTGATGCGCAACGAACGCATCAGCGCCGATCAGGCCCTGCTCCTCGCCATCGGTGATCAGGAACATCAGGTCATTGGCGAACTCCGGCTGCAGCTTGGCCAGCCGCGCGATTTCCAGTATCGCCGCCACCCCGGCACCGTCATCGGCTACCCCGGGCCCTGCCCAGGAACTGTCGTAGTGCGCCGTGACCAGGATCGCATTCTCACCCGCCGCGCTGTGATGCACCGCCAGTATGTTTTCCACCGGGCTGCAGCGGCTGAAGTCCGGTTTGCAGTGGAAACGCCGCTGGATTTCCGCTGCGTAACCGGAACCGTCGAACACGCTGATGATGCGATCACGCAGTAACGCATTTTCCGCCGATCCACTGACGTGAGGCGGCAGGCCGGCGTAGAGTTCCTGCAGGATGAGCATTGCCCGGCCCGCCGAAAAGACCGACTGGGGCGCCTTCTGTGACCGGGGTTTCGGCGGTTGGGATCCCGCATACACGCCCCAGCCCAGCACCAGGCAGGCCAGCGACAGGAACAGGGGAGTGCGCAGGAATTTCATGGGCACCCTAAGGCAACCAGACCAAATTAGGAAAATCACCTGTGCCACAAAATGACTGGCTAATCGAGGTCCAGAACCGATTTTGTTTTCTCGCGCCTGCGGTCATCGGCCGCATCGTAATCATCCAGGCAGACTTCATTCTCCGTAGGGGATCCAGATGTTCTTGATCTCCGTCGCTTTGCGCAGGAACACTTCTCCCTGTCCCTGCTGCACATTTTGCCAGTCGTGATACTTGCCGTAATTGACCCAGGTTCTCTTCATGTTGGCAGCGGCCTGTTCCTCAACCATCTTGCTGCCTGCGCTACTGCCCCAGTACCACAGGCCTTCGATGTCGTAATGCCTGGCCAGGACCTCGCTCAGCAGTTCCTGGTTGCCGGTGACGATATTGACCACACCATCGGGCAGGTCGGAGGTATCGAGCACCTGGTAGAAATCCGTGGCCAGCAAAGCATAGTGTTCCGATGGGACGACGACCACGGCATTGCCCATGGCGATGGCCGGCATGACGGTGGAGATAAAACCCAACAGTCCAGCTTCCTCGGGTGCAACGATACCAATCACGCCGAGTGGTTCCTTCATCGCCAGCGTCACGATGCGGAATGGAGTCGAATGCACCTGACTGTCGTACTTGTCCGACATCGCTGCATAGGTGTAAATGCGATCGATGCAGAGATCCAGTTCGGCTTTGGCCGCGGCCTCATTCTTGCCGCTCAACTGCATGATGCGGCGGGTGAACTCTGCACTGCAAGCACTGAGGTTTTCCGCGATGTAAAACATAACCTGTGCCCGGTTGTGCGCGGTCGTTCCGCCCCAACCTGTGGCGGCGCGTGCTGCTTCGACCGCGTTGCGGATGTCCTTGCGATTGCCAACCGGTACTTCCGCGATGACCCGCCCGGCAGCGTCAAGTGCCGCGCTGCTGTAGCCACCATCCGGCCGCACCTGCTTGCCGCCGATGTACAGCTTCGGGGTGCGATCGATGGACGGCACACCGGTATGCGCCTCCCCAGTATGTGGCCCGGGCACCGGCAGCTTGTGCACCGGTTCCGTGCTCAGACGGTCCTCCCATAACGGCTTGAGGTATTCATACAGCCCCTCGCGCCCGCCCTCGCGGCCAAAGCCGGATTCGCGGTAGCCACCAAACCCGGCGGCGGCATCGAACTGGTTGGTGCAATTCACCCACACCGAGCCCGCCTTGATTCGCGGCGCCACGTCCAGGGCCAGGTTGATGTTTTCCGTCCACACGCTGGCCGCCAGCCCGTAACGGCTGTTGTTGGCCAGCATCACGGCTTCAGACGGCGTGCGAAACGACATCGAAACCAGCACCGGCCCAAAGATCTCTTCCTGGGCCAAAGTTGCCGAAGGCTGTACATTGGTCAGAAGGGTTGGCGGGTAGTAGCAACCTTTGGCTGGCAGTTTGCAATCGGGCTGCCACAGCACAGCGCCTTCCTCTACTCCCAGTTCAACCATCTGGCGCACTCGTTCCACCTGGCTGGCGTCCACCAGGGCGCCGATGTCGATGCTCTTGTCGAGCGAATCACCCAGCACCAGCTTCGCCATGCGCTTGCTGATCTTTTCGTGCAGGCGGTCCGCGATCGATTCCTGCACCAGCAAGCGTGAACCGGCGCAGCACACCTGGCCCTGGTTGAACCAGATGGCGTCGACCAGGCCTTCGACCACGCTGTCGAGGTCCGAGTCCTCGAATACCACGAAGGGTGATTTCCCACCCAGTTCCAGGGTCAGTTTCTTGCCCGTGCCAGCAGTGGCCCGGCGCAAAATACGCCCGACCTCGGTGGAACCGGTGAACGCCAGTTTGCCAATACCCGGATGCACGGATAGCGCCTGGCCGGCCTTGTGATCGCCCAGCACCAGGTTGAAGACGCCCGGCGGCAGGCCGATTTCACTGCACATCTGGGCAAAAAGAACGGCAGTCGCGGAGGTAAACTCCGCCGGTTTGAGCACCACGGTATTGCCCATGGCCAGGGCTGGAGCAACTTTCCAGGCCAGCATCAACATGGGAAAATTCCATGGAATAATCTGTCCCACCACGCCAATCTGGCGAT
This sequence comes from Lysobacterales bacterium, assembly GCA_035292625.1. GTDB lineage: Bacteria > Pseudomonadota > Gammaproteobacteria > Xanthomonadales > SZUA-36 > SHZL01. Next base: position 4,374 of record DATDPS010000167.1, on the reverse strand, counting down.
AACCCGGCAGTTCCTGCGCCATCACCTGGGCCCAGCCGGCGTGGTAGTAAAAGTGCCGCGCTGCCAGGGGGATATCTATATCCCGCGACTCACGAATGGGCTTGCCGTTATCCATACTTTCCAGCACAGCGTACAAGCGGCTGTTTTTCTGGATTTGCCGTGCCATGGCATAGAGATAGCGCGCCCGGCCATGCCCACCCAGCGCGACCCAATCATCCAGTGCTGCCGCTGCGGCGGATACGGCGCGGTCCACGTCCGTCGCGTCACCATCCGCAACGCGGGCGAGTACTTCACCCGTAGCGGGGTTGCTGGTATCGAAATAAGCACCGGAGGCTGGTGGCACCCATTCCCCGGCAATGAAGTGATGCAGGGTATGGTCGCGACGGGCCAGCCACTGCCGCGCTTCGGCCGGGCTTTCCGGCGCCGGACCATACTCCATGGTGCTTAAAATTTCCCGTACGGACATGAAGGATTCTTTCCTGTTTCAGCTGGCCGGATGGCGGAACTCCGCCGAGTAGCCGCCGGTCAGATGGTGTTCCAGCTGGCGTTCGATGTCACCCAGCAGACTGCTTGCACCAAAACGGAATAAATGTGGTGTAAGCCATTGATTACCTAGTTCTTCCTTTATCAAAACAAGGTACTCAAGAGCCTCCCTGGCCTTGCTGATTCCACCGGCCGGTTTGTATCCAACCAGGTGACCCGTCAATTCATGAAAGTCGCGGATGGCGCGCACCATGACCAGGCTGAATGGCAGGGTGGCATTGACCGATTCCTTGCCGGTGCTGGTCTTGATGAAATCAGCGCCGGCCATCATGCACACCCAACTGGCGCGGGCTACATTGGTCAGCGTGGCCAACTCCCCGGTGGCCAGGATGGCTTTCATGTGCGCCTCGCCACAGGCTTCGCGACAGGCCTGGACCTCCTGGTACAAACCCGGCCAATCGCCGGTGAGTACCTTGGCGCGGCTGATCACGATGTCGATTTCCCTGGCCCCGGCTTTGACCGACTCCCGCACCTGCGCCAGTTTGAGTTGCAGGGGGATCTGTCCGGCGGGAAATCCGGAGGACACCGCGGCGACCGGGATGCCGCTGCCTGCCAGAGCAGCCACGGCGGTCTCGATCAGGTTGTGATAAACGCAAACGGCGCCGACCATGATGCCAAGGTCAGCCACACCCAGGCCTTCCAGGATGTCCCGCCGCACGGGGCGCATGGCTTTTTGACACAGGCGCCTGACCTTGCCCGGGGTATCGTCACCGGCCAGCGTGGTCAGGTCAATGCAGGTGACGGCCTTGAGCAGCCAGGCCGCCTGGTATTCTTTCTTGATGGAACGCCGCTTGCCGTAGGACTCCGCCCTGCGTTCCACCGCGCTGCGGTTGATGCGGATATGGCCAAACAGGTCGGGGTTAAACCCAATACCCGGGTTGCGAACCGGTTCACGGCTTGCTATGGGGCGTACATTGCTTTCTGTGCCTCGCGTCATGTCCCGCGCCTGTTCAGCTTTCCGCAAGGCACCAGTATAGTGTTCTACGCGGCACAAGTGCAGCCCGCCGCGTATTAAGCCGTTTGGTCAACTTCAACATGGAGCAGCCGGTTCATGTCCGAACTGATGATGGTCTTTGTGGTTTACCTGCTCATATTGGCTGCAGTTGCCCTTTGGAGCAGCCGCGAAACCCACAGTATGAGCGGCTACTTCATCGCCGGTAAAAAGCTGCCTCCCTGGGTGGTTGCGTTCAGCACCAATGCCACGGGTGAAAGCGGCTGGCTGCTGCTCGGCCTTACTGGCATGGGATACGCCGTCGGCGCCCAAGCCTTCTGGGTGGTGGCAGGAGAAGTAATCGGCATCAGCCTTGCCTGGCTGCTGGTGTCCCGCCGCCTGAAAAGGCTGTCGGACCAAACCGAATCCATCACCGTGCCGGATGTGCTGGCGGCCCGCTTCAATGACAGCCGCCACATATTGCGCAGCATCAGCGTGCTGATCATCCTCAGCATGGTAGGCGCCTATGTCGCAGCGCAGATGGTAGCGACCGGCAAGGCGTTTGCGGGTTTCACAGATCTCGGCTATGCCGAGGGCGTACTGCTCGGGTCAAGCGTGATCATCGCCTACACCCTGTTCGGAGGATACAAGGCGGTGGCCTGGACGGACCTCGTGCAGGGCTTGCTGATGTTGGGAGGGCTGATCGTTTTACCCTTGGTAGCGATCGATGCGGCAGACGGTCTCGGCGGCATGCTGGCTATCCTCAAGTCCGAAGATCCGGGTCTGCTCAGCCTGTGGGGACCGGAAGGGAAAAGCACGGTTGCGCTGGTGGCCGCATTCAGTTTCCTGGCCATTGGCCTGCCCTTCATGGGCGTGCCGCAGTTGATGGTGCGTTTCATGTCGGCGCGGTCCGAAAAAAGCCTGGTGCCGGCCATGAGCATTTCGATCATCGTCATCCTCTGTTTCGATGTCGGGGCAGTACTCACCGGCATGGCGGGCCGGGCTCTCTTTCCCGGCCTGGAAGATCCCGAAGCCATCCTGCCCTTGCTGTCGACCGAACTGTTCCCGCCGCTGTTGGCTGGCGTCATGATGGTAGTCGTGCTGGCTGCCATCATGTCCACGGTTGACAGCCTGTTGATACTGGCCTCGTCAGCCGTCGTGCGTGATTACCTGCAAAAAATTCGCGGCTCCGCGCGCAGCGACCGTGAACTGGCCAGGGCTGGCAAATACCTTACCCTCATCATCGGCACCATCGGTATCGTGTTCGCATTGCAGCAGAGCCCGCTGATTTTCTGGTTCGTGCTGTTTGCCTGGTCCGGCCTGGGCGCGGCTTTTGGACCAGTGCTGCTGTGTGCGTTGTGGTATCCGAAAACCAACCTGCCAGGTGCAATTACCGGCATGCTGGGTGGTTTCCTCACCACCATGGCCTGGGTGCTCTGGTTCAAACCCATGACGCACGACTTGCTCGAAATCATCCCGGGCTTTATTGTTGGTCTGACGATGACACTTGTCGTCAGCCGCTTCACACGCAATGACGCCGCCTTACCCGGCGATACCATCAACTGAACCCGTGGATGAGCCTGGTGCGTAACATTCCACTGCTTGTGTTGTGCCTGTCCGTGATGCCCGGGGCAGCAGCAGATGCGCGGCCGCCTGCGCCAGTCTCCGGCAAGGATGGAATCCCTGAACTGGAATCTGTCCTGGTGACGGCTACGCGGCGTGCAGCGAGCAATCTGGATGTGGCTGAAGCTGTTACCCTGGTGGATGCCGTCCGCATCAGCCGCGAAGCGCCACGTGTGCTGGCGGAGTTGCTGCGCGGACAGGCCGGAACTTTTTTCCAGCAGACCACCCCCGGCCAGGGCGTGCCCGTCATCCGCGGTCTGAAAGGCTCTGAAGTGTTGCACCTGGTTGATGGCATGCGGCTGAACAATGCTTTTTTCCGCAACGCCCCAAGCCAGTATGTGGCCCTGGTGGACACCCAGGCGGTGGACCGCGTGGAAGTCGTGCGCGGTTCTGCCCCATCCATGCACGGCGCGGACGCCATGGGTGGCGTCGTACAGGTATTGACCTACGAGCCGGATTTTCCCGAAGACAGCTGGCAACGCGAAGGCCGAGTCTATGCCACCTTCAACAGTGTTGACGACTCGGTCACCGGGCGCGCCAGCGCCGCGGCCGGCAAAAACGGCAGCGCCATTTCGGGCGGTTTCACCTGGCAGGAGTTTGGCGATCGCACCGTTGGCGGGGGCGCCACCGTTGCGCCTAGCGCTTTTAAGGTTCGGGCGGGCGATCTGAAATGGCGACATTCTTTTAGCTCCTCGGCTGAATTAATGCTTTCAGCGCAGGTTCTGGACCAGCCATCCACGCCGCGTATCGATGAACTGACGCCAGGCTACGGCCAGGACCGGCCCAGCTCGAGCGTGTATGAATTCAAACCCAATCGCCGATCCTTCCTGCACGCTCGCCTGCGCTTCTACAGCCAGTCACCCTGGTTCCAGCGCATGGAGTTGCACGCGGCCAGGCAGGTCATGATCGACGACCGACTGACGCAGGAATACACCAGCCCCGTGCAGGTGAGCGAATCCAACCAAAGCACTCTGGACGGTGTGACCATGCAGTTCAACACGGCCTGGGGGCAGCCCGATATGGACCAGCCGGAACTGGTGTGGGGCCTGGAGTATTACACCGATGCGATCGACAGCAGCCGGGTTGACCGAAATACCGGGGCCGGCACAAGCGCGCAAGGCCGCGGCCGCTTTCCGGACGATTCCCGCATGGACAGTTTTGCCCTGTATGCAGCCAATCGCTGGCAGTGGGAACGGTTGATGTTCGAGGCTGGCATGCGCTACAGCGCATTTGAGGTATACCTGCCCGCCAGCGCGGGCGTGGCTGCAAGCCGCATC
>DATDPS010000166.1:0-11676 GCA_035292625.1 Lysobacterales bacterium | reverse complement strand
CAGCACCGCCGCCGCGTCAGCGCCCACGTGTCCGGCAATGCACGGCAGCGCGTAGACATAGCCACCGGGATGAATGGCGATACCAAGCTGTGCCGCCGGCACACTGCGTGCGCTGTCGGAAGCGAGCGTGAAGGGCGCAGTGCCGAGCTCGACCGGGTTTAAGCCCAGCAGCAGGTGCTGCATCACCGGGTTGCCAACCACGGTCATCTCGACGATGTCGGTGGCACTGACATTCGCGCTCGCGGCCACCTCCGCGGCAAGTTCACTGACGGCCGCGCGCACCACGCGCGTGAGTTCCGCTTCACCGCCCGGATTGAGCATGATGTAAGAGACGCGGCTCATCAGGTCCTCGCCGAAGCGGATCTGCGGGTTCATGCGCCCGGCGCTGGCCAGCACTTCGCCGCTGCCGAGAGCGCACAGGTGTGCCGCGATCGTCGTCGAACCCACGTCAACGGCCAGCCCGTAAAGCTCCTCCCGGAACCCGGCCCACACCGCGACGATCTCGCACCCTTCCCGCACAGCCACCGTGACCGACCAACCACCCTCGCGCAGGGCGGGCTGCAGGCTCACCAGCGCAGGCAGAGCGCAGGAGAGATTTTCCAGCCCCCACTCGCGTGCGAGTGCCGCGCACAGGCGTTCGAGATCACCGCTCGGGTCGTGCATGTCAGGCTCGGCGACCTCGACGAAATAGGGCTGCACGACCGGGTCGATCACGATGTCGTGGTCTTCGTGCGGTTTGCGCACCACCTGGTGGTGCACCTGGCTGGCGGCCGGGACATCGATAGCGACGTCACCGCAGATGCGTGCCTGGCAGCCAAGGCGGCTGCCGGCGGGGAGCGCCGGATGGCTTTTGCCGTAAAGCAGTTCAGCCGCCGTCGCGGATTCGAGGTTCTCAGCGCGCGAAACAATGCCGTGTTTGGGCATTTCACCCTCGGCAACTTCGATGCGGCAGCGCCCGCAGATCGCGCGGCCGCCACACACGGAGTCCAGGTCGACGCCCAGGGATCGGGCGGCGCCGAGCACCGTGGCGCCTGCCGCTACCCTCCCCCGCTTGCCGGAGGGCGAGAAAACGACCAGGTGTCCGTTCACGGGACGCACCGGCGGGTCACGGGACGCATCGGCGGGTCACGTGGGGCGCCGGCGGGTTCATGTGGCGCGCCGGCGTGTTTGGCGCCGCCCGCGTGCATCCGGACCCTTGGGCGGCGGTTCGCGGTAGGCCCGGATCCACGCCGCGCACTGGGGGTCGTGGCCCATTGCCACGTCAGCGCCGCGCACGGCCTGCATCAACTCGGCGTGCAGCGGATTGGTAATGGCGGAACTCATGCCGCTGGCGATCAGCATCGGCATGAAGGCCGCGTTCAGTCCGGAGCGGTTGGGCAGGCCAAAGCTCAGGTTCGAGGCGCCGCAGGTGGTGTTCACCTTGAGCTCCGTGCGCAGGCGCCGCACCAGTTGCATCACCTGGCGGCCCGCGCTGTTGACGGCGCCGACCGGCATGACCAGGGGGTCGACGATGATATCGCTTGCGGGGATGCCGTGGTCGGCAGCGCGCTGGATGATTTTCTTTGCCACCTCGAAGCGCACGTCGATGTCTTCCGAAATGCCCTTGTCGTCGTTGGAAATCGCCACCACCGCACAGCCATACTTCCTGACCAGTGGCAGCACCTTTTCCATGCGCTCCTCTTCCCCGGTGATGGAGTTGAGCAGGGCTTTACCCTGGTAGGCCGCAAGCCCGGCTTCCAGCGCCTCGAACACCGAGGAGTCGATGGACAGGGGGGCGTCGGTGAGCGACTGCAGCAGCCGGATGGTCTCGGCCAGGATGCGCGGTTCGTCGGCCAGGGGAATGCCGGCGTTCACGTCCAGCACCTGCGCGCCGGCCGCCATCTGTGCCAGCGCATCGGCCTGAACCCGGGAGTAGTCGCCGGCTTTCATCTCCTCGGCGAGGAGTTTGCGCCCGGTTGGGTTGATGCGCTCGCCAATGACCACGAAGGGACGTTCAAAGCCGATCACCACCTCGCGGGATGCTGAGCTGATCACGGTGTCCGTCAAGACTCTTCTCCTGGCCAGGATGTTGCGCCAGGCGGTTGCTGCTTCACCGTTTCGGCAATCCCACCGGCCTTCACCACGGCCTCGAGGAAGACATCGGAAAACCGGTCTTCCAGTCCGGCAACGCGTGCCGCCACCAGGGCCTCGATATCGCTGCTGTCCACTTCTTCCGATTCGCGGCGCCATTCAGACAGGTACAGCTCGCTTGTGCCCTTGCCGGCGCGCATCGCCGCGCGGTCGATCGCCTGCGCAAAGCGGGGCGAAAGTTCCCGCTTGTGGTTGGTGCGGCCCACGCGGCCAATCACCTGCGCCGGGATGTCGCGCCAGTAGATGCTGATCAGTTTTGCCATGGCAGGACCCGCGCCTCGAGGGCCCGCGCCAGCGGCGCGAGACCGGTTGCATGCCGTTCGTAGGCCAGCCCCAGGTAATCGGCGTGGCCTCTTGCCAGCTCATCCAGCTCCGCGTCTGCCGTCTGCGCCAGAAAAACAAGGCGGCGATAGTTGCCGAAGTAATGCGGCATCAACTGCGGATGCCGGTCGAGGCCGAGGCCGCGCTTTACCAGGCGGTCGAAGTGCCGCGCCAGGAAATCCGTGAGGTAGAACGTGCCCGGCTCGGCAGCCGCCAGCGCCTCGAACGCCGCTGATCCGGCGAGAAATTCGTAACAGTGCGCGCCGGGCAGGCGCTCGATGCCATGGCGTTCGAGAACCCGGTCGAGCGCGCCGCTGCTGCCGCAGTCGGCATAGGCAACAAAAATGTGGGTAAAGGCGCCCCGGTGGTGCAGGATGGCGGCCTCGACAGCAGGCGCAATCTCCTCGGGCCGGTTATGCAGCGCCGGATCGAGGCAGCGCAGCGTGACGTGCTGCCATTGCCCCGCGCGGCGCAGGCTTTCGAGTTCGCGCGCAATGGCACCACAGGCAAGCAGCAGGACTGCCGGGGTCATGGCCGCTATACCGCCGTGCGGCGTTCCTGTATCAGTCGCTTGGCAACCTCGACCGCGGTCGCCGCGTCGCGACAATAGGCGGAGGCGCCGATGGCGCGGCCGAATTCATCATTCAACGGCGCGCCACCGACCAACACGATGAAATCGTCACGTATGCCCTTTTCCCGCATGCGGTCGATCACCACTTTCATGTACGGCATGGTGGTGGTCAGCAGCGCCGACATGCCGAGTATGTCGGGGCGGTGCTGCTGGAGCGCGTCGATATAGGCATCGGCGTCGGTGTTGATGCCAAGGTCGATGACCTCGAAACCGGCGCCTTCCATCATCATCCCGACCAGGTTCTTGCCGATGTCGTGGATATCCCCTTTAACCGTTCCGATCACCATTTTGCCGACCGGTTCGGCGCCGGTCTCCGCCAGCAGCGGACGCAGGATCGCCATGCCGCCTTTCATTGCGTTGGCTGCCAGGAGTACTTCGGGCACGAACAATATTCCATCGCGGAAATCCACGCCGACGATGGCCATGCCGGCGACCAGCGCTTCGTCCAGGACCCTGGATGGGCCCCAGCCACGCCCGAGCAGAATCTGCGTGCCTTCGATGACTTCGTCGGCGAGGCCGTCGTAAAGGTCATCGTACATCTGCTCGACCAGTTCTTCGTCGGAGAGGTTGGCCAGGACGATCTCGTCATTGCCATCCATGGTCGTGGCTGCATTACCCGTCTTGTTCATCCGGACATAGTAATGGGGCTTTCAATGGAGTCAAGGCTGGTCCGAAGTTCAGCTGATCCCGAATGGGCATCGGGAACCTGTTGTATGGCATGATGGACGCTCTCAGGGAGGATCAGCATGGCGAAATCGCCTTACAGGCCATACACGCCGAATCCCGAACAGTTGGCGCTGGTGCCTGCCGTTTCGGGCAACACCATCAATGGCCTGGGCGAGACGGAATTTCGCCGGGCGCGGCGGGTTTACTGGCACGATCCGGATACCCTGGCGCACGGCGAAATGCAGAAGTGGTTCTACACCCAGGACCCGGACAACGCAGCCATCGCCGCGGCGCGCGCGGAACGGGCAAAAATCCTCGCCCTGGAAGTGCCCGAGGTCAGCGGGCAAGCCCTGCTGCAGTCGGCGGAGGACTGGTCGCGCCAGCTCGCGGAATATGCCGGCACCCTCGATATGGAGTTGTTCGGCATCGCCCGGCTGAACCCGGACTGGACCTTCGAGGGCGTGGTCCTCGACTACCAGTGGGTGATCATGCTCGGCGTGGCGCACGATTATGAGGGAATCCGGCAAGCCCCGCTGCCCGCGGCGGGCGCGGAAGTAGTGCGCCAATACGGCAGGGCCGCCAAGGCCACCAAGGATATAAGCACCTGGATACGCCAGCGCGGCTGGGACGCCTCGCCGCAGGCCGGCCCGATGGCTGGCCCCTTGCTGATGATCCCGCATGCGCTGGAATGCGGTTTCGGTGAACTGGGCAAACATGCTTCCATCATCAACAAGGACTACGGCTCCTCGTTCAGGCTGGCGGCCGTCCTCACCAACGTTCCCCTGATTCCAACACCGAAAGCCAGCTACGGCGTCGATGATTTCTGCAGCCGCTGCCAGGTGTGCAGCAACGCATGTCCACCAGACGCCATCCTGCCCGAAAAAATGCCCGTTCGTGGCGAGACCAAGTGGTATGTCGATTTCGACAAGTGCATCCCCTTCTTCAATGAACACTTCGGTTGCGGAATTTGCATCGCCGTGTGCCCATGGAGCATACCCGGACGCGGTCCCCGTATCGTCGAACAGCTGTTGCGCCGGATGGCGGCTCAACCCCGCTCGGCCATGACCCTGCCGTAATCACGCAGGGTCGAGGCCAGACGCTCCGCGAGTACGCGCATCATGGAGATGGCGATTTCGCTGTTCTCTTCGACCAGCGGCAAGAACACATCCTGGCTGACACTCAGCAGAACCAGGGGTGTTTTGGCGCGTATGGTGGTGGTGCGCGGCATTTTCGCCAGCAGGGCCATTTCGCCGAAGAGTTCGTTGCGGCCCAGCGTCGCAACGACTTTCGAGCCGTTTACTGATTCCAGCACCACCTCCACTTCGCCTTCGATCACTACATAGGCGTGCTGACCCGCGTCGCCCTGCCGGAACACCACCTGGTCTTGCTCAAAATTCACCCGCTCGCTGGTAAACGCCAGCAATTTCAATTTGCTCCTGTCGATGCCTTCGAACAGCGGAATGTCCATCAACATGGCGACGATTTCATTGAGACCCAGGGCGCGTGCCATGCCGGGCTGTTCCAGCTTGATTTGGCCGGCCCCGGCCTCTGCCGCCGCATGGTCTTCGATGAACCTGCCCTGGTCCATGTGCAGGACTTTTTCGAATTCGCGCCTGCGGTCTTCATGCGACTCGAACAGGATCAGGCTGCGCCCGGTTAATTCGAGGCGGATATGGGCCAGGATTTTTTCCTGCGTGCGGATATCCAGTGTTGAGAGGGCATCGCTCATGATCAGGATGTCGGGGCGCTTGACCAGGCAGCGCGCCAAAGCAATTTTCTGCCGTTGCACCGCCGTCAAACGGGCCCCAGCTGCTCCGACCTGGTACTCGAGGCCAACGGAAATGATCGCGCCGCGCAAGCCCAATTCGTCGACCACCTCCAGGACCATCCGTCCGATCTGCGCCGCGCTGCCTGCTTTGCTGGATGCCGCTTTGCCGAACAGGATGTTTTCCACAATACTGCTGGCTGCGTTGTAGGAATCTTTCTCGAAAAACTGCACCGCACCGCGCAGGTTTTCCGGCAAGCCGCTGGCGAAGGCGCGCCGTGCCGCCAGCAACCGTTGCTTGATGTTTTCGTCAATCACGTCCACATGGTGCTGGGCTTCGACCAGCTTGAACGGCAGCACCAGCAGTTTTTCGCGATCGCGGTCGTCCAGGCCGGCTATGCCCTGGGACTCCGCATGGCGCAGGATCGCCTCGAAGGCTGGCAGGTCCTCGAAGCGGATGAAACTGAATCGTTCGAAAAATTCATGGCCCGGCGGCAGGTCGCGGAAAATTTCTGCCTCGATCACCGCCAATTTCCGGCCTGCTTCAAGGAATACCGTGGTCAGGCCCGTTTGCTCGATCACCTTGCGCATGTAGTCGTTGTGGCCCAGGTTTTCGATGGCGAAATACGGGCCGGCGGGCGTGCCGAACAGGATGTTCTCCGCGACCGAGGCATGGGAATTGTAGGACTCGCCATCGAATCGCTCGATGAGCAGATCTTTGCCTGCCGCATGCAAACGCTGGTGGAAAATCCGGCGAGCCTCGATCAGCCTGGCCGCCAGGTCGGGGCGCAAGTTGGGAGAAACGGTCCCACGCAGGCCGATTTCATAGACCTCCTGTTCCAGGTCCACCAGGCCCAGCAGTTCAATCACGCGCTGCTCAAGCGCTGCCGCATCCTTGCAACCGGCTGCCGCGTAATCGATCCAGTCCGATGCCGCGTCGTAGGCGGAATTCCCGGCCCTGCGGGACTCGGCCTTTTCCCGTGCCTGGCTCGACGACTCTTTCACCCCGCCTTGCGGATCGCTCCTGGGCCGGCGCAACAGCGGGTAGAACAGCACATCGCGAATCGAGCCGGAACCCAGGAAGGTCTGCGGCCCGATGTAGCCGATGCGCCGGCCGGTGACGCTGTCCGGCAAGGACGCCAGGTTCCTGTCTCCCAGCGACACGCTGCCGGACTGGGGCAGCACTTGCCGCGCCAACAGCCGGGCAAATTCTTCCCGGCCGCTGCCGCCTGAACCCCGGATAACCGTATGGGTGGGAAGTGCCAGGACCAGTGAGGCGCCGTTGACGGGGCGGTCCCCCTTTTCTTTCTCCACCACCACGTTGGATACCACCAGTGGCGATTGATTGAACTCCACGCTGACCGGCTCCGCCTCGATCATGGATTTTTCGAACAGGCCGGTGCGCGCAAAAAAATCCTTCAACTGGTCGTAACGCACGCGGGCATCCTCGGACTTCTGGTAGTAGTCGATCAGGTCTTTCCACGGTGAGTACATGTCTTTGTAGGCGGCCAGCACGGCCACCAGCGATCCGAGCGAGAGCTGGCCGACGATCACCAGGTAACCGCCAATGGACAGGAACAGGAAAGGCGTAAACTGCGAGAAAAACTGGTTCAGGATATTGGCGATATAGCGTTTCGACGACATCTGGACACGGTAGCCAAACACGGTTCCCAGGCGCTGCGAAAAGTCGGCCAGTTCGTACTGCGCCGTATCGTGCCCGTGAATTTCGCTGACACCTGCAACCACGTCGCCGATGCGCTGGGATATGTCCCGCATCGCCTGCACTTCCTGCCGTTGCAGCAAATTGATCTGCCGCTGAATTTTCGGAATCAGGTAGATTTGCACCGGGTACAGGGCGATGGCCGCCACGCCCATCAGCCAGTTCTGCATGAACATGAACAGGACGATGGTGGAAAGCGTGCCCAAGGCAACGGCCGGGACGGCAAACGCTTCGGCGAAGAAGTACCCCAGGTTGGACGTTTCCGCCGTGATCATGGAGATCACCTGGCCGCTCGACATGTTGCGGAACTCGGCGGAGGGGAAGCGCAGCAAGCGTTCCACCAGGTCATAACGCAGGCGTCGCAGCAGGCGGTCGCCAACACGGTAGCGGTAGGTGGAGGTGAAATACTTCAGGGTTCCGCTGACGATAACCAGGGCGAGGAACAAGCCGCACAGCAACAGGAGGTAAGGAATCTGCTCGAAAGCCCAACCCAGCAGGTGCTTGGGGAAATCGGTTCCGTCAATGGCTTCGTTGACGATGATCTTCGGCAGTTCAAGAGTCAGGTAGAGGAAGGGCAAGCCCGCGGCAGACATGAGCACCAGCCTGACCTGGTCGCGCAGGCTGAAGTGCAGAATGAACTTGAAAATACCGCTTTCCATCAGCCGCGCCCCGAGGGTTGGCACCGCATGGAACTCAGCTTAGCCGCCGGCGGGCAGCGTGATCAGCGGCGTCACCTTGCTGGTATCGCCGGACTGCAACATCACCAGCATGCTGACCAGCGCGAAGGTCGTCTTGCTGTCCGCGTCGTTGTCCTCGATGAAGAACCAGTTATTACGGTAATGCACCTTCACCGCGGCGCGCTCGGGCTCTTCCGCAGAAGAGTTCACCCGGAACAGCCTTTCATCCGAACCAGGTTTGCCGAGAAGACCTGAGTTCGTGTTGGGCCCCGCGACGCGGTCCGTGACGTCAGCCTGCGGGACTTCCACGCCCTGGGCAAGAAAATACATGGCTGAGTTCAGCGAGCGCGTGGCCAGGGACATGGTTTCGCCATCGCTCGACGTGCCAATGGCCTGCCGCAGCAGCAAGGGCCGGCCGTCACACGACACACTGATGGATTTACAAAAGGACAGGTAGGGCGCCGATTTGACTGCATCAGCCGCTACCAGCAGCGAAAGTTCGGGCTTGTCACCCTTTTTCTTCACGGATCCCACGCCGAGGCTGAGGTCGCCGTTCTTTTGCAGCGTACGCAGCGAATCCGCGACTTCCTGGAACTTGAGGTATCCGGATTCCGGGTCCGTGGCGGCCGGGTTATTGCGCAGGTGATTGATGGACTCACCGACGATGAGCAACACCCTTTCGATGCTCCACCCGGCCTGGACGATCAGCGTCACGGTGCGCAGGTCCAGCGGTGTCAGCATCTGTTGCACGAATTTCTTGCCGGTATTCGGCGCATAGGTAATGAACGGGCTTTCACTCACCCTGCCGCCAAGTGCGCCGCCGTAGGAGTCCGGCCCCGCCCCGATGGAATTGCCCAGCAGGCCGGCGGACGCTTCCCAGGTGTATGTGCTGGAGATGCTGGTAAGGTCGAGGAACAGGATGGGGTCGTTGTAGCGCTGGCGCACGATGTTCAGCAGCAGCTGCTGCGATTCGGTTTCCTGCACGGCGATATTGTAGAGCGGCCGCCCGGTGCTCAGTACCTGGGGGCCGATCTGGACACAGGCGCTGGTCATTACCACGAGCACGATTGCGACAAGCCAGGTGCCGCAGGCACGCCAGCGTGCGCAGCGGCTTGCCACGGGCTCCGCGGTTTGATTCATTTTAATAAGCGACAGGAAAGCGGCATTGTGGGAGATGTCTTCCTCGGCACCACTGCCGCCGCACTATAGCAGAGTTACCTACGGCAAATGAATATGCCCGGTCGCTCGCGGCCTGCGCCTGCCGGCCAGGCGGTGGATGAGTATCACCGCGACAAAGCCCGCCAGCAGGAATGCCAATGAGGCCGCCACGGTGACATCGAAAGCATCCGGCCACACGGGGCTGGTGCCAAGCAGCTTTTGTTTGCCCCGCACGGTCTCATAGACACGTTCCTGAAAGGGCCAGATCATCCACAGGGAGCCGATCAGTATGCCCTTGATCAGCAGCAAGGTAGCCTGGTGGTAGTGCCTCAGCAGCCACACAATGACCCGCGAGAATGCCATGAGCCCGCAGACGGCGCCGGAAGCGAAGGTCAGGATAACCACCCAGTCGAATTCGCCCAGGGCGTTGATGATGTACGCATACTTGCCGAGGATGAGCAGGATGAACGAGCCCGAAATACCCGGCAGCAACATGGCGCAAATCGCCACGAATCCGCACAGGAAGATGAACCAGGCCGCGGTCGGGGTCTCAATCGGCACCAGGTTGACGATGGCGAGACCGAGCAGCACGCCGGCGGCAGTCACCAGCAGATCCCAAGCCCCGTATTTCCGCACCTCACCCATCAGCACCACAATGGAGGCGAGGATCAGCCCGAAGAATAATCCGTAGATGATCTCCGGGTGGCTGATGATCAGTGCCGGCAGGGGAATCACCCGGGTAAAGAACAGGATGGCGGAAAAAATGCCCAGCACCAGTGGAACCAGGAACAGGAGGTCATTGCGCGCCAGCGCCGTCGATATCCGCAACCTGAGCACGTCCTCCAGCCAGACCAGGTCGAAGGACCGGATCGCCCCCAGCAACCGTTCGTAAATGCCCAGGATCAGGGCCATTGTCCCGCCGCTGACACCGGGAATGACATCGGCACAGCCCATGCAGAAGCCCTTCAGGGCATGGATGACCGCACCGGCGATTTTCCAGTCTGGCATGGCCGCCATCAGAGTTCGCGCAACACGCCCGCGACGAACGGTGAACGGCAGATGTTGCCCAGGCAAACGAACAGAATCGACTTCATAGCCCGCAGGCTAACAAAATTGCCGCCCCTATTGAACCGGTTTATGCGCCTCCAGCCCCGCGTTTGGTCGCGGAGCCGGTTCCGGGCCCAAAATTTGCTAAGCTGTGGCTCCGAATTCCCCACACAGGTTGAAAAACCATGACCGAACAGACCCTGAGCGGATCCTGCCTATGTGGCAGCCTGCATTACACGGTGACGGGCGAGCCAGCCCGCTTCATGCATTGCCATTGCTCACGCTGCCGCAAAGCAACGGGCGCGGGGCACTCGAGCAATTTGTTCCTCAAGGGCGGTCCCATCACCTGGACCGGTGACACGGACACGATCAAGTCCTTCAAGCTGCCCGAGGCAGAGCGCTTCTCGCATACCTTCTGCACCGCCTGCGGTGGACCGGTGCCCAGGGAAATACCGGCTATGGGTTTGGTGTTTATTCCCGCGGGAACGCTGGATGTCGAGCCCAACATTGCGCCGCAGGCACGCATATTCTGCGGCTCGAGGACCAACTGGTCGTGCGCGGGCGATGAGATACCCCACTTCGAGGCCTATCCGGCATAGCTGGTTTGCGCCGCTCGAACCACCCAAGCTGAAGACTTTGTGGCAAGCCACCTGGAGAACTGCATGAATTTTTTGACGCGGGTGCGATGCGCACTCTGGAGTTTGGCCCTGGGCGCCCTCGCACTGGCCAACACCGGCTGGGCCGCGGATGACACCCTGCTGGGCTTCGATGAGCCGGGCAGCCTGGCCCAGCGCGCCATCGAGGTGCGCATGGATGCCGATATCGAGCCGGAGGATTTGCAGGAATGGCTGCGCATCCTGTCTGAAAACCCGCACCACGCCGGTTCGGAAGCCGGCCTGGAAAACGCCGGGTTCATAGCCAAACAGCTCAAATCCTGGGGTTACGAGACAGAAATCGTGCAATACGATGTTTTGCTGCCCACGCCAAAAAGCCGGCAACTGGAATTGCTCTCGCCCACCCCATTCACCGCCAGCCTGAGCGAAGAAACATTACCGGAAGATCCCAGCACCTCCAGGCGCGAAACCCTGCTGCCCCCGTATAACGCTTTTTCCGTGGACGGCGATGTTGAGGGTGAACTGGTATTTGTCAATTATGGCAGGCCCGAGGATTATGAAATTCTCGAGCGTAACGGCATCGACGTCAGCGGCAAGATTGCCATTGCCCGGTATGGGAAAACGTGGCGCGGAATCAAACCCAAGCTGGCCGGCGAGAAAGGCGCCATCGCCACCATTATTTACTCCGACCCGGCTGATGACGGCTTTGGCGCAGGCGACGTGTACCCGCAGGGTCCGTTCAAGAATGACAGCGGCGTGCAGCGCGGCTCGGTCATGGACATGCCCACCTATCCGGGCGATGTGCTCACTCCCGGCCACGGGGCGACCAACGATGCCCACCGTCTGAAACGGAAGGACGCCGTGACCATCACGAAAATCCCGGTGCTGCCGATCTCCTACGAGGATGCCCTGCCTTTTCTTGCCGCCCTGGGCGGCGAGGTGATTCC
>DATDPS010000165.1:0-54074 GCA_035292625.1 Lysobacterales bacterium | reverse complement strand
CCGGGGATCAATCAGCTTCCATTGCTTTCTCGGATGGCTTTCAACATCAATTCCCGTTCGAGTTCGGCCTCGTGGCGTGTGGCAAAGCGCGGAGACAGGCGCACATCGCCGGAAAGGGCTATGTTGAACTGGAAACCTTCGTCCCCTTCCGCCTTGAACACACGGGTGAGAAATGCGACCTTGTCAGTCACGATGGCATAACCCTGGACTTCGTGAATGGATTTTGCCATCTGGACCTTTTCCAATTAAATGAAGTCATATCTTAGATGGGACTGTCAGCGCCGACCAGCAGTTATTGCAGTGGTTTGCAAAAATGTTCAGTGGGTGTTCATGCTCAAAGTGCTAGGCTGGCCCCGGGTAGTCGTGAAAGGGTGCTTTTGGGAGGCTGTAAAATGACCAAAATGATTATTTCAGGTCTGGCTGCTGCGCTGCTGGCTGGGTGTGTAGCTTACTACCCCTATCCTTACGCCGTGGACGCGACCGTTTCCTCAACCGGGGAAACTGTCTACTATACCGACGAAACGGAAGACTACGTTTTCTATCCCGGATCTGTCTACTATCCGTGGTCCTCTATGGACTATTTCTATTTCGGCAACCACTACTATCGGCCCGCAGCGTCTTTTTCATTCTCCATAGGCGGCTATGCCGGAGGCCCATGGTACGGCCCCTATTATGGACCGTACTACTATCCTGGCTATTACTCGACCTGGAATGCACCGTATTATCCGTATCCCTACTCCTATTTTGGCGCCGCATATGGCTGGGGCGCTTGGAATACCTGGTACAACCCGTACTGGCGGCATCACTATTACGGACATGGCAATGATTATGGCGGTGGTCACGGTAGATATGACGATGGCCGTGGTGGCCATGACGGCGGACATGACGGCGGGGCAGGCGGAAATTATGGGGAACCTGGTTATGCCGGCAGACCACCGACTGGCACCCGCCCCATCAGGCAGGTTGGTAACGAAGCCTATGATTACCCCACCGGCGATGAGGCGCGCGAACGCGCCACCATGAGTCGAGACCGCGCCAGACAATTACAAAGCCCGCCCGGGCAGGGTATGCCGCCGCAGACCAGTCGCCAGGTCTCCGTCGCGCCGAGCCGCAGTGACTCAGACCGGGGCATGGTGGTTGTCAATCGCAACGACAGCAAGGTGCAGCCAACGCGGGTGGAGCCGGTAGAACGACAGAGGTTCGGCAGAACGACTATGCCCGCGCAAGGCCCGGGGACCCAGCCGGTCCGGCCTGCTACACAAGCCATGCCGGCAGCACCCTTGGCCATGCCGGCAGACCGCCGCAGGTCAATTCCTTCTGCGCCCCCACCCTCAAACACGCGGTGGGAGCGGTCCGAGGATAGCGCTTCAGGTTCTTACGAACGCCAGGATTCGGGAGACGACGACAGGCAGGACGGCAGAAAAGACCATGAACGTCGCTACCGCGATCGAGACTAGAGCTATTCTCCCCTTTTAAGCTCTTGGACGAAATCATTCGTCTGACCCGGCGCAGTAAAAAAAAGCAGGCCACCTGCACGGGACCTGCAATATCGAGGGGAAGTGCACGCAAGCCCTTGTTTTACTGATACAATACGCCACCGATCAACCTGGATATCCATAGTGAAGCACCCGGAGCAATTTGATGTCATCGTCATCGGTGGCGGCCATGCCGGCACCGAAGCCGCGCTAGCTTCAGCGCGCTCCGGGGCGAAAACTCTCCTGCTCACTCACAATATCGAGACCATTGGGCAAATGAGTTGTAATCCAGCCATCGGTGGGATTGGCAAGGGCCACCTGGTGCGGGAAATTGACGCGCTGGGTGGAGTGATGGCCCGGGCTGCTGATGCGGCGGGTATCCAGTTTCGGACTTTGAATTCCAGCAAGGGGCCCGCTGTAAGGGCCACGCGTGCCCAGTGCGATCGCAGCTTGTACCGAGCGTTCATCCGCAACGCAGTGGAGCAACAGCAAAACCTGACGGTGTTCCAGGCCGCCGTGGACGACCTTCTGCTGCGGGGTGATGAAGCAGCGGGCTGCCGGACTGCCGGCGGGGTCGATTTTCATGCCCAGGCACTGGTGCTGACCGCCGGTACTTTCCTGGCCGGGAGGATCCACATTGGTGAAACGTCCATGGAGGGCGGCCGGGCCGGCGACGCTCCCGCCAGCAAGCTGGCCGCCAGGTTACGGGAGCTGCCATTCAGCGTCGCCCGCCTCAAAACCGGCACGCCGCCACGCATTGATGGCAAATCGGTCAATTTCGAAGGTTTGGTGGAGCAGCCGGGAGACGAACCCAGGCCGGTTTTTTCACTCCTGGGCAGCGCTGATGATCATCCCCGGCAGGTATGTTGCTGGATTACCCATACCTCGGAGCAAACGCACGCTATCATCCGCAAGGCTTTGCACCGCTCACCCATGTACAGCGGGGTCATCGAAGGCGTTGGTCCCCGCTATTGCCCTTCGATCGAGGACAAGGTAGTGCGGTTTGCCGAGCGCAGCAGCCACCAGATATTCATTGAACCTGAAGGACTGCACACCCGGGAGCTCTACCCCAACGGTATTTCCACCAGCCTGCCATTTGATGTCCAGCTGGAGCTGGTGCAATCCATCCGCGGTTTTGAGCGGGCCTTCATTACCCGCCCCGGCTATGCCATCGAATACGACTATTTCGATCCGCGCGAACTGCATGCCCATCTGGAAACGCAGCGCATCAGGGGGCTGTTTTTTGCCGGTCAGATCAATGGTACAACGGGCTACGAGGAAGCCGCGGCACAGGGGCTCGTCGCCGGCATCAACGCAGCCAGGCTGACCCGCGGGGAGCCGGCATGGATCCTGCGGCGGGATGAGGCCTACATCGGCGTCATGATCGACGACCTGGTGACGCGCGGCACACTGGAGCCTTACCGCATGTTCACCAGCCGGGCGGAGTACCGCCTGCAGTTGCGTGAAGACAATGCGGATTTGCGCCTGACACCGGCCGGCCGTGAATTAGGTCTTGTAGATGAGAATCGTTGGCGGGTGTTCAACACCAAACGCGATGCCATCGAGGCTGAACGTAACCGCCTGCAAGCGATCTGGGTCACGCCGGACAATGCCCTGGGCAGCTCGATCAGTGCCAGATATGGTATTCCGATCAGCAAGGAGGCACGGGCCCTGGACTTGCTTAAAAGACCTGACCTTGGTTACCAGCAGCTGGTCGAGGTTGAAGGCATCGGGCCCGGGGTGGAAAGCGCGCAGGTTGCCCAGCAGATTGAGATTCAGGTTCGCTACTCCGGCTACCTTGAGCGTCAAGCGGGCGAAATCGCTCGACACATGAAGCACGAAAGCCAACAAATCAGGCAAGATTTTGATTACAGTACGGTTCGCGGTCTGTCCGCCGAAGCAACAGAGAAACTGACCGTCACCAGGCCGGCCACGGTGGGCCAGGCGGCCCGGATCCCGGGAATAACGCCGGCGGCTATTTCCCTCTTGTTAGTGCACCTGAAGAAGTCACGGCAGCATGCTGCTTAGGGTGCCTCCGAGCCATTATGCACGTGCATAATGGGCCAGGGGCTCCCAGGGCGCATTCCACTTTATTTCAGGCAATTACGTTTTAACAACGTAACGTTGACAGTTTTTTAACGTCGAATGCTTAAGCTATGCGTGTAAGTTGACTGTGCCTAGCGCATCGCACCTCTAGACAGGCAGTCCCCACACTTCTATGCCTTAAGCGATGCGCTTTTCAAGCCCCGGTTCATACCGGGGCTTTTTTTATCCAGCCGGACTTTTCACGCTTCGTTCGCTCCCCAGAAACCTGCGGCCAACTGGCGGGTATAGCTGTTGGCCGCTATGCGTTAGAATTCATTGCTTGCACTGGCGGAGTGCAAAAGGGCACAAACCAAGGTATACGAATCGAGGCTATGAACAGAGAAGAAAACACCAGGCCAGGCCATTTCATTCGCAATATCGTCGTTGCCGACCTTGAATCTGGCAAACACCAAACGGTGCTTACGCGCTTTCCTCCGGAGCCAAACGGTCATTTGCACATTGGCCACGCAAAATCCATCTGCCTGAATTTTGGCTTGGCGCAGGAGTTTGGAGGAGCCACAAACCTGCGCTTCGATGACACCAACCCCCTGAAGGAAAACGAGGATTTTGCCCGAGCCATCATGGCGGACGTGAGTTGGTTGGGCTTTGAATGGAAGGAGTTGCGCCATGCTTCCGATTACTTCGAGCAACTTTATGACTACGCAGTCCATCTGATCCGGCAGGGTAAAGCCTACGTCGAAGAGCTTACTGCCGATGAAATTCGAGCCTACCGCGGAACCCTCACCGAGCCAGGTCGCGACAGCCCGTTTCGCGACCGGCCCTCTGGGGAAAGTCTGGATCTGTTTGCGCGTATGAAGGCGGGTGAGTTTGAAGATGGCAAATATGTGTTGCGGGCCCGAATCGACATGGCTTCCGGCAACATCAACATGCGCGATCCGGTGATCTACCGTATCCGCAACGCCGCGCACCACCGCACAGGCGACGCCTGGCACATCTACCCGATGTATGACTGGGCTCATGGAATTTCCGATGCCATCGAGGGCATCACCCATTCGCTGTGCACGCTGGAATTTGAAGACCACCGCCCGTTGTATGAATGGTTCCTGGATAACATTCCGGCGCCTTGCCGTCCGCAGCAAATCGAATTTGCGCGCGGCAACCTGGACTACACGGTGATGAGCAAGCGCCGTTTGCGTCAACTGGTGGAAGAAGGGCACGTCAGCGGTTGGGACGACCCGCGCATGCCGACGCTGGCGGGGTTGCGCCGGCGCGGCTACACGGCCGCGTCGATTCGGGCATTCTGGGATGAAATGGGCATCTCCAAATCCGAGAGCATCATCTCCATGAGCGTGCTTGAGAATGCCTTGCGCAACGACCTCAATACCCGGGCACCCCGAACCATGGCCGTACTGGAACCCTTGAAAGTCGTCCTCACCAATTTTCCTGAGCGGGAAACGGAATGGCTGGAAGCAGCCGTTCATCCGCAAGACCAAACGATGGGCACGCGCCAAGTGCCGGTAACACGCGAAATCTGGATAGAACGCGCGGATTTCATGCTGGATCCGCCAAGCAAGTATTTCCGCCTGAAGCCGGGTGGTGAAGTGCGGCTGCGAAACGCTTTCATCATCCGCTGCACTGGCGTGGTCAGGGATGAACGCGGTGAAGTCAGCGAGTTGCACTGTGAATTCGATCCGGATACGCGAAGCGGGCTGCCGGGCGCGTCGCGCAAAGTCAAAGGCACCATTCACTGGGTATCCGCAAGGCATGGGGTTCGTGCTGAAGTCCGCCTCTGCGACCGCCTATTCAGTGTACCCAACCCTTTGGCGGACAAGTCGCGCGATTTTCTGGAATTCCTCAACCCTCACTCGCTTGATGTGATCAGCGACGCCGTGGTGGAGAAGCTCGTTGCAGATGGCCAGCCAGGGGATTTTTACCAGTTCGAGCGCACGGGCTATTTCGTACATGACCCGCTGGATTCCAAACCGGGTCGCCCGGTGCTCAACCGGGCAGTTACCCTGCGGGATTCGTGGCTCGATCGGGAGCAATCCTCAGACCAGGACTAAACCGGGTTAATCGCTTCTTGGTAGCGGCGACTTCGGCCAGGGTCGGGTTTTGCTACACTTGGCTAACAGTTACCGATACGGGAGTAGAGTCATGGAATGGGTACTTCTTGCACTGATCGTCGCACTTGTCCTGTTGGCCATATCGATTTACAACCGGCTGGTTGCCGGTAGAAACCGCTATAAAAACGCGTTTTCCCAGATAGACGTGCAACTTACACGCCGTCACGACCTGATTCCCAACCTGGTTGAGACGGCAAAGGGCTACATGGCGCATGAGCGTGAAACACTGGAAGCCGTGATCAATGCCCGCAACTCGGCGGTAGCAGGACTTAAGGCCGCCGCCAGGGACCCATCGAATGCTGAGGCCATGAAGCGTTTGTCCGAAGCGGAACAGGGTCTTTCCGGCGCACTGGGCCGTTTGTTCGCCTTGTCAGAAGCCTATCCGGATCTGAAGGCCAATCAGAACATGATGCAACTTTCGGAAGAGTTGACCACCACGGAGAACAAGGTAGCCTTTTCACGCCAGGCTTATAACGACTCGGTCATGGAGTACAACACCCTGCGGGAGTCGTTCCCCAACAACCTGTTCGCGGGCTGGTTTAGCTTCAATGCGGCCGAACTGCTTGAGATCGAGAGCGAAGCCAAGCGGGAAGTGCCCAGGGTTTCTTTCTGAGCTCTACCCCCGGCGGATCAATTGCCGCATTGCGCTTGGCCCTTGAAAGCATGGGGTGGTGAGGAAGTGGCGATGAATTTCTTCGAGCACCAGGACCGGGCCAGGAGACAGTCCCGATGGTTGGTATTCGTGTTTTTGTTGTCCGTGCTGGCCGTGGTCGTGGCCATCGAGTTCATTCTGCTGTTGGCGCTTGGCGTCTCGGATTCCTCAACAATCCCTTGGCAGCCGCTCAGCGCCGAATCGATGCGCCGGAACTCCGGTCTGTTGGCAGCAGGCGCTTGTGCCACCCTGCTGGTCATCGGCTTGGCCAGTCTGTTCAAAACCTGGAAATTGCGCTCCGGCGGCGGTGAAGTAGCTCGCGAACTTGGCGCAACCCTGGTCGAGCCCGACACACTTGATCCATTGCGTCGGCGTCTACGTAACGTGGTGGAGGAAATTGCGCTGGCTTCCGGGGTGCCGGTGCCGGAAATTTACGTGCTGGAGCGGGAATTGGGCATCAACGCCTTCGCCGCCGGATACACACCCGCCGACGCTGCAGTCACCGTTACGCGCGGCGCACTGGAAAGGCTCAGCCGCGAGGAGTTGCAGGGAGTCGTCGCGCACGAATTCAGTCACATCCTCAACGGCGACATGCGTATCAATATCCGCCTGATGGGCGCACTGTTCGGCATCCTGCTGCTGGCCCTGATCGGCCGGCGTGTGATTCTGCATACGCGCTATTTTGGCCGGTCACGGGGAAAGGGCGCGGCTGCCATCATGCTGATCGCAGTTGGTCTCATGGCGGTGGGCTATATCGGCCTGTTCTTTGGACGATGGATCAAGGCATCCGTCTCGCGACAACGCGAATACCTGGCTGATGCTTCCGCGGTACAGTTTACCCGGGCCCCAGATGGGGTTGGCGGTGCGCTGAAAAAAATCGCGGTGTACAGGGAGGGGTCTTACCTGGCGCAAGACACCGAAGAGATAAGTCACATGTTGTTCGGAGATGGCCAAAAGATGCACCTGTTCTCGACCCACCCACCCCTGCTTGACCGCATCAGCCGGATCGAACCACGTTTCAGGGCTGAAGACCTGGATGAGCTGCGCGCACGCATGGCCAATGATGAGATTCAGCGTGCCAGGCAGCGTAGTGAAGAGTCAGTTTCACCTCGATCCGGAGCACCCGGGCTTTCACCCGGCAGGGCAGCTGGCTTCGATTCTGCCAGCCTGATCGGACAAATTGGCCAACCCAACCGGGAGTGCATGCTCCTTGCTGCAGAGCTTGCCGCATCGCTTTCCGGCAATATCCGGCAAGCCGCGCAGTCCGTCGAATGGGCACCGGAAACCATGTTCTTTTCCGTGCTGGATGCGGATGCGGAAATCCGGGAGCAGCAACTGCTGTTGATCGCTCAGCGCATGGGCACGGAAAGCGAATCGCGGGTGCGGGCCTTGCTGGGCGCAGGGGTGGTGCCTTTGCCGAACCAGCGAATGCCGCTGATGGAGCTGGCGTTTCCAGCGCTAAAACGCCGGCCGGCCGGCTACGTGACCCGCATGCTGACCACGGTCCAGGAGTTGGTTCGGCTGGACGGCCGCATCGATGTATTCGAATATATGCTGGCCAGGCTTTTGTCGCAGTATGTTTGGGAGTCACAAAATCCGCATCGGACCAAGGCTTCGGGCAAGCTGGCTGCAGGTGGCTGTGTTGCAGAAATTTCCCGGGTACTCTCCGTTTTGGCCGGCCATGGACACAAAACCCATGCAGGCGCAGAAGCGGCGTACCGAGCCGGGATGCAAATTCTCGGACATTACAATGGAAATGAAAGACCCGAAGTCAGCGACTGGACCGAAAGCCTGGATGCCGATCTGCCCTGCCTGGACCGGATGCATGCGCAAGATAAAGAGCAGCTGGTCAAGGCCTTGCTGGCAACCGTAACCCACGATGAGATCACCCTGCCGGTGGAACTCGAACTATTACGGGTTATAGGCAGCATGATTCACGTTCCCATACCCATGCTCATGGGTGCCATACCGGCCGGCCCTCAAAAGGCCTGATTCAACCACATATCCCGGCTGCAAATTTCTCGGCTATCATGATGGTTGGTGCATTCGTATTGCCGGAAATCAGGGAGGGCATGACCGATGCGTCGACTACAAAAAGGCCTGCCAGCCCGCGTACGGCAAGTTGCTGATCAACCACGGCCAATTCATCCGTCCCCATCCTGCATGTTCCGACGGGGTGATAAATAGTCTCGGCCTTGCGACGGACGAAATCGAGCAGTTGCGCATCGGATTGATGCTCGACGCCAGGAAAAATTTCTTCGCCGGCTATGGACTTGAAAGCCGCCTGGGCAAAAATATTCCGCGTAAGCCGCACACATTCAATCATCATCCGCCGATCGTTTTCGGTGCTGAGGTAGCGCGGTTGCAAGACGGGCGCCTGTGCCGGGTCGGCAGACCGTAGCGTAATTTCGCCGCGGCTTTCGGGTCGCAGGGCGCAGGCATGGATCGTAATGCCATGGCCAGGAAGGCGATTTCTGCCATGGTCATCAAGTAATGCCGGTACGAAATGCATCTGAATGTCGGGGCGGTCATTCACCGCGTGGCGGCTTACGATGAAACCACCCGCTTCTGCGATATTCGAGCTGCCAGGTCCTCCGCGGGTCACCAGGTAACGCAGCGCGACGGCCAGGTGGTTAAGCTTGTCGTAAGTGGTAGTGTGGTGGCTGTTCACCAATGTGCAGATATCCAGGTGGTCCTGCAGGTTCCTGCCCACTCCTTCCAGGGCATGGCGCACCGTGATACCCTGCCGCTGCAATTCAGCGGCAGGCCCAATGCCGGATAACATCAACAGCTGCGGAGAGTTGATGGCACCCGCTGCAAGAATGATGCGACCGGCGAAGTCACGATCTTGCTGGCCGTTGCGAATGTACTGCACACCTGATGCCTGCAGCCCGTCAAGCACAATGGCTTGTGCCAAGGAGTTGGTGCGAATGGTCAAGTTTGCCCGGGTTGCTGCCGGCCGCAGGTAAGCTACCGCCGCACTGCAACGCCGACCACTGCGTTGGGTCACCTGGTAGTAACCGAATCCACGCTGTTCCATCCCGTTGAAATCGTCGTTCATCGGGTAGCCAGCCTGCCCTGCAGCTTCCAGGAAAGAGGCTGACAAAGGATTGGTATGGCGCAGGTTTTGCACGCTCAGCGGGCCGCCAATTCCATGATATGGCGATGCACCGTTCTCCTGGTCTTCGGACATGCGGAAATAGGGCAGGACAGACTGAAAGTCCCAGCCCCGGTTGCCGCTTACAACCCATGCGTTGTAATCCTCGCGGTGCCCACGGCTGTAACACATGGCATTGATGGAACTGGAGCCCCCGAGCACCCGGCCACGCGGCCAGTACAATCGTCGGCCATGCAATTCGGCCTGGGGTTCAGTCTGATAGTCCCAATTAAGGTGCTTGAAATCGATCAGCCTGGAAAGCCCCGCCGGCATATGGATGAAAGGGTGCCAGTCGCGACCTCCTGCTTCCAGCAGCAGCACGCGATTGTTGGGGTTGGCGCTCAGGCGATTGGCCAGAACACAGCCTGCCGACCCGGCACCGATGATGATGTAATCAAATTCCATGGACTGGCATGTTAAAAGGTTGCAGCATCATAACCATTGGTCGCGCGCTTGCAAATCTGCCCGGTCCTGGTGCGTTGACTTTCCGGCCAATCAATGACGGCAGCCAGTTTGTAGCAGTATGCGACGAATTACGGCCACTGGTGATAGCCTGTAAGGCGTTGTTGGAGAGATCGGGTCGAATACATGAAGATTCCATTGAATTAATTTTGAGGCATTCGAGACGCAAGGTTTTGTGACATGGACCAGACCATATTGAATTTCCGGTGGATCAAGCCGGGCGTGGCTAAGAAGGACCAGTTGACCAGCCCCCGGCTGCTTGCCCCACACAGTGACATCGTCGTAGAGCGGCTGATGAGGCTTGGTAAACAGGCCGTGGTCTGTGGAAAGGAACCAGATGGTCACTTCCGCTGAAGCTGCTTTAAAAAAGAATATTTTCGAGCGGCTGGTCACCGTTGAACATGGCGAGTGGCCCCGTCTGGCAATGGCGTTCCTGTACTTCTTTTTCCTGTTGGGTGGCTATTTCATGCTGCGCCCTATTCGTGGCGCAGTGGCCGCGGAAAGCAGTGGAATCCTGCATTGGTTGTACACGGCGACATTTATCACCATGCTCGCCCTCGTCCCCATGTTCGGATTTGTCGTCGCCCGCTTTCGCAGGGGGCAGTTCATCCCTGCCATCTACCTGTTTTTCATCAGCAACCTGATTTTGTTCATGTTTGGTTTCGCTGCAGAGTCGACTCCTCTTTGGGTTCAGCGAACGTTTTATGTCTGGCTGAGCGTGTTCAACCTGTTCGTGGTTTCGGTTTTCTGGAGTTTCATGACCGATATCTTCCACCCCGGGCAGGCGCAGCGCTTGTTCGGTTTTATCATGGCGGGCGGCAGTATCGGCGCAATCATCGGCCCCAGGTTGACTGCCGGCCTGGTGGAGTGGCAAGGCGTCGTCGGCGTCATGGCGGTATCGGTATTTTGCCTGTCCCTGGCGACCTTGATGGCAGTGATTCTGGGTCGCTACCAACGTCAGAGCACCCACACCCGCACGAAAGTGATCGGCGGCAGTGTTTGGGAAGGGGCGATACGGGTGTTCCGTTCCAGGTATTTGCTTTATGCCTGCGTGTTGATGCTGTTGCACAATCTCACTTCGACGTTTCTTTACAACGGCCTGGCGGTTCTGGTGGATGAGCGGATACCAGGGTTTGAACAGCGCACGATATTTTTCGCCTATGTCGATTTCACGGTGCAAATCATCGCTTTTGTCCTGCAGTTTTTCATTACCTCGCGACTCGTCATCAGCCTGGGCATGCCCCGCACATTGGCTTTCGTACCACTTTTGCTCGCTGGAGGCTTCGCCATCCTCGGCGGGGCGCTGAGCCTGGTGCTTTTTGCAGCGATACAGGTGGCACAGCGGTCATTGAACTACGGCATTCTTGGCCCGACCAAGGAGATGCTGTTCACCGTGGTTGATCGGGAAACACGTTACAAAAGCAAGAATTTCATCGATACGGTGATTTACCGGGGCAGTGACGTGACCGCCAGTTGGGCATTCAAAGGCCTGATCAGCGCAGGTTTGTCGGTGGCCCAGATCGCCTGGCTCTTCGTCCCCATCATGGGGATCTGGGCATGGGGGGCCTGGCGTTTGGGCAAGATCTACAACGTTTTGCGGGATGAGTTCGATGAAAGCGAGTCGGGGCGCGCGGACTAATCAGGACCGGCACACGGGATAAAACCTCGGCCCTTCCTGGCTGTGCAGTTTTTCCACGGGGCAGCCGTAAAGCTGCTCCAGGCTGGCTTCGCACAGCATCTCGGTGGTGCGGCCAGCACACCATTTCCCCTGTCCAAACAACATCAGCACGTGGCTGCAGTACCTGGCTGCCAGGTTGACATCGTGCAGCGCGGCTATCGCTGCTCCATTTGCGGTCACCGTTAGTTCGTGAATCATTCCCATGATCTGCAACTGGTGGCGCAGGTCAAGGTGATTGGTGGGCTCGTCCAGCAACATGACATCGGGTGCCTGTACCATGAGGGCAGCAAAGGCCAGGCGGCGGGCTTCTCCACCCGACAGGCCGGTAACGCTGCGCTCGGCAAAGCCGTCCAGGTCCACGGCCGCAAGAGCTTTCAAGGCCTGGGCAACGTCATTCGGGCCCTCGCGCTGCCAATAACCCAGGTGCGGGTGTCTTCCAGTCAATGCCGTTTGCAGCACGCTGGAATCAAAGACATAGGCAGTGTGTTGTTGCAACATCCCCAGATGGCGTGCCAGCAACTTGCGGGGCAGTTCATCGACCGGGCTGGAGTCGAGCAGCACCTGGCCCGACTCGGCTGGCCGCAGCCCCGCCATGCATTTCAGCAAGGTAGTTTTGCCCACGCCGTTGGCGCCCAGCATGCCCCAGAAGCAGCCTGGTTCCAGTTCAAGATCCAGGTCCGCGACGACGTGCATACCGGCGATGCTGAGGTTGAGGCCATCGCACAGCAGCCTGCTCATACTTTCAACCTGGCGCGATTGAGCAACAGCAGGAAAAGTGGCACGCCCAAAAGAGCCGTCACCACGCCGACTGGCAGTTGCCGGGGCGCGAGTACGGTTCGAGCGAGAGTGTCTGAAAAAACCAGGAAGAGACCGCCAAACAGCATGGCTGAAGGCAGCAAGACGCGATGATCCGACCCAACCAGCAGCCGCATCAGGTGGGGCACGATCAGGCCAACGAAACCAATATTGCCGGCAATCGCTACAGCAGTGGCTGTCAGGATGGATGCGAGTATGTACACCACCCAGAGCAAGCGCCGTGTAGGTTCACCAAGCAGGCGGGCAGTGGTCTCTCCCATGGCGAGAACATTCAGGCTGCGTGCCAGGCCCAGGCAGAGCAGAAAGATCAGGGTCAGAATCATCAATGCCCAGGCTGGAGTGCTGGCGTAGCCAAGATCGCCTATCAGCCAGAACAGCATGCCTCGCAAGCTGCTGTCCGAACCCAGGGCCAGCACCAGGCTGATCAGGGCGGTCCAACCGGAAGCGGTGACCACGCCAGTCAGCAACAAGCGGGTGGTGCTCCACGGTCCTTCGCCGCGGGCCAGCCCGAATACCAGCAGGATCGATGCCAGCGAACCTGCCAGGGCGAGTAATGGCACAAACGCCGACGCAATGCCTGCAGTCATCCCCAGCAGGGCCGCAAAGGCCGCACCACCAGATACACCCAGGATATACGGATCGGCCAGGGGGTTTCTCAACAAGACTTGCATCAGACAGCCTGACAGTGACAATAAAGAGCCCACGGTCCATGCAGCGAGGGCGCGGGGGAGGCGTAATCGCCACACCAGTTCCCCGTGTTCAGCGCTGGGGTTGACCAGTGCTTGCCACCATTGCTCCGGGCTTAAAGTTACCGAACCGGCCGCAGATGCCAGCAGCATTGCCAGTACCGACAGCAATAATAAAAGCACAATAAACAGGTGTTTGAATGCTGTTGGCATCATGAGGTAGAAACGGCTAACATTCCGGGATCAATGCTTGGCAAAGTAACATCACGAATTCTGGCAAGCAACAGTCGACCAGCAATGGTCGCACGGATTCATTGGACGAGTTTTTGATGATAGATCCCGATGGCTATCGGCCCAATGTTGGCATAGTGATCTTGAACAGCTCGCGCCAGGTATTCTGGGCGCAGCGGGTCAACAACGACGGCTGGCAATTCCCGCAGGGCGGCATGCGCACAGATGAAACCCCGCTTGAAGCCATGTACCGTGAGCTGCAAGAGGAAACCGGATTGATGCCGGAACACGTGGAATTGTTGGGCAGCACCCCGGGCTGGTTGCGATACCGTCTGCCGAAGCGCTTCCAAAGGCAGGCCAGCAAGCCCTTGTGCATCGGGCAAAAGCAAGTATGGTTCTTGCTCCGTTTTCTGGCTGACGACTCTGCTTTCAGCCTGGCACGAACCGATACCCCGGAATTCTGCAACTACCGCTGGGTCGATTTCTGGTATCCGGCTGAAAACGTCATAACGTTCAAACGGTGTGTCTACAGGAAAGCCCTTTCCCTGCTGGAGCCCATGGCTGAAGTCCTGCCGCAAACTACCAGCCTCTGATCAATTATGTGCGGAGCGTGTTTCTGCCGCAAAAGCTGCAGATCGTACGGGGCGAGCCGGGCGACAGTAGTTTCATTCAGCCGGCGATATCCCGCGCAATCATACAGGCACGCACCTGCTTAGAAGCTGAACTTTACCCCTGTCATCAGGGATCGCGGCTTGTTGGGCCTTGCTCCGTAAGGTTCTCGTGCAACCAGGTAAATCTGGTCTGCCAGGTTTTCAAGCACGGCATACAGCTCCCATTGCGGGTTGATTTGGTAGTGGGCCGAAAGGTCAAAAATGGTACTGCTTTCAGTCTGCTCAAACGTCCCGCAAGTGGCCTTGGTGCAGGCGGAGTCCACGTAGTTGCCGCCCAGGTAGAACGACCATGAACCACCGGTCAGGCCAATCGAGACCCACAGTTGGTTGTCCGGGATATAAGGCACGGGATCGCCTTCTCGCACCTGACCAAAAAAATCGGAATTGAACGTACTCTGAAACGTTGCGTTCATCCACGTGTAGGCCAATTGCACGGGAATTTGCCAGGCGTCGCCGGCGTTGAACACGGCATGTGCTGACAGTTCCAGTCCGGGAATGTGTACCCCTTCGCCGTTGAACGCATCTCCAGGTTCGCAATTCCCGCCGGAAGAATTGGTGCAGACGCCCACCAGGTTTTCGTAGTCGTTGAAAAAGTACATCGCTTCAATGCCCAGCCAACCCTGTTCGTGGCGCAAGCCCAGTTCATAATTGATGCTTTCCTCTGGATCGACACCCGGCGCGTTGCCCGGCGTGGCGAAGCCACGGTGGACCCCACCCACCACTCTCGTAGCGGCAGTGATATCAAATAACGCACCGACTCCGGGCAACCAGACTGTCACGTGGTTTTCCCGGGAATCGCGGAAATTTTCCTCATCACGGCTGGACGGGTCGCTTGTATTGGTGAAATAGCGCTTGCGTGACAGCTTGATGTCTTCGTAGCGCAGTCCCGGCGTGAAGGTCCAGCGACCCCATTCAATTCGATCATGCACATAGCCTGCCCAGGCTTTTGCGTCGTTCACCTCGTTGCCCGCGTTACCTTCAAATCCCCGTTCATTCAGTAAGAGCTGGCCACCAATTTGCTGGTAATTGTCATTGCGCTGCAGGCGATCTTCTTCGTCCTGGTGATAACGCAGACCCGCCTGCAATTCATGCGTGGTGGAGTTTGTTTGCAACGTCATGTCACCACGCAATTGCACACCCTCAGAGTAATACTCACGGGAGTTGTTGCGAATCTGGATAGAGCCCGCGGCCGTGTCTGCACCATCCAGGATCGCCTGCAGTTCGCCCGGGGTGACTCCGCCCAGAGTCTGGCTCGTGTTGATGGCGTTGATGATATTGCTCCAGGAAACCCCGCTGAATGAAGCTGGATTTGCGCTGCCGTTGAGATCGAAGCTCTCGGTTTTATACCAGGCACGTTCGAAATCGTTGTGGTAACCCGT
The DNA here is from genome assembly GCA_035292625.1 of Lysobacterales bacterium. Lineage (GTDB taxonomy): Bacteria > Pseudomonadota > Gammaproteobacteria > Xanthomonadales > SZUA-36 > SHZL01. The sequence goes on along the minus strand of DATDPS010000165.1, from coordinate 38,698 downwards.
GATGCTCAGACCATCACCGTTTTGGTTTTCAAGCCGCCAGGAAAGAGCGATTTGATCATGCTTGGTATTTATCTCGTCGATCGCGGACAGGCCATACCGCCGCAATTCATCTTGCTCGAAATCGTCATCGGTCAGCCCAAGATAACTTTGCTGTGAGTCTTCCTCGGAGTACTGCAGTTTGATTTCAAAACGCTGGTACAGGGTGGCGGCGGGATCGGAGTAGAAAGCAAGTTTGGCCAGGTAATCCTGCTTGCTGAAGCCGGTCGAATTGTCGCTGCGATCGATGCGTTGATATCCGTCTGAATTCCACTGATAGGTTTCTGCGAGATACCTGGCCCGGTCATTGCCTCCACCATACCAACCATGGACGCGCCAGGTCGAATCAGAGCCATACTCGCCTTGCAGAAAGCCACTGTCTTGATCAGGAACGGGCGTTGAAACCAGGTTCATGGCACCGCCAACCGTGTACGGCCCCTGCGTTATGGATGCTGGGCCTTTTAGCACCTCCACGGCATGGATGCGGCCAAACGTGGGGAAATAGTAGGCTGCGGGTGCTGCGTAGGGCGCTGGCGCAATCAGAACACTGTCCTCCATCAAGGTCACCCGGCTGCTGCGGTCAGTTGCCGTGCCGCGAATGCTCACGTTCGGGCGCAAGCCCCAACCGTCTTCCAGTTGCACGGACACGCCCGGTACCTGACGCAAAGCCTGGACGAAATTGGACGTCTCAAATTTTTCCAGGTCCTTGGGGGTGATCATGCTGGCACCACCAGCTACATCCAGAGCTGCGTCAGCATTTCCGAAAATGGTAATCAACTCCAATTGCACACACTCCGGCCCGGTCTGTTGTTTGTCTGCGCAGTCGTCAGCCACCACGGGAGTCAGAAATGTCAGGCCCAGCAGGCCCAGGCAAGTTGCAATTCCTTGCATTTTCTGCAGGTTTTTCATGTGAGGGGTACCTATAAATGAGAATGATTCTTATTAAGTAAGTCGACGTTAGCAGATGGAAAGCTGATTGACAATCATTCTCATTAAGATTTATGATTTACATCACCTACAAGACACCCCACAGAGACCGATTCGTGTACATCTGCCTTTGCCATGGAATAACTGAATCAGCCATCCGCTCGGCGGTCAAGGAGGGAGCCAACACCTTCCGGCAGCTAAGTTTCATGACGGGATGTGGAACGCAGTGTGGCAGTTGTGCGCCGCAAGCCCGGATTCTGCTCCAGCAGTGTCAGGAATTCCGGGGCTCTCAGGAAACACAGCCGTTGCTTCATGTCGTCAGCGCCGCCTGACACCCCATTTCTCACGGCCTTCGGCTCCGGCCTTGCCAATGATGCTAATTCCTGCATGTATTCATTCCAGAGCGTAGAATGAAACAACGATATTTCGCACGGGTGAAAATAGGAGAATTATCAAATGAAGGGCGATGCACGAGTGATCGGGTATTTGAATACGGTGCTGCGAAATGAATTAACCGCTATCAATCAGTATTTTTTACATTCGCGCATGTTCAAGGACTGGGGTTTAACCAGCCTGGGGGATTATGAGCACCACGAGTCCGTGGACGAAATGAAACACGCGGACCGTTTGATTAAACGTACTTTGTTCCTGGAGGGGCTGCCCAATCTTCAGGACCTTGGAAAATTGATGATTGGCGAACACACGCAGGAAATACTTGAATGTGACCTGCGCCTGGAAATGGAAGCCTTGCCGATGCTGCGTGAAGCCATCACCCATTGCGAAGCGGTCAATGATTTTGTCAGCCGTGATCTGTTTGATGCCATCCTGAATTCTGAAGAGGAGCATGTCGACTGGCTGGAAACCCAACTGCAGCTGATAACCAAAGTGGGAATTGAAAATTATTTGCAATCGCAGATGAAATCCGCTTGATCGGGTGTTGAGAAATCAGTGCTCCACCCGCAAATAGGAGCAGACATGTATAGCCACACCAGCCAACCGTGCACTTTTGAACTGGATTGTGAAGTTGTCATGATCCCATCGGGTGAGATCGTTACCATGCCTGCGGGTACGGTGGGTTACATCACGCAGGCCCTGGGTGGCAGTTTTACCGTTTTCGTTGACGGCAACCTCTTTCGCATAGCAGGTACTGACGCCTCCGCGATCGGCCGTAATCCTGTCATGCCTCCAAGTTTGCCGGAAAACGCAACCGAAGAAGATGTGGAGAAATTGCTTTGGGACCAGTTGAAAACCTGCTACGACCCGGAGATCCCGGTGAACATCGTTGATCTGGGGCTGGTGTACACCTGCGATTTGGGTGCGGGAGATAATGGCGAGCGGGTGGTCTCGGTGCAAATCACGCTGACAGCGCCAGGCTGTGGCATGGGTGACATACTGGTTGACGATGTACGCTCCAAACTTGAACTGGTGCCAACCATCGATCACGTCGATGTGTCGTTGACGTTTGACCCACCGTGGAATCACAGCATGATGTCTGACGTGGCCCGCCTTGAAACCGGAATGTTCTGACTTGCGGGCCGGGTGCACGTGGGTTATTGCCGGCGCAAAGTAATCGCAGGCTTTTGCGTTTCCGATAACAACAGTCGATCGAGCATGGCCGGTGTCGCATGGATTTGGCCGGCTTCATCCACGATCAACACCAGGTCGAGTTCCATCGCGTCGGTGACTTCATTCCATTCGGACAATCCAGCGACTACCAGCGCAGTTGCTGCTGCATCCGCCAGCCAGCCTTCATTTGCCACCACGGTTGCGGACATAACCTGCCGCGCCGGCCAGCCAGTCCGCGGATCCAGGATGTGCGGAAAGCGGTCATGATTTTCAGTTTCACGATAGCGCTCATAATTACCAGAAGTGAATACCGCCTCATCCTGGTTGATTTCCAGCACCCCTAACGCGCCACCCAGTGGATTGCGAATCGCGACCCGCCAGGGCCTGGTTCCGCGTGAACCAAAGGCCCGCAAGTCCCCACCCGCGTTTACGATGGCGTCGTGCACACCCAGGCCCGCCAGCGCCTCGCGGGCAATATCAACCGCAAAGCCCTTGGCGATGGCGCCGAAATCGAGTTGCACGGCGCGATTGCTTGAATGGAGTTGACCTGCTCGTATTTCGATGTCGAGGCTGGATGGATGCAAAGCCACCAACGCTGCTATGTCCACTGCGGAGGGTGACGGACCCGTCACCGGGAAGTCGGAGGTGTGGAACCCCCATAATCCAATCAGCTTTCCTATGGCCGGGTTGAAACGTCCCCCGGTAAGGATTTCGGCTTTCTGGGAAAACCCAAGCAATTGCACCAACTCGGCATCAGCTTCGGCTGCCATGCCCCGGGCAAAACGTTCGTTGATATTGGCCAGCTTGCCAGGCTCCCAGGCATGCCAGTCGCGATGCATGGCTTGAAAACGTTCTTGCAATAGGCTGAACGCCTGATCGGCGCGAGATTCTTCCACGCCACTGAGCGATACTTCAACCAATGTCCCAAAAACATAAAATTCGGCTTTATGAAGCGGCGGCTCGCCACATGAAATCAGCAAGGAAAAACAAACCAGCAGCCCCAGCCGCGCGCGCTTGAGGTATTCACACCAGGAATCGATCACCAGGAGTCTGCGACCGAGGAACCGGAAGTGGGATCGCGAAGGGATGGTCGTGCCGGGTGCAAGTCTGGACCGCGGTCGATAGCCACAGCTATCGGCCGAGTGAAGTCCCGGCCAAGCGACGCCAGACGGGGCGAAATGCAGGCGATTTCTCGGTTACAGGCCACTAATGATCATTCAGCGCTGTGGCAACTCTCCGGCACTCTTTTACCAGCGCGGAAGGAGTGCGCCCACTGAACAAGTCAAAGTATCTTTCGATCTCTGCCAATTCGTCCTGCCAGTCTTTTCGATCCACTTCCAGCAATGATTGTATTGCGCCTGGGGAAAGATTGACACCTTCCAGGTTGAGGTCTGCCTGGCGCGGTAAAATGCCGATTGCCGTTTTGACGGCGTCTACTTCGCCTTGGCACCGCTGAATTATCCAGTCGAGCACGCGCAAATTTTCGCTGAAACCAGGCCACAGGAATTTGCCGTTTCCGCCCTTCCGAAACCAGTTCACATGGAAAATCCTTGGAAGCCTGTCCGAACGATCGGCAAAACTCAGCCAATGCGCCCAGTAGTCAGCAAAGTTATAGCCACAGAACGGCAACATGGCCATGGGGTCGCGGCGGACGGTTCCCACCGCCCCGGTAGCGGCGGCGGTAGTTTCCGAAGCCATGGCGGCGCCCAGTAATACTCCGTGTCGCCACGACTGGCTTTCGATCACGAGAGGCACCAGGCGCTCACGGCGGCCGCCAAATATGATTGCTGACAAGGGAACACCATTGACTGATTCGGATTCCTCTGAGTAAGAAGGACAGCGCCGGGTGGAGACCGTGAAACGAGAGTTGGGATGAGCCGCCGGTCCGCTGGCCGGGTCATATGGTCGACCCCGCCAGTCAATAACCGGCATGCCCTCGCCCTTTCCTTCCCACCAGGGCTGGTTATCAACGGTGAGGCCGACATTGGTGAAGATTGTATCGCGCTCCACCATGGCCATGGCGTTATGGTTGGTCTTGCTGCTGGTGCCTGGAGCAACGCCAAAAAGGCCCGCCTCAGGATTGATGGCCCACAGGCGGCCATCCTCGCCCATGTGCATCCAGCAAATATCATCGCCGATGGTCCAGACTTTCCATCCGGGATAATTGGCGGGTGGTATCAGCATGGCCAGGTTGGTCTTGCCGCAGGCGGACGGGAATGCTGCGGCGACATAAAAAACTTCACCCGACGGGTTTTCGATGCCCGCGATCAACATGTGCTCAGCCAGCCAGCCTTCCGATCGTGCCTGGTGACTCGCGATGCGCAAGGCGTGACATTTCTTGCCGAGCAAGGCATTGCCACCGTAACCCGAGCCAAAACTCCGGATCTCCAGGTCTGCTGGAAAATGCATGATGAAACGCTGGTTCGGGTCGAGGCTGCCGTTTGAATGCAAGCCTCTGACGAATTCTCCCTCGCGCTCGATCCGCCGCAGCGCCGCGTTACCCATGCGCGTCATCAGGCGCATGCTGATGACCACGTAAGGGCTGTCGGTGATTTCGATCCCGCAGCGTGAAAGCGGTGAATCAATTGGGCCCATGCAATACGGAATGACATAAAGGGTGCGGCCCCGCATACAGCCGGAGAACAGGCTGTCCATGCGGGCCCGCGCATCGACGGGATCCATCCAGTTGTTATTCGGGCCCGCGTCTTCCTTGCACGCGGTGCAGACAAAGGTCAGGTGCTCGACGCGGGCCACATCCGATGGATCGGAACGGTGCAAATAACAACCCGGATGCGTCTCCTGGTTCAGCTCAACCAGGCTGCCGGTTTCGAGTTGCAATTCGATCAACTTCCGGTTTTCATTTTCAGAGCCTGTGCACCAATGAATGGCATCTGGATGAGTAAGCGCGGACACCTGGTCGACCCAGGACTGGAGTTTTTGAAGGCTTGTCACTGTGTCTCTCTCTTATTTATCTGCACAACAAGTATTGCGAGCCTGGCATACAGGTACGGCAGAATGGGCCTGGATTGCGCATTTCCAAAGTTATTGCAGGCCCGCCGACCAGGTGCGAAAAGGCAAAAATCATTTGCCGGGTGAATGTGGAATCAGCGTTGTGATAACGTGCTCAATGTATGCGTCGAATTCTTCGCTGCTCAGGCTTGGTGTTTGATTCTGGCGCTGAAGTTGTAAAAAACCAAGGTAGACAGAATAGGTTAACCGTGCTTGGTAGCGCGCCAACTGTTCGGGCATGCCCATTTCACGGAAGGCCGTTGACAAGTGCTCCATGCGGCGATTGGCCACGCGCTCCAGTACCGGTTCTACTTGCGGATGCCCTGCAGCGGCGCACAACTCGCTGTAAACCTCGTGGGTCAGTTTTTCCTTGCCGACACGGCGGAAAAAGGAGATCAGGCGATCGCGTGGATGATCGATTTCACCCAGAGATTTGCTGAGATTGCGGCTGTCGTGTTCTTCCCAGCGCTGCAGTGTTTGATCGAGCAGGGACTCACGGTTGGAGAAATGCCAATAAAAACTTCCCTTGGTAATGCCCATGCGGCGTGCCAGCGGTTCAATGGCCAGGGCCTGGACGCCTTTTTCAGCGATCAATTCTACCGCCGCCTGTTCCCAGTCGGCTGCCGAACGGGTGGACCTTTCATTTTTATCCGGAGTTTTCGCAGCCGCTCTCGTGCTCATATGATTTTTCCCCGTTTGTTCGCCAGACGGGTGGCGATATCAATTTGCACATTATCATCTGTGCTTACCAACGATTCCAGCAGCAAAGCTGCCAATTGGCTGGCGCCAGTCCGCCAACAAGGCTATTTCCCGCCCAGGTAACAATGGGCACACCTATGAGGGAATTGCCACTGCGTGGCTAATTCCAGACCGTGACAATTTGAACTGGCTGTTTTGAAGTTATGGGGATAATTGTGATCCTGCCTGCTCCCGTCAAATTTCCGCTACAACCGCGCTCGCGCACGCCAATTGACTTGTGTCATGCACTTTTCCATACTGTGGCGTATGGTTCTAATGAACCTGTCGGCTTTGGTGGGCGAATCGTCTTGCTTCAGTGGCCAGCCGGGCAGGGCACCCTCAAATGGAGAATGCACATGACCCTACTCATGCTTTTTACCTTGTTGGCCATTTCCCTGGCCTGTGCTTTTTATGGCGCCAGGCTGCTAGTGTGGACGGTCTCAATGGCGGCGGCAATCGTGTTGTTTGGAGTAACGGGTTCGATATCCCCGCCAGCCGTGGTCGCGTGCGCAACGCTGTTTGCTGCCATTGCTGTACCACTTAATTACCGCCCCTGGCGGCAGAGGTATCTGAGCGCGCCGTTCCTGCAGCAGTATGTCCGCATGATTCCGTCCATGTCCGAGACCGAGCAGGCGGCCCTGGAAGCAGGAACCGTCGGTTGGGAGGGGGAGTTATTTGCCGGTAAACCGGATTGGGCAAAACTGCAGGCGATACCTTTCCTCGAGTTGAGTGTTGAAGAGCAGGCATTCATCGATGGGCCGGTCGAGCAACTCTGTGACATGCTCAACGAATGGGAAATCACGCACCGGGACGCCGATCTCAATCTACAAACCTGGGAATTCCTCAAGCGCCACAAGTTTTTTGGCATGATCATTCCCAAGCAATATGACGGACTGGGCTTTTCGGCGCTGGCGCATCGCGCCGTGTTACAGAAAATATCCTCGGTCAGCGCGGTTGCAGGTTCGCACGTGGCGGTGCCCAATTCACTCGGCCCCGGCGAATTGCTGGTGCATTACGGAACAGAGGATCAAAAGTCCTACTATCTTCCCAGGCTGGCTCGCGGTGAAGAAATACCCTGTTTTGGCCTGACTGGCCCGACCGCTGGTTCAGATGCCACCTCCATCCCTGACTTCGGCGTGGTCTGCAGCGGCGACTACATGGGCAAATCTGTCACCGGAATCAAGCTGAATTTTGACAAGCGGTACATCACACTGGCTCCGGTGGCCACCTTGATTGGCCTGGCATTCCGCCTGTATGACCCGGATGGATTGCTGGGCAACCAGAAAGACCTCGGTATCAGCATCGCCTTGGTGCCAAGAAACACCAAGGGACTGAAAATTGGCACACGTCATTTGCCCTTGAATGTTCCTTTTCAAAATGGCCCTGTTCGCGGCAAGGACGTGTTTGTTCCCTTGAGTGCCTTGATTGGCGGAAGAAAAATGGCCGGCCAGGGGTGGCGCATGTTGATTGAGCAACTGTCAGTGGGGCGAGCGATTTCCCTGCCTTCCTGCTCAACGGGGGGCGCCAAGATGGGGGCCCTGGCCAGCGGTGCTTATGCGCGGATTCGCAGGCAATTCAACATGTCGATTGGCCGGTTTGAGGGCATTGAAGAACCGCTGGCCCGGATCGCGGCAAATGCTTATTCCATCTCAGCGCTGTCCCGGATGACCGCTACAGCGGTTGATTTGGGAGAAAAGCCCGCGGTGCCTTCGGCCATCGCCAAGTACCACGCCACCGAAAAAGGCCGGCAGGTCATAGTCGATGCCATGGATATCCATGGTGGCAAGGGCGTGATTTTGGGACCCCGTAACTACCTGGGCCGTGCATGGCAGGGCATGCCGATCTGGATTACTGTTGAAGGTGCGAACATTCTGACCCGTAGCATGATGATCTTTGGACAGGGCGCAATCCGCTGTCATCCCTACGTTTTGAAGGAGATGGAAGCGAGCCGGCTGGAAGACCCGGCTGAGCGAATCCGGCAATTCGATCGCCTGCTTTTTGCCCACTTTGGCTACTCGATCCGCAATGCGGTGCGCAGCCTGGTGCTGGGAATGAGCTTCGGCAAATTTGCCGCTGTCCCGAGGGATCGACGCACGGCGAAGTACTACCAGAAACTTTCCCGTTACTCCTCCTCGCTGGCCTTTGTTTCAGATGTCAGCATGCTCACACTGGGCGGCAAACTGAAACAGAAAGAGCATATCTCCGCGCGTCTGGGAGATGTCTTGAGCCAACTCTACATATGTTCGGCGATGCTCAAGCGTTACGAGTCCATTGGCCGTCCGGTAGCGGACCAGGTGATCCTGGCATGGGCATTTCATGATGCCATCAACAAGATCCAGCTCGCATTGCAGCTGGTGGTGGATAACTTCCCCAATCGCACCATGCGCTACTTGTTACGGTTGGTGGTCTTCCCGCTCGGGCCAAGGGAGCGCGCACCGGGGGATCGATTGACCCACAAGGTGGCCCAGTTGCTGCTCGCGCCTTCCGACACCCGCGACCGGCTCACCAGCGGCGTGTACAAATCAGCCCGCACCGGGCATCCGGTCGGTTTGATGGAACAGGCCTTGCCGCAAGTGATTGCCGCCGAACCACTGGAAAGGAAGTTACTCAAAGTACTCAGATCCGGAGATGTTGACGGCATGACCTGGGAAGATCAATTAGCAAAAGCCGTCGGCAAAGGGTTTATTACCCAGGACGAGGCTGCCATCATGGCGCGCGTTCGCACGCTGGTGATGGAAATCATCGCCGTTGACGAATTCGAGGTGGATGATCTCCGCCTGGGCCAGCAGCTTGAGTCCAAAATCGGCAGCCAACACGCGGCATAGGGCAGGACCAGGATTCCGGGGCGCTACGCTTCGATGTTAAGGAGCCTCTGATCCGGCCGAGCCTGGCTGGACAGGGTGTTTCATTGCCCGTGCGGACCAACACTTATATTTGCATGGTGTTCCCAACATAATCAGCTGAAGTGGGCGTTAACTTCGCCATTTTGGTGCGTTTAAACCCTTTGCCGGTAGTAAACGTCGAATAGTTCATGAGAGGAGTCACTGCGGTGGTATCCGGGATAGTATCGGACGCGGACCATGATAGGGACGAGGAACTGGTGGGCCCGGCGAGCAGAGGAGATATTGCCTCGTTTGAAACCCTGTACCGGCGTCACCGCGATCGGATCCATGGCTTGATGTGGCGCATCTGCGGGGGTGACCCCGGGCTGGCCGAGGACCTGTTGCAGGAGGCGTTTGTGCGTGCTTGGCAGAAACTTGATAGTTTCAGGGGGGAAAGCCAGTTTGCCACCTGGTTGCACCGGCTTTCGGTCAATGTGGCGCTCAGCGACCGGCGAACCCGGCTGCGCCGGGTGAAGTCCGAAATCTACCTGGACGAAACGGTTGAAAGAACAGCCGTTGGTTCACGTGATGTCCGCACAGCGCAAAACAGCGACCTTGAACAGGCCATAGCCCGTCTGCCAGAGCGTGCCAGGACCGTACTGATACTCCATGACATCGAAGGTTACGGGCATTCCGACATAGCCCGGATGACTGGCATGGCGGAGGGTTCCTCCAAGGCGCAATTGCATCGTGCGCGGAAATTGCTACGCGAGGAGTTGGAATGAGAAATCAATCACCGACTGATGAGGAACTAATCCGGCGGCTGACATCGTTACCGCGCGAGATTGCGCCAATGCACGATGGATGGTTGGCCATTGCTGGACGAATTGCCGCGGCGTCTGCCACCGGTCAGCCAGGCAATCCCGCGACACGCTCGAGGCACTTCGCGGTCGCGGCTGCTGTACTGTTCGCGCTGGCGGCTGGCTTGGTCATCGACAGGCAACATTCAGGGTCCGAGCCCACGGCCCCGGGTGCGGAACGTTCTACCGATCTTGCAACGGGCAGGTTCTACGTTTTGAAGTCGGGCGCTGACAGTGAACTTGAGTACCGTGCGGCTTTCAGGGAATTCCTGGCATTGAATGGCGTGCGTGCAATACCGGTGGGCACAAAACCTGCGCGCATGGACCTGGGCTGGGAGGCAACGCGCCAGGCTGAAATTGCGCTGACCGCAGCGCTTCGGAACGAACCGGAAAACATATTTCTGGCTGAGCGCTTGCACGCATTGCGCGCCCGTCAACTGGAATTGCTACAAACCCTTGCCGCATTGGAATTGGCATCGAGGAGAAACGCCATATGAAAGCACTGCACCAAACAATCATTTGGGTACTTACAGGCATGAGCGCTTTATTGTTCGTGGCGAACTGCCAGGCTGGATCAACAGTCGAGCAGAACCGCACGCTCGCCGCGGATGGGTTGGTGCAGGTGGATAACCTCGCTGGATCCATCGACTTCACGGTCTGGGACAAAGCAGAGGTTGGCATCAGCGGCGAATTGGGTGACGATGTCGAAGAACTCGAGATACTCGAGTCCTCTTCAGGAATACAAATTAGGGTCCGCAACCGCAGGAACCAGCGCAACGTGGAAGACACGCATCTTCGTTTGCAGGTCCCTGTCGCTGCCAGTGTTGAAGCCGAAAGTGTGAGTGCCGACATCTCCTTGAACGGCTTGCGGGGTGGGAGCATCGTGTTCAACTCCGTAAGCGGTGATCTGCTGGTTGATGCCGATGTTCCCAGGGTGGAAATGGAATCAGTCAGCGGTGATGTGACTTTTCGTGGAGCCACATCCCGCGCCGAAGTAGAAACGATCAGTGGCGAAATTGATTTACAGGGAATGGAAGGCGAGATCATGATCAGCACCGTGTCCGGGGACGTTAAACTGAGTGGTAACCGGGTTGACCGGGGCCGCTTTGAAACCGTTTCCGGCGACCTGGACTTGCAGTTGAACGTCCTGGATGGTGGTCGGGTGAAAGCCCAAAGCATGAGTGGGGATGTCAGTCTGACTCTACCCGCTGGCCAGCAGGCCGAATACACGGCACAAACTTACAGCGGCGAAATACGGTCGGATTTTGGAACGGCAACCACAGAATCCCAAGGCGCCGGCAGTTCCTTGTCCTGGCGCGAGGCCAGTAACGGCGCCACGATCGAAATTGAAAGTTTCAGCGGGGATATCCACATCACAGGCCAGTGAGCCGCCAAGATGATAATGACCGATACCAGCATTCTCAAGGACACGCTATCCACATCCAGCAGACGACAGGAAAGAGGATTGTCCTTTTTTAAACCTGAATATGCATGGTCCACTCCAGCACCCATTGCGCGCTGGCAACCCAGCCTGTAAATTACCCCAAGGGGCACCGCGCGCCCTGTTACTGCCGTTCTACTGGCAGCTTCATTGCGGTGTTTTGGGGGATCGTCATGCGGGGTAATTCATTCCTGGCGTCGGCATCGGGCAATCTGGTCCGAAAAATCTTCTTCAGCCTGTTTCGCGGCGGCTCATCGAATCATTCCGTTGATTGTGTTGCCCCGGTTTCAGACCAATTCTCCCTGAGCCTGTTGCGCCACGAATTGCGCACGCCGTTGGTCGGCATGCTGGGCATGTCGGAGTTACTGCTCAAATCCGGACTCAATGGGGAGCAGCGTCATCTGCTACTGGCACTGGAGGAATCCGGACGGCAGATGCAGCGCCTGGTTGACAGAATGGGCGCAAGAGACAGGGCATACATCGATACGTCTTTGGCTCCGAACAAGCCATTCGATGGGTTGCGATTCATGGAACAGATCGTGCGCGCGCACTGGCCCGCCGCCAGCGCCAAGGGTATCGATTTGCTCCTGTCGTTTGACTGCCACCTGCCTGTGCAGTGGATTTCTGATCCCTGCTATTTGCGTCAGGCGCTGGATAACCTGCTGGCCAATGCGATCAAGTTTACCCATTGTGGTTTTGTCCTGGTGGAAGCCCGCCGCTGGGGTGGGGCTGGCAGTGGACCCTGCGGCCTGGAGTTGCGACTTACGGACACGGGAATTGGAATTGCACCAGAGGATTCCCGCCGGATTTACTCGGTGCATGAACAAGGTGGTGGCGAGGTGGCGCACCTCTATGGTGGATCCGGGTTGGGTCTGGCCGTCTGCCAGGAACTTGCTGCGCGCCTGGGAGGCCGCTTGCAGCATGAATCCATCCACAGCGGTGGCGTTTGCTTCAAAATGTCACTTCCACGCATAGCGCAAGCCGCTGCTGCCGAGGCGGACCAGTTGCGCCCCCGTTTGCTGGCGGAACTGAAGTGCCGGCTCGCATTGGGCGATCCGCTGAACGGTGTAGTCCAGAATCTGCTGGGCCGGATGGGTGTTGCGGTGGATTGCGTTGAAGACCGGATGCAGCACACGCTGTCAGGGCAGATCGATGCTTTATTTTGCCATTCTGCCCGGATAGCTGAACCGTCTTGGAATGTGCAAGCATTCGGCGCGAAAAGCAGGCCCCTGTTGCTGTGGCGTGAGTGTGTCAACGGCGTGTCCGGTCCTGGCCGGGAAAGGGAGTTCAAGGCAGTTGCATTGCCTCAACCCATCCTGCGGTCCAACCTCGAACCTTTGCTGCTACAACTAATTCTTCAGCGCAAACTGCAGAACCTGGCTTGAATCCGGGTTTAATGATACGAAGGGCTGTGTTGACGGATCGTGGTAATCAGTGTTTGCAGGTGCTGAGGGTCGACGTCGGGAGTGATCCCGTGCCCCAGGTTGAACACGTGACCGTTACCATGTCCAAAACTGGACAGCACGCCACGGGCCTCCCTGGCAATGACCCCGGGGCCGGCGAGTAAAATGGCTGGGTCGAGGTTGCCTTGCAGGGCAACACGATCCCCCACCCGTTGGCGCGCTTCGCTTAGCGAAATGGTCCAGTCCACACCCAGGGCGTCGCAACCCGTTTCAGCCTGGGCCTCGAGATGCGCGTTACAGGCCTTGCAAAACACGATAAGCGGTACACGCCGGCCTTCATGCTCCCTGAGCAAGCCCGCCACGATCCGTTTCAAGTAGCGCAGGGAAAACTCCCGGAATGCTTCGGGGGACAGCACACCTCCCCAGGTATCAAAAATTTGCACAACCTGTGCTCCGTTGTAGATTTGTGCATTCAGATAATCCGTAACCGCGTCAGCGAGTTTTTCCAATAGTTGGTGCGCCAACAGTGGCCGATCATATATGAGAGCCTTGATTCTGCCGAAAGTCTTGCTGGACCCACCTTCGACCATGTAAGTCGCCAGGGTCCACGGACTTCCGCTGAAGCCAATCAGCGGAACCCGGCCGGCGAGCTCATTGCGCACCAGCTTCACCGCATTCATGACGTAAGCAAGAGACTCGTTGACTTCCGGTTTGTGGAGCCTGCGAATATCAGCTTCGCTTCTGATGGGGCTTTCAAACCGGGGGCCTTCGCCTTCAGAAAAGTACAAGCCGAGCCCCATGGCGTCGGGTATGGTGAGAATGTCAGAAAATACAATGGCAGCGTCCAGATCGAACCGGCGCAGGGGCTGCAGGGTGACTTCACAGGCCATTTCAGGAGTCCGGCAAAGGTTCATGAAGCTACCGGCCTCGGCCCGGGTTTTGAGATATTCCGGCAGGTAGCGCCCGGCCTGGCGCATGATCCACACTGGCGTGCGTTCCACACGCTCACGAAGTAACGCTCTGATTATCAGATCATTTTTAAGTTTCATTAGGCGAGTTCCCCAGTCGTATCAAGCCGGGGATGATGTTGCATGACTGTGCTCAATAGCCGTTGAAACGTCCGCTTGTGTCGATTGATCATCGATCAGAGCCTCACCCAGGCGGTTCAACAGGATTAGCCTGAGACCGCTTGAAAGTGCCTTTTTGTCCAGCCCCATGGCATCGATCATTACCTGCGTGTTGATTGTTCGCGGCAATTCAATCGGCAGGCCGAGCAATTTCAGCAAGCCGGAAATTCGGGCAGCAGTACCTCCTGCACACAAACCGCGCAGTTCACTAAGGCGCGCGGCGATGACCATGCCTATTGCAACAGCTTCACCGTGAAGGAATTGTTCATACCCGGTCGTTGTTTCGAGCGCATGGGCAAAGGTGTGGCCAAAATTCAGAATGGCCCGGATGCCAGACTCCCGCTCGTCCCTCGCGACAATCCCTGACTTGTTAAGAACCGACCGCTGGATCAGGTGTTGCAAGGCTTGCCTTTGGCGCAACTGGATCACTCCGGCGGACGCCTCCAGCCAGTCGAACAGAACCGGATCCATGATCGCGCCATATTTTACCACCTCGGCCAGTCCGGCATTGAATTCCCGATCCTTCTGGGTTGCCAGGGTGGCCGTATCGATGACCACTGCGGCAGGCTGATGAAACGCACCGATCAGGTTTTTGCCTTTGCAGTGGTTGACTCCGGTTTTTCCTCCTACCGATGCATCAACGTGAGCCAGGAGGGTAGTAGGCACCTGCAGAAAACGAATGCCTCTCATGTAGCTGGCAGCTGCGAATCCACTGATATCCCCGATCACGCCGCCTCCCAGCGCGATGACGGTCGCGTCCCGCCTGGCCCCGATTTCGACCAGGTGGTCGATGATCCCGGACCAGCTGTCCAGGGTTTTGAATCGCTCACCGTCCGGCAGGATGTGCACCTCTGAGTCACGTCCCGACAGTGCGGCTTGCAAGGGTTCCAGGTACAAAGGCGCTACCACCTCGTTACTGACTATCAGAGTCTTGCCCTTGCTGACGTGTTTTTGCCAAAGCCTTCTATCGCCGATAATTTCGTTCCCAAGGTAAACGGGGTAGCTCTCATCGTGGAGCCGGACTTCTATGGTTTGCATTTCAGGAACCAGCGCCCGCGGCGTCAGGCGGAAGCGCATTCGCTTCCTTCTGGCGTCTGAAGTCGCATAAGGCAAGATACATCTGGCCGACCGTGACCTCGATATTGCTATCCCTCACCGGAAATACGAGGTCTGCGACTTCTTCGTACAAGGGATTCCTGGTCATGGCCAACTCCATCAGCTTGCTTTCCTTGTCACCGGTCTGCAGCAGGGGTCTGCTGTGGTCCCGGCGCAGGCGCCCAATTTGTTGCCGGACCGAAGTGCGCAGGTAGACCACTATGCCGCTATTGCGCAGGAGCGCCCGGTTGCTTTCACTGACAATGGCCCCACCGCCAGTGGCAACCAGCACACCCCTCTTTTGGGACAGCTCTTCGAGCATCCGGCTTTCACGGTTACGAAACCCGGCCTCGCCCTCGATCTCAAAAATCAGTTTAACGCTGGCACCTGTGCGTTTCTCGATTTCGCGATCGCAGTCGTAAAAAACCAACCCCATTTTCTGAGCGAGGCGGCTACCGATGGTCGATTTTCCAGACCCCATGGGGCCGACCAGGAAAATATTCTGCGGGTCGGTTGACATGGCGTTAAGGAACCCCGGCGCCTAAAACGAACGTGCACACGGTTTGAACATTGGGTACCATTGCGGAACTTTTCTGTAGCCTGCTTTTCCATCCGAGATGATTCGCTTCTTCATATTGTTCACTGTCTTGCTTGTAGGGCTGTTCACGCTGGAGATTCTACAGCCGGCGGAAAAGTACGTCATCCTGCCATTTACCTCTTCGGTTGCGGACATAAGTGTTTGGCTTATACAGTTTTTTGACGATGGCGTTATCGCCAGGGGGAATTCGATCAAGGATGCAACCAGCGGATTCGGCGTGCGGATTGAGCGTGGTTGTAACGGTGTCGAAGCCATGATCATCCTGTTTGCGGCCATTTTTGCCTTTCCCGCGCCATTCAAGAACAAGCTGATGGGTTTCGTGGTGGGTTTTTTCGCCATTCAGGTACTCAACCTTATTCGCATCATCAGCCTGTTCTACCTGGGGCAATGGAACCAGGTCGCCTTCGAATGGTTCCACCTGTATTTGTGGCAGGCGCTGATCATCATGGATGCACTGGTAGTGTGGCTTATTTGGTTGCGCACACTGCCACAGGCCAAATTGCGCCGCCAGCGCGAGGCGGAGTCGAAAGCCGGGGCCTGAGCCAGGCTTGGTCCACGCGGGCAAGTATTTTACTGCCAAAAATGGAAGCCGATGCCTTGCTGCTGTCCCAGGAAATCATTGACCGTTTCAACAAGGCCATGCACACGGCGCGCATTACCGGCGAACCTGAGCCAACCGCCATGGTTTTGGCCACCAGCGATGGCAAAGGCCTGGTAACTTCGCGTACCGTATTGCTCAAAGCGCTCGATGCCGATGGGTTCGTGTTCTTTACCAATACCGGAAGCCGCAAAGGCCAGCAAATGAGTATTTGTCCAAAAGTGGCAGCGACGTTTTTGTGGAAGAGCACAGAAACACAGGTCCACTTGGTTGGGCGTGTCAAACGCGTGAGGGACGAGGAAGCCGACGCCTATTTTGCCACCCGTGACCGTGGCAGCCAGGTGGGCGCCTGGGCCTCGCTGCAGTCACAAGTGCTGGATAGCCGGGAAACACTGGAAAAACGGGTCCAGGACTTCGAACATGAATTCGACGGGCGGGAAATCCCGCGCCCCGATTATTGGACGGGCTTTCGCATTCAGCCTGAGATCGTCGAGTTCTGGCAGGGGCGGAAGTTTCGCCTGCATGACCGCTTCAAATACGGCCAGCAAGATGGCCAATGGGTAATTCAGCGCTTGTACCCCTGAATGGGTGACGTGAAAAGCCGGGGACAAAGCCGTTTACAGGCAGGCTACTCAGTATAAAACTGCCAGCGAAAAGACAGTTCAAATGGTTCGGGCTCGCCTTGTGGCTGCACCTGTACCGTAAAGTTGTAGGTTTCCATGTTGGCAATCGGTAACTCACCGATATAATAAATCGCCCCGTCCGGTTCCAGGATCACGCGCATTTCCACGCTGCGCCGCTGTCCGGTCAGGTTGATCGTGCTGGTTGTGACCTGGGCCTGCACCGGGGTACCCGAAGCTTCGATGGTTTTATCGATAACCGTGATGTTCAGCAATACACGGCTGGACGAGCGCTTGATGCCATAACCCTGCGCAACCTGGGCAGGTAGCAGGTTCGAGTTTATGACGTTATAGTGCACCTCGAAATTTCCGAAAGTCTCTGACTGCTGGGCCATGCAAATGTTCGCCTGGATCAAAAGGCCACAGGTAAACAGTGTGGAAATCAGTAGTTTCATGTTAGCCCCCCGGGTCAATACGCCGCAGAAACTGCTCGGCGATTTGTAAACGCCTTATTTGCGGCTGTAGTGGCACATTGCAGTTACCATGGTAGCAGAAGGATCAAAAAGCGTATTGCTATCAGTGCAAACAGGGGGGAAAGATCGATTCCAGCAATGGGTGGAATGACTTTGCGGATGGGCTTCAGAATCGGCTCCGTCAGCTGAAACACCAGTGGGATGAAAGGATGTCTCATACCCCGTGCCAGCCAGCTGAGAATCACAGCAATGATGATCAGAAAGAAGTAGGTCATGAGCAAGGTCATAAGTAGCTTGATTGCGCTGTAAGCAAGGATCTGGGGCCAGGTCATGACACTGCCTCCGATTATGCCGATCATCCATGCGCCAGTCACCTCGAGCAAGAGCATCAGCACTACTGAGGCTGTGTCCAGGCGCCTGATGGGGGGTATGACTCTGCGCATGGGTACCAGCGCCGGATTGGTCAGCTTGACCAGGAATTGTGAAAGCGGATTGTAAAAATCCGCCCGGGTCCACTGCAACAACAAACGCAACAGTACGGCCGCTATGTACAGGTCGATGAGCGTCCCCACCAGGTAGGTGATCGCGTTGGCGCCGGATCCATTCAACATTGGAGACTCATTTCAGGCAGGGTCCTGAGAGAGCTCATGTCCTCGCCGTTCTGCCGCCGCGGCGGCTGCGTAGACCAGTTCTGAAAAATTGCCGTACGCAAAGGCTTCCATGGCAGCCTCGGTGGTCCCGCCTGGCGACGTGACCCGACGGCGCAACTCGGCGGCACCTGTATCTGAATGCCGCAGCATGGCGCCGGCGCCGGCACAGGTCTGCTCTGCAAGCTGGGTGGCGACATCAGCTGGCAAGCCCAGGCGCACACCAGCTGCGGCCAGCGCTTCCGTGAGCAAAAAGAAATAAGCCGGACCACTGCCTGAAATGGCCGTCACCGCGTCCATGAGTGTTTCGTCGGCAACCCAGATAACTTTTCCCGCAGCACGCAAAACGCGTTCTGCCTGGGCCCGGTGGTGTGGGCGGCAATGCTCACCGGCGCACAATGCGCTTATACCTTCGCCAATCAAGGCGGGCGAATTGGGCATTGAACGGATGATGGCCTGTCTCGGGCCCAACTGGCTGGCAATTGACATGATGGTGGTGCCAGCGGCGATGCTAAGCAGCAATTGTTCGGACTCAATTTCACCGGCCAGGTCGGTCAGCGCTTGGGACACGACTTGGGGTTTTACGGCAAGCACCACGACATCCGCTCCATGAGCAGCCTCGGCGGCATCGTCACTGATAACCACATCGTAATCAGATCGCAGGTGCGCCCTCGCTGCTTCGCTGGGGTCGGCCACCCGGATCACCAGGCCGGGATCGCCGGATCGCTTCAGACCGCTGATCAACGCCTTTGCCATATTTCCGCCACCAATGAATGCAATCAACATTTCGCGACTACTGCCTGTGTGAATTGGGTTTTACGCTGGGGTCCTGGGGCCAAACAGGTCAGTTCCCACCCTCACCATGGTACTGCCAGCGAGGACAGCCTGCTCGAGATCGGCGGACATTCCCATGGATAAGGTGTCGAGCTTCATACCTTCTGCCTGCAGCTGTTGGAACAGGCGGTACATGTTGGTAAAGCTTTGCAGGGCTTCGCCTTCGCTTGCCGCAGCCCTGGGTATCGCCATCAACCCGCGCAACCGAAGCCCGCGCATGTTTGTTGCCAATTGCGCCAGCCCGGGTATCTCTTCAGGCAGCGCCCCCGATTTCTGCTGCTCGCGATCGATGTTTACTTGCAGGCAGATGTTCAAATCGGGCAGATTTTCTGGTTTCTGGCTGGACAGGCGCTGCAAGACATTTGCCCGGTCCACGCTCTGTACCCATTGAAAATGTCGTGCTACAAGTGCCGTCTTGTTGGACTGCAAGGGGCCAATGAAATGCCATTCGATTTCCAGGTCAGTCAGGTCCCTTTGTTTGAGCACGGCTTCTTGCACGTAGTTTTCGCCAAATGCTTTCTGCCCATTGGCCCGGAGCTCGCGAATCCTGGAGCTCGCCTGGCGTTTGCTCACCGCCAGGATGCGAATGTCTTCCGCACGGCGCCCAGCCTTCTTGCATGCGCGGGCGATCCGTGAATTTACATTCTCAAGATTTACGTTTAAGTCATTCATCTTGCAGCAAGACTATAAGTTGATCTATTGTAAGGCTTGGTGCGTTTTCGAAATGGACTGGACACCGGGTTTGTTCGCGTTTTTGTGGAATTGTAGCGCGAGCAGCCAATTTCAAGGAGAGAAGATGGATATTGCAGAGCTATTGGCCTTCTCGGTCAAAAACAACGCGTCGGATTTGCACCTTTCATCAGGATTGCCACCGATGATACGTGTTGACGGGGATATTCGCCGTCTAACGTTGCCTGCAATTGATACGCCCCAGTTGACTGAATTGCTGTATAGCACCATGAGCGACCAGCAACGGCGGGATTTTGAGGCAAATCTCGAAGTTGATTACTCCTACGGAGTTTCTGGTTTGGCCCGATTCCGCGTGAACTGTTTTCACCACGATCGGGGCGTGGGTGGTGCATTCCGAACCATCCCGGATGCCGTCTGGAAACTTGAAGACATTGGCGCGCCTCCCATATTCCGGGAAATCATCAACGTCCCACGCGGATTGGTACTGGTAACAGGCCCAACCGGGTCCGGCAAGTCCACTACGCTTGCCGCCATGATTGACCACCTCAACTCCATCGTGGAGGGTCACGTGCTGACCATTGAGGACCCCATAGAATTCATTCACAAGAGCAAGCGTTGCCTGATCAACCAACGGGAAATCCACCGGGACACCCATGGTTTCAACCAAGCCCTGCGCGCTGCACTGCGCGAAGACCCGGATATCATCCTGGTTGGTGAAATGCGGGACATTGAAACCATTCGCCTGGCGCTTACCGCGGCCGAAACAGGCCACCTGGTTTTTTCAACCCTTCATACCAGCTCTGCTCCCAAAACCATCGACCGCATCATCGATGTATTCCCGGCCGGCGAAAAATCCATGGTGCGGTCGATGCTCTCGGAGTCATTGCGCGCCGTTATTGCCCAGACACTGTTGAAACGGAACGGCGGCGGCCGCGTTGCGGCCTGGGAAATCATGGTAGCCAACCCGGCTATCCGCAATTTGATCCGCGAAGACAAAATCGCCCAGATGTATTCAGCGATTCAAACGGGCCAGAATATGGGCATGCAAACTCTGGACCAGGCCCTGGAAGCGCTGGTCGCAAGAGGTGTCATCAACCGGCAGGAAGCCAGCAAGCGAGCCGTAGATCGCAAGCTGTTCCAATAGGAGTTTTTGCCATGGGTATCGTCGACAGCTGGCTCAAGCAGCTTCATGAAGAAGCGGGTTCGGATTTGTTTGTTACGGTCGACGCTCCGCCGTGCATCAAGGTTCATGGCAAGGTCAGGCCGATTTCCACCGACGTTCTCAGTGCGGATGACACCCGCGACGTCGCGTTCAGCATGATGAGCGAGCGGCAAAAAAACGAGTTCATTCAGACCAGCGAATGCCAGTTTGCCTATGCGTTGGATGCGGACGTGAGATTTCGCGTGAGCGCATTTTTTCAGCAAGGCTTCATTGGCGTGGTATGTCGGCGCATCGAGAGTCGCATTCCCACTTTCGAGGAGCTGGGCTGCCCGGATGTCATGTCTGAACTCTCATTGCAAAAACGCGGTATCGTCCTGTTCGTGGGTGCAACAGGTACCGGTAAATCCACATCGCTCGCCGCGATGGTCGGTTACCGCAACCAACGCATGACCGGGCACATCATTACCGTAGAGGATCCCATTGAATACGTTCATAGGCATGGCAAAAGCCTGGTGACGCAGCGGGAGGTTGGGATTGATACGGAATCATTCGAGGTTGCGCTGCGCAATACCCTGCGCCAGGCGCCGGATGTGATCATGATCGGGGAGATTCGTACCCGGGAAGCCATGGAGCATGCCATCACATTTGCTGAAACCGGCCACCTTGTGCTCTGCACATTGCATGCCAACAACGCCAACCAGGCGCTTGATCGAATTTTGCATTTCTTCCCGGAAGATTTCCGCGAGCAGTTGCTGCTGGATCTTTCATTCAATCTCAAGGCAACCATCGCGCAGCAGCTGATCCCTGCCGTGGACGGCTCCCGTCGCTGGGCGGCATTTGAGGTGTTGACCGGCACACCTTTGGTCAAGGACCTGATCCGCAAGGGGCAAATAGATCAGCTCAAGAACGTCATGCGCGATTCGGGCCACCACGGCATGATCACGTTCGACAAATGCATGTTCCGCATGTACAAGGAAGGCAAAATCTCGTACGACGATGCATTACGTCACGCAGATTCGGACAATGAAGTGCGCCTGATGATCAAGATGGACGAAGGGGGTGATGCGGAAACTCTCGCCCGCGGCCTGGCAGGCGTGGAAGTCCTGGGTGGAAATTACTGAGGACTTTTGCCACCCTCGCCAGTTTCTTGGACGTATTCCAGAACCCCAAGCTGAATTTCGACAGCACGGATCGCTTGAGTTGGAACCCGGTGACCAGGGCATCGCAGCCAAGGGAGCGACGGCCTCTGGGCCAGTCTGAACCAAGCCTGCCCGTTTATTGTCCCATCCCTGATATCATTCTACCCAATACTGATTGGTGCACGTGTAACCTAACACGGGCGCCCAGGAGCAAGATATGCGTGTTCTGATAGTTGAAGATAATCCAGACATTGCTGCGAACCTGGGGGATTTCCTTGAGGATCATGGTCACACGGTGGATTTCGCCGGTGACGGCGTGACCGGTTTGCACTTGGCCGTGGTCAATGACTTTGATGCCATAGTGCTCGACCTTGCACTTCCGGGCATGGATGGGCTGGAATTATGCCGAAAGCTGCGTACCGATGCAGGGAAAGACACGCCGGTGTTGATGTTGACGGCACGCGACCGTCTACAGGACAAATTGGCCGGCTTTGAGACTGGCGCCGATGATTACCTGGTCAAACCATTTGAACTGCAGGAAGTCGAAGCGCGGCTGCATGTTCTGGCCAGCCGTGGCAGACGGCGCGTGCGGCGCGAACTAAAGGTCGGTGACCTGGTCTTCAACCTCGACACCCTGTCGGTCAACCGGGCCGGTCGGGACATCTACCTGAATCCCATCGGCTTGAAATTATTGCAAACACTAATGGAAGCATCGCCCAACGTGGTTTCCCGCAATGACTTGGAAATGCAGGTATGGGGGGAAGAAATGCCAGACAGCGACAGTCTTCGTGTGCATATTCATTCCTTGCGCAGCGTGATTGATAAGCCCTTTGACAGCAGCATGATCCAGACGCGCCATGGCATTGGCTATCGACTGGTGGAGTCCAATGCAGTACCGTCGAAGGCTTAGAAGCCGGATCGTATTATCCTTCCTGATTTTTGGCACGCTGTTGAGCGTCCTGTTCGCACTGAGCACTTTATTCCTGCAGAATTACCTGGAAGACCAGCTGATTGGTGCAACGCTGCAGGAGGAGTTGGACGACTACATCAACCAACTGCGGCTGGACCCTTCCGTGGTGGAGCCGTTTTACACCCGCATCCAGGGTTACATCACCAGGCCTGGAGATCCGAATCATACGGTCGCTGGCCAGTTCCGTGAATTGCCCACGGGCACGCATGACGTCAATACAGCCCTGGGCATGTTCAAAGCAGCGGTGCGCAAGGATGACGATCTTTGGGCCTTCCTGATTTACGATGTCACCGATAACCAGAAACTGAAGAGACAACTGGTCGTGGCCCTGGTAGGTGTCGTGTTGTTGTTCTCAGTACTCTCCTTTACCCTCGGAGCCTGGTCGTCCCGGCGCGTCATGAAACCCGTGACCGACTTGGCCAACCGCTTGAACATGCGAGGCGAAGAGCGCGTTGCGGACCGTTTGTCCCAACACTTTGCCGATGACGAAGTGGGGCAACTGGCGCTGGCGCTCGACAGCTATGCTGACCGCCTGCATGACCTGGTTGAAAGGGATCGGGAATTCAATGCTGATGTAAGCCATGAGCTGCGCTCTCCGCTTACCGTAATCACCGGCGCGACCGAATTGCTGCTGGCCCAGCCTGACCTGGATGGAAAAGTGCGAACACGTCTACTGCGCATCGCACGCGCCGCTCGCCAATCGGCTGACATCACCACGGCATTGCTACACCTAGTGCGAGCCGAGCAGGGTACCGACAAGGACAGCACGGCGCAAAACGTTGGCCAGGTGGTGCGGGACGTGGTGCACTTGTATGAACCCCTGATTGGCAACAAGGACCTCAAGTTGCGGGTGCAAGAGAACGAACGGGTGAGCGTGATTGCACCGGAATCGGTGGTGGCAGTTACCGTGGGCAACCTGATCAGCAATGCCATGCGTTACACTTCGAGTGGAGAAGTTGTCATCACCATCGGCAACGGCAAGGCGGTGGTGGAAGACACCGGGCCGGGAATTCCCGAAGCAGAACTGGAACACGTTTTTGAACGGCACTATCGGGGACAGAATATTTCGGGCAAAGGTTCGGGGCTGGGACTTGCCATCGTCAAGCGCTTGTGTGAACTGTATGGCTGGTCCCTCCATTTCAGCAATCGGGCAACGGGTGGCCTGCGCGCAGAACTCCACTTTTTCAGCCTTTGAGCCAGGACGCGCATGCCGCATGGGGGACCGATAAAGACCAACTTGTAGTCATTGGGCATCCGCATAGTGTTAAAAACCAGTTGAATTGAACAGCTACTGGATGCGCTTGACCTTGCAAGAAGAGGAATAGCCTTCGATGGACAGCTTCCAGGTTTTGAATGCGCCAGGTTTGATGTTGACCACAGGATTTTCAACGGCCCGGATATAGAAATCATCATTGTCTGCTTGTTCCCAGATCATGCCATTCTCCAGTTTAAACACCGTCTGCCCATCCCAGCCGGTAAATTCTCCAACCAGGCGGCTGGTTATCGGCGTGCGGTCCTGGTCCTGCATTTTCTGGATATTGAATCCGCGGTCATCGCCACTGCCTGCTGTTGCCGGCTTGGCGGCGTCCAGGGTGGCCAGCGAACGGCCGCGAATCCAGCCATTGAGCGCAGCGAGTTCTTCGGGAGTCAGTTTTTCCAGCCCCGTCGCATCGAATTCCTTGCCGGTCATTTGCTCCTCCAGCGTGGAGAAGGGTTGCTGAGCGGTGCCGGCAGTTGAAACCAGGAGAAGCAGCATGGTCAAGAACAGTTTGTTCATCAATTAACCCAAATGGCGCGAAAACCGCGCAAGTCTAACATGAACACGCTTTGCAAAGCGGCCGGTTGGGGACAATCCACATTCAAGCACAAACGGAGCAACCCGCCAGGCAAAGCCAAGCGCCTTGCGGGCCGAAAAAATGGCCGCCGCCGCGGCGATCGAGTAAATGTTAACAGGCCCTGGTGCGGGATCAGCGCGGTAAAACCAGAGCATTGTGTTGGACGGCGACCTGGGATCGAGTTGCGGCTTTGCCTACAAGTCCTGCTGGTAACGAACGTATGGAATTCGTCCGTAGATTGATTCAAAGCGGTCCGTATTCTTACCGGTACTGGTTTCTTCGTTCACGCCCGCACCCATTACATTGCTGGCACCAACGCTCAAATTCGCACTCCACGGCGCGCGCCAGGTGAAATGCACGTCAAATGTGCTCACACTGTCGAGGCTTTCCCGGTTTAGAAAGCTCACCGGCTCCCTGTAGTAACCCCGAATCCCGCTACTGAATGCACCATGAGCCCATTCGATGCCCAATGCCGCGGAATCAAACGCTTCGGCCAGTCTCCAGTCCAGAGGATTGGGACTAAGGTTGGAGGTTGCCTGGTAATTCGCATCCAGAACCCGCGTCAGGGCCAATCCCAGCTGAACGCCCCCCGTCTGACTGGTGGCAAATCCAACCTGGAAATTCAAATCGATGCCCGTGGTTTCACTTGCGAGATAGCCACCGGACACTGCGTTTGGAAAAATGCTGCTGCCGCTGACCGGTGTGACAAGGCGGTTCTCGAGCGAGGGCGAAGGGTTGAATTGGTTCAATTTGAACACGCCCTGGCTTCCCTGCTCGGTTTGCGTTGTGAACCAGTTTGCCGAAGCAACCATGTTATCCGATTCATGGGTTGCACCCAGATTAAGCGTGCGGCGGTCAAATTGAGTGTCTGATTCGGAAACAAAACGACAGCCATATGCGGTGTAGGAGTCCGGCTTCAGGGTACCGTTGAGGCACTGAATGCTGCCCAAACTGTGAAATTGGGTGCTGCCCAGGGCCTGATCCATTCCCCCTTGCAAATTCCAACCCTTTGCCACTGGCATTCGAATCGTTGCGTCCAAGCCCAAAATTCTCGCTCCGGGAGTACCTGAACTGTATTGACTGCCTGCTTCCAACACCAGCGGATGGGCCAGCTGCAACTGTAATTTGGGGGTGTCGCTCCCGCCCAGATCAAAACTGAAACCGCCGGACGCGGGGTCAAGCACCATGGGTGTGCCAGGATGGATACCCTGCGAGTCGAACGAATTACTGTCCAGGGCTGCATAAACCAATGGAAATGCGGCAGCGGTATGCACGGGGCTCTTTGCCGCGTTGCTGCCTGCGCTGTAGGAGAGGCTTGGCAAAAAACACATAAAGACCACGACAGCAAACACTGCTGTTTTTGGCCTGAAATATTGCTCACCGTGCCTCATCGCCGCTACCCTCGTGCAGACTCCACAGATTTGATCACCGGGCGCGATACCGGGACAAAGGTGGAATTCGCAACACTTACATCTTTATAATAACAAAAACTGCAGAAAACAACCCCAATTTATCACCCCGATTATGACTTGGGCAGCCTGTTATACTGCGACTTTTAGCCAAAGAACTCTCGCTTGATGGCTCTGACAACCACCCCTGTTTGTAAGTTCGGTGAAAAAGCTGGAGATTTCAGCCTTCCCGGAACGGATGACCGTTTCTGGTCATTACAGGACTGTTCTGGGCCGAACGGCCTGCTGGTCATGTTCATTTGCAATCATTGTCCTTACGTCAAGGCCATAAATCGCAAGTTGGTGCGGGATGCGCTGGATTTGTGGCGCCTCGGTATTTACTGTGTTGCCGTCATGCCGAATGATACCGATGAATACCCTGAAGACTCGATGCACAACATGCGCTTGGTGGCAAAGGAGCAGGATTACCCGTTTCCCTACCTGCTGGACCAGACCCAGGAGGTTGCCAGGGCTTACGGTGCCGTCTGCACTCCGGATTTTTTCGGCTATAACGCCGATCTTGAACTTCAATACCGTGGTCGCATGGATCAGTGCGGCGCCAGGAGGGACTGCGGAGAGGTGCCACGCGAGCTCTACCTGGCCATGAAACAGGTGGCTGAAACGGGCCAGGGGCCCGAACAGCAGAATCCGTCCATGGGATGTTCAATCAAGTGGCGTGATGATGGACCACTTAAGGGCGGTCCTGCTGCTGTCCCATAGTTCAGGCCGTGAAGTGGCAATCAGCGGTTCTGTCCGGTCACACTCCGGGCCTTTACTGGGTTAGTATGGTCCCGCATTGTCATAACGGATACCACCGGCATTTAAGCAACGCTGTGCGGGAGAACCAATGGAAAAGTCTCTACTTGTGGGTATCGATTGCAGCGAGTGCAGCCAACGCGCCCTGGAGTTTGCCGTCACCTGGGCCAGGTCAACGAATTCACGCCTGCTGGTTGCGCATGTGATCGAATGGTCTCCGTTCTCGTTCAATACCCCGATGGAGAACGAAGTCAGGCACAAACGCCGCGAAGACGAGTTGGTGCGGGCGCGCACGGAAATCGTCGATCCGGTAGTTGAAGGCTTGCGTGCCCGGGGCGTGAGTGCAGAAGGGCTTGTCCGGCACGGCCATGCGGCGCAGACGATCAATCAATTGGCTCGGGAAACCGGGGCCAGTAATATCATCATCGGCCGCAAGGGTGCTTCCCGAATCAAATCCCACCTGTTTGGCAGCGTACCAAGCATGCTGGTCCAGATAGCCGACCAACCGGTCACGGTTGTGCCCTGACCTGCGTTTTCCGGAGAGTCTTCATGCCAAGAATAAAAAGCGTTGCCCCCATCCTGTTTATGTTTTTGCTGCCCGTGGCAGCCCTGGCTGAAGAGGGCATAGATAGCCGTATCAACGAGGCCATCAAGCCCTACGCCGACAGCGTAGCCGGTTTCATTTTTTCCTCGTTTCCCGTAGCCGGGGTCCCGATTCCATTTGTCCTGGCCTGGCTGATCGCCGCAGCCACGTTTTTCACGTTCTACTTCAGATTTGTCAATTTACGCGCCATGAAGCATGGCTTGCAGCTGGTTCGCGGCGATTACAACGACCCCACTGCCGCAGGTGAAGTCACTCACTTCCAGGCGCTGGCCACCGCGCTTTCAGGAACCGTGGGGCTGGGCAACATAGCGGGTGTCGCGGTAGCCGTTTCGCTGGGAGGCCCGGGAGCGACATTCTGGATGATCATTGCGGGTTTTCTTGGCATGTCGTCGAAGTTCGTCGAGTGCACATTGGGCGTGAAGTACCGCAATGAATACACGGATGGCACGGTTTCCGGCGGACCCATGTATTACCTGTCCAAGGGACTGGCCGAACGCAGTGAAAAACTCAGGTTACTGGGCAAGTTGCTGGCAGTGATGTTTGCCATTTTCTGTATTGGCGGTTCTTTCGGCGGCGGCAACATGTTCCAGGCCAACCAAAGCTTCAAACAGGTGGTCGCAGTGACTGGCGGTGACCTGAGCTGGCTGGCGGACAAGGGGTGGTTGTATGGTGTCGTGATTGCAACCCTGGTCGGTCTGGTGATCATCGGTGGCATCCAGGGCATCGCCCGCGTCACGTCGAAAATTGTGCCGTTCATGGCAATACTGTATGTGGGCGCGGGATTGTTGATCATCCTGATGAATTTCTCTGCTTTACCGAGTGCATTTGTCGCAATCTTCGATGGGGCTTTCAGCCCCGAAGGCATGGCTGGCGGAGTGGTGGGTGTGCTGTTCCAGGGCTTCAAGCGCGCGGCGTTTTCCAACGAGGCGGGAGTGGGGTCGGCCGCCATCGCGCACTCGGCAGTCAAGACCAACCGGCCGGTTACCGAGGGATTCGTGTCGCTGTACGAGCCCTTTGTCGACACCGTTGTGATTTGTACCATCACCGCGTTGGTCATTATTGTCACCGGTAGCTGGGATCCCAGCGTCGACCCAAGCCAGGGTGTGGCCTTGACATCGACAGCATTCGAATCAGCTATTTCCTGGTTTCCCTGGGTGCTGACAATGGCTGTGGTGCTGTTCGCTTATTCAACCATGATTTCCTGGTCCTACTATGGCCTCAAGGCCTGGACTTACCTGTTCGGGGAGTCACTGATTACCGATATCGTATACAAGGTACTGTTCCTGGCTTTCGTGGTCATCGGCTCGTCCATGCAACTGGGTTCGGTCATCGATTTCTCCGATGCGATGATTTTTGCCATGGCCTTTCCCAACATTATCGGTATCTATTTCCTGTTGCCGGTGGTCAAGCGCGAAATGAACGAGTACTGGGCAGATTACAAATCAGGTAGATTAAAAAAGTTTGGAAAGGCTGCAAACCGGGCCTGAATAATATGTATAACGATGTTTCAGACTGAAGCCTGATGCCAGCCCTTGCTCCAATCGAGGGCTATCGGTGAAAATTGGGTCCTGTTTCCAGGCAAACACACAGTTCGAGGGGCTTGGGCCTCCCGCCAAACCAAACTGCAGGGAATCGAAATGCCCACTCGCCGTGAACTCGCCAATGCCATCCGCGCCTTGTCCATGGACGCTGTGCAGCAAGCAAACTCGGGCCATCCGGGCATGCCAATGGGTATGGCCGACATCGCCGAAGTCCTTTGGAACGACAACCTGAAGCACAACCCGGCCAATCCCCGGTGGTGGGACCGCGATCGATTTGTGTTGTCGAACGGACATGGTTCCATGCTGCTGTATTCCGTACTGCACCTTACCGGCTACGACCTGCCCATGGAACAGCTCAAGAATTTCCGCCAACTCCATTCCAGCACGCCCGGGCATCCGGAGTATGGCGAAGCACCCGGCGTTGAAACAACAACCGGCCCCCTCGGCCAGGGAATCGCCAACGCAGTGGGCATGGCATTGGCGGAAAAAGTACTGGCGCAGCGCTTCAATCGTGCGGGCCACAGCATCGTGGATCACCACACCTGGGTGTTTCTCGGGGACGGCTGCATGATGGAAGGCATCTCGCATGAAGCCTGCGCCCTGGCCGGAACCCTGGGCCTCGGCAAGCTGGTAGCCTTCTGGGATGACAATGGTATATCCATCGATGGCGAAGTTCGCGGCTGGTTTACCGACGACACACCTGCACGCTTCGAAGCTTACGGTTGGCAAGTTATTCGTTGTGTGAACGGCCATGATGCGGTTGAAATCCAGCAGGCCATAGATGCTGCCCGGGCCGAGACCAACCGGCCCAGCCTGATCTGCTGCCGTACCATCATAGGTTACGGCGCACCCAACAAGCAGGGTACAGAGGCAACCCATGGCGCGCCACTGGGGGCCGAAGAAGTCGCCGCGGCCAGGGAAACCCTGGGTTGGCACCATAAGCCATTTGTGATCCCGGTTGAAATCCAAGCTTCATGGGATGCACGGCCGGCCGGCCGGCAAGCTGAACAGGAGTGGCAGAGCCGCTTCGCTTCCTACCAGTCCAGTCATCCGGATATCGCTGCGGAGTTCAGCCGTCGTATGGCTGGAGATCTTCCCACCTCATGGGAGGAGCAAACCCGCGCAGTGATCACAGAAATGCAAGCCAGGGGCGGAGACGTGGCGACTCGCAGGTCATCGCAGCTTGCACTTGAAGCTTTCGGTCCGTTGCTCCCGGAACTGATCGGTGGTTCTGCCGACCTGGCCGGCTCCAATAACACCATCTGGTCTGGCAGCGTCGACGTAAAGCGGGACGACGATAAGGGCAATTATGTTTATTTTGGGGTAAGGGAATTTGGCATGGCCGCCATCTGCAATGGGATTGCCTTGCATGGCGGGTTCATTCCTTACAATGCAACTTTCCTGGTGTTCTCGGACTATGCCCGCAATGCGGTCCGGATGTCGGCGCTCATCCCCGCTCACAACATCCACGTTTATACCCATGACTCGATTGGCCTGGGTGAAGATGGCCCGACGCATCAGCCGGTGGAGCATGTCGCCAGTCTCAGGCTGATTCCCGGTCTCGAGGTGTGGCGGCCCTGTGATACGGTTGAATCCGCCGTCGCCTGGAAGCTTGCGATTGAGAACCACGGGCGGCCCAGTGCATTGGTGTTTACCCGGCAGAACCTGTCGCACCAGCCTCGCGATGAAGCTCAAATACAGGCGATTGCACGGGGGGGCTACATTCTGCGTGAAGCAGCGGGGAAAGTGTTCGACGCCATAATCATTGCCACGGGTTCAGAAGTCGGCCTGGCGGTAAAGGCCGCCGAAGCCCTTGCAGTCGAAGGCATCGCGACGCGGGTGGTGTCCATGCCAAATCCCGGCTTGTTCCTGCGGCAGGATGAAGCCTACCAGGCGGCGGTCTTGCCACCCAGAACACGTGCCCGGGTCGCTGTCGAGGCCGGAGTCAGCCAATGCTGGCACCGCTTCGTGGGTGATGCGGGCCGGATCGTGGGCGTCGACTCTTTCGGCGCGTCCGCGCCCGCGAAGGTATTGTTCGAACATTACGGCCTGACGGTGGAAAAAGTCAGCCAGGCCATCCGCCAGAGCTTGGCATCGGCCCAGGCTTGAATTCGTCCGGAAGCAGAATTGAACGATTAACTTAGCAGGAGTATCAACATGGCGATCAAGGTTGCAATCAATGGCTATGGGCGCATCGGCCGAAACATTATGCGAGCCCTCTACGAATCAGGCCGCACCGATGAAATTCAGATCGTCGCCATCAATGATCTTGGAAATGCGGAGACCAACGCCCACCTGACGCGCTACGACACCGCGCATGGAAAATTTCCATTTGAAGTCGTGGTGGACGACGGTGACCTGCTGGTCAACGGCGATCGCATCAAGGTGTTGGCGGAACGCGACCCGTCCAAACTGCCCTGGAAGGAGTTGGGTGTAGATGTCGTGCATGAGTCGACCGGTTTGTTTACCAGCAAGGAAAAAGCCAGCGCGCATATCGCTGCCGGCGCCAGGAAGGTGATCATTTCTGCGCCGGGGACCAACGTCGACAATACCGTGGTCTACGGTGTCAATCATGCCAGTCTGAAGCCCAGTGACCAGGTAATTTCAAATGCGTCCTGTACCACCAATTGCCTGGCGCCACTGGCCAAGGTCTTGCACGAAGGCATTGGCATCGAACATGGGCTCATGACGACCATTCATGCCTATACCAACGACCAGGTGTTGACCGATGTGTACCACTCGGACTTGCGCCGGGCCAGGTCCGCAACCATGAGCCAAATACCCACTAAGACCGGAGCGGCGGCGGCCGTTGGCCTCGTTTTGCCAGAACTCAATGGACGCCTGGACGGTTTTTCCATGCGCATACCAACCATCAATGTATCCGTGGTGGATTTGACTTTTGTCGCCAGCCGTAACACATCAGTGGACGAGGTGAACCAGGTGGTGCTCACGGCAGCTGAAGGCAGGCTTAAAGGAGTGCTGGCCTACAACACCCAGCCGCTGGTTTCAATCGACTTCAATCACAATCCGCATTCATCGATTTTTGACGCTACGCTCACTCGCGTGATGCAGGGGACCATGGTCAAAGTGCTGGGCTGGTATGACAACGAGTGGGGATTCAGCAACCGCATGCTGGATACCACCGTCGCCTTGGTGAATGCCTGATCATGGGCCGGACTGGCTGCGAGCACCGGGTTTTCCTGATATGAGCTTCTTGCGCATGGAAGACCTTGATCTTGATGGCAAACGGGTGATGATCCGTGAAGACCTGAACGTGCCAGTCGCCGCGGGAATCGTTTCATCGGATGCGCGAATCAGGGCCGCCGTGCCAACCATCCAGCAGGCGCTTGCGCGGGGGGCAGCGGTAATCCTTCTGTCGCATTTGGGCCGGCCTGTCGAAGGCGAGTTTTCGGCCGAGTTTTCACTGGCACCGGTGGCAGCACGCCTGTCTGCACTGCTTGGGAAACCGGTGCGTCTCGAATCCAATTGGCTGGTCGCGCTTGAGGTCCGGCCTGGCGAAATCGTGTTGTGCGAAAACGTCCGGTTTAACCTTGGTGAGGAAAAGAACGATGCCAGGCTCGCCGCCAGGATGGCAGCACTGTGCGATATTTTTGTCATGGATGCGTTCGGTACCGCGCATCGTGCCCAGGCCTCGACTGAAGGCGTGATCCGCAAAGCCCGGGTGGCCTGCGCCGGACCGTTACTGAGCCAGGAACTTGACGCCCTGAAAAAATCGTTGCAAGAACCAGCTCGGCCGCTGCTGGCCGTGGTAGGTGGTTCCAAGGTTTCGACCAAGCTGAGAGTGTTGGAAAGCCTGCTCGACCGTGTCGATGAGTTGATCGTGGGGGGCGGGATTGCCAATACCTTCATAGCTGCAGCGGGGCATTCGGTTGGCAAATCGCTTTATGAGCAGGACCTGGTTCACGCGGCCCAGGGCTTGATCCGCAAGGCGCACGAAAATGGTGGCAACATTCCCATACCGCGCGACGTGGTCGTGGCCAGATCATTTTCGGCAGATGCCAGGGCCATTGTCCGAAGCGTTGACGGGGTCAGGGCGGACGAGATGATCCTGGATATTGGCCCGCTGACTTCGATTGATTATTCCCAGATTATCGCCGGTGCCGGCACAATCGTGTGGAACGGGCCGGTGGGAGTTTTCGAGTTCGCTGGCTTTGCCGCCGGCACGCGAACCATCGCGCAGGCCATCGGTCGCTCGAAGGCGTTCAGCATCGCCGGCGGGGGGGACACGATAGCTGCCATCGATCAGTTCGGCGTGGCGGATGAAATCAGCTATATCTCTACCGGTGGCGGTGCTTTCCTGGAGTATGTGGAAGGCAAGACCTTGCCGGCTGTCAAGGCCCTGCAGGACCGGTTCGCAGACTCGATGGAGTAGTGCGGTCAGGCAAGGGACGCCCCGGACGTGAATAAGCCGGCCTGTTACTGCTCTCTGTCTTCAATCACGGCGAACGCATCGAAGAATTCCGGCGTCCAGCGCAGTCCAAACCTGGAAACCTCGTCACGATAAGCAGACGCTGGCGTGATGGACGCACAGGTTCTGATGACAACACGGCCCTGCGGCGACATGCCTCGGCACACATTTCAGGATCCTGGCAGGTGCGAGCGGCAACATTAGCGGCATATAATCCAGACATGAATCTGGAAAATAATATTAGAAAAACAAACATTCGCCGCACCAAGATAATCGCCACGCTGGGACCCGCGACTGATTCGCGCGAAAGCTTGCATGCGGTGATTAACGCCGGTGCGGATGTTTTGCGGCTCAACATGTCGCATGGTCCGATTGAAACACACGCTCACCGGACGCGGATGGCGCGCGAAATCGCCGCCGAGCTCGGCCGTGAAGTGGCGATTTTGTTCGATCTGCAGGGTCCAAAAATCCGCATTGAAAAGTTTGCCAATGGCAGCATCGAGCTGGAGCCGGGCGCCACCTTCGTCCTTGATGCGCAGGACCACACGACACCGGGTACGCGGGAACGGGTCGGGGTGAGTTATGCCGGCTTGCCGGACGATGTCAAAACGGGCGACGTGCTGCTGTTGGATGATGGGCTCATATCCATGTGCGTGGTTGCGGTTGATGGCCGGAAAATCGTCTGTGAAGTGAAAGACGGCGGACACTTGTCTGATCGCAAGGGCATAAACCTGCAGGGTGGCGGATTGTCCATTTCCGGCGTTGCCGATCACGATTTGCCGCACATCAGGCTGGCCGCCGAGCTCGAGGTGGATTACGTTGCCGTTTCCTTCCCGGCCAGCGCAGCCGACATGGACCATGCACGGGGCTTGTTGCGCAAGGCGGGAGGGCATGCATACCTGGTGGCGAAGATCGAGCGCATAGAGGCCATCCGCAATCTGGAGGAGATCTGCGATGCATCCGATGCCGTGTTGGTTGCGCGCGGTGACCTCGGGGTGGAAATTGGTGATGCGGAGCTTCCCGGGCTGCAAAAACGCATCATCCTCACAGCGCTCAAGCACAATCGCATCGTGGTGACGGCCACACAGATGATGCAATCCATGATCGAAAATCCGATTCCGACGAGGGCGGAAGTCCTGGACGTTGCCAATGCTGTGCTCGATGGTTCTGATGCGGTCATGCTTTCGGCCGAAACAGCCGTGGGCAAACACCCGGGAAAAGTTGTCGAAGCCATGCAACGCATTTGCCTGGGGGCCGAAAGCCACTTTGATCGGGTTGGGTTGAGCGCTCAGGTGAACCTAAGCTACGAGCGGATCGACCAGGCCATCGCGATGGCAGCCATGAACATGGCCAAAAATGTATCCGTGCAGGCCATCATAGCGCTCACCGAGTCCGGATCCACGGCTCAATGGCTTTCACGCGTCCAGTCCTCAGTGCCGATTTTTGCCCTGTCTCCGAATGCGGCGAGCCGGCGGCGCATGGCGATGTTCCGCGACGTATACCCGGTTGCGCACCAGACAGAGGGAGCGGACTTGAACCGTATCGTGCAAAATCTGTTGCATTTGCTTTGGCACAAGGGTCACATCAAAAGCAAGGACCGTGTAATTGTCACCATGGGCGATACCATGGGCAACCAGGGTGGCACCAACACCTTGCGTTTGATTCAGCTCGGCGCGGATGGTTACATGGAGAACCTGCCAGACGCGAACCTGGAGTGAATTACCGGCGTTTTTTCATGGCCTTGTTTACCGCCAACACGTAAAATAATCGGTTCTCTCAAGTAGATCCGCCCGGTCAAGAAAACCGGGCGTCCTTTTCATTTTCAGGGAGTCAGTCATGAGCAGTATGGATTTGGTGTCGGTAGCGGAGGCGATGGTAGCCGAGGGCAAGGGAATCCTCGCCATCGATGAGAGTTCGGGCACCATCGCCAGGCGATTCAAGACTGTCAACATTGAATCCACGGAGGAAAACCGGCGCGCCTATCGAGAGATGTTGCTGACCACATCCGGGCTGGGTAAACATGTCAGTGGCACCATCTTGTATGATGAGACCATCCGCCAGACGACCAGGGAAGGCGTGTCTTTCGTCCAGGTCATGGAAAATGCGGGCATTCTTCCTGGAATAAAAGTTGACGCCGGAGCCCATCCGCTGGCCGGCCATCCGGGCGAGAAAATAACCGAAGGGCTTGATGGCCTGCGCCAGCGCCTCGAGGAATACCGGACATTGGGAGCCCGTTTTGCCAAGTGGCGCGCAGTAATCACCATCGGCGAGAACTTGCCCACTTCTTCCTGCGTCGATGCCAATGCCCACGCACTGGCCCGCTACGCCGCGCTTTGCCAGGAAGCAGGAATCGTTCCCATGGTTGAACCCGAAGTGCTGATGGACGGAACGCACAGCCTGGATGAATCGTTTGAAGTAACCGAAGCAACCCTGCGTGCCTTGTTCAACCAGCTTTATGATCAAAACGTATTGCTTGAAGGCACCATACTCAAGGCCAGCATGGTGATTTCCGGCAGTGAAGCGGCCAATCGCGCCGGGGTGCAGGAAGTTGCGGAGGCGACTTTGCAGTGCCTGCTGAATGCCGTGCCGGCTGCGCTTGCCGGCGTGGTTTTCCTCTCCGGCGGGCAGGGAGATGAAGAGGCTACCGCCCACCTCAATGCCATGAATCAGCTGGGCGATTTTCCCTGGCCGCTGACATTCTCCTATGGCCGCGCACTGCAGTCTCCATCTCTCGTGGTTTGGGGTGAAAACCCCGCAGCCAACGTGGCCGCCGCACAAAAGAAATTGGCGCACCGGGCACGAATGAATGGTCTTGCTGCAATGGGCAAGTACGATGCGTCCCTGGAGACGGTATGAAGCACAGTCAAGGACAAGTGGGGCAGGCTGTGCTGCATTCCGCGCGGTGGATTTGATTGAGCGAGTGGTTTCCTGGCACGGCGGATGATTTCATGAGCGACAACCAAAAAGAGAGTGCGTTGAACTACCACCGGTATCCGAAACCCGGCAAGATCAAGATTTCGCCAACCAAACCTCTGACCACCCAACAAGAGCTGTCCCTGGCGTATTCACCCGGTGTTGCGGCAGCCAGCGAATTGATCCACGCGGACCCACGTGCGGTCAGCGAGGTAACCGCGCGCGGCAACCTGGTGGCGGTCATCAGCAACGGAACAGCTGTTCTGGGGCTTGGAAATATCGGCCCTCTGGCCGCCAAGCCCGTAATGGAAGGCAAAGCCGTCCTGTTCAAAAAGTTTGCCGACATCGATGTGTTTGACCTCGAAATTTCCGAACAGGATCCGGAAAGGCTGATAGACATCATTGCCTCCCTGGAACCCACGTTTGGCGGCATCAACCTGGAGGATATCAAGGCTCCGGAATGTTTCGTGGTCGAGTCCAGCCTCAAGCAACGCATGGGCATCCCGGTGTTTCACGATGACCAGCATGGTACGGCCATCATCACCGCTGCAGCGGTACTGAACGCACTCCACATCGTTGGCAAGTCGATTGGAGATGTCCGCCTGGTGGCCTCCGGGGCGGGCGCGGCGGGAATGGCGTGTCTCGACCTGCTGGTCAACCTGGGTCTCAGAAAGGACAACATCCTGGTCGTTGATCGCCTGGGGGTGATATTCGCCGGTCGCAGTGAATACATGGACTCACGCAAGGCTGGCTATGCCGTGGATACCGCATTTCGCACACTGGAGGAAGCGATCCGCGGCAGTGATATTTTTCTCGGGGTTTCAGCCGGGGGTGTATTGAGCAAAGCCATGGTCGCGACCATGGCGCGCCAGCCGATCATCCTGGCACTGGCCAATCCGTATCCAGAGATACTACCCGAAGATGCGCGCGAGGCCCGCCCCGACGCCATCATTGCCACCGGCAGGTCCGATTACCCCAACCAGGTCAATAACGTACTA
Source organism: Lysobacterales bacterium (assembly GCA_035292625.1). Lineage (GTDB taxonomy): Bacteria > Pseudomonadota > Gammaproteobacteria > Xanthomonadales > SZUA-36 > SHZL01. Next base: position 1,419 of record DATDPS010000165.1, on the reverse strand, counting down.
TGCTTTCCCTACATTTTCCGCGGCGCACTGGACGTTGGTGCCACAGCCATCAATGATGCAATGAAGTTGGCCTGCGTGCATGCGCTTGCGGAGTTGACGCGCAAGGAAGTGCAGCAGACGGGGGCGGTTCCGCAAAATGCCGAGTCCTTGCAATTCGGTCCTGATTACATCATCCCCAAGCCGTTTGATCCCCGCTTGTTGGTGCAACTGGCGCCCGCGGTTGCCCAGGCAGCGATGGACAGTGGAGTTGCTACGCGCCCAATAACGGACATGGAAGCTTACCGTGAGACGCTGGAGCAATTTGTTTATCGCACCGGGCTTTTGATGAAACCCGTTTTCGATGCTGCGCGCAGCGCCCCGAAACGCGTCGTTTACGCGGATGGGGAGCAGGCGGTAGTGTTGCGCGGCGTGCAGGCGGTGGTTGATGACCACATGGCGTTCCCGATTGTGATCGGCCGCCCGGCAGTGGTGCAGAACCGCATCGAAAAACTTGGACTGCGTTTGCGGGCAGGCGTCGACTTCGAACTGGTCAACCCGGAATCAGACCCAAGGTTCTGGGACTACTGGACCACGTACCACGCGATCATGGAAAGACGCGGTATATCGCCGGAAGCCGCGAAGACCATCGTTCGAACTCGCAACAGTGTTATTGCAGCCCTGATGCTGCACCGTGGGGAGGTCGATGCGCTGATCACAGGAGTAGAGGGCCGTTATCTGGTAAACCTTGAAAATGTGCTGGATGTTATCGGGCTGCGGCCAGAAACCAACGTGGCGGGCTCACTCACGGTGCTCGCCACTGAGGAGGGCGCCTATTTCGTTTGCGATACACATGTAAATGTCAATCCGTCAGCCGAGCAAATTGTTGCAGTGACGTTGATGGCGGCGGAAAAACTCCGAATTTTCGGCATTCGTCCCCGCATTGCGCTCTTGTCCCATTCCGCTTTCGGCAGCCACCAGGATGAAAGCGCCGTAAAGATGAAGCGGGTCCTCACCCTGCTGCGAAAGGAGAGTCCGGACCTCGAGGTGGAAGGCGAAATGACGGCGGACATGGCGCTGGATGAGGTTTACCGCAGGCAGGTTTTTCCCAGCAGCCGCCTGCGTGGCCCGGCCAACCTGCTGGTGATGCCAAACCAGGATTCGGCGCATATTGCGTTTAACATGGCCCGGGTTATCAGCAACGGTGTTACCGTCGGACCCATACTGCTGGGTGTGGCCCGCCCAGCGCATGTTCTGACCCCGTCCGCATCGGTTCGACGTATCGTCAATATGACCGCAATTGTGGTTGTCGAGGCGCAAATGCAGGAAGCGAACATGCACGGCTGAACTGGCCTGCTGGAGTCCTTACATGAACCAGGAAGTTGACAATAAAGTTCACCACGACAGCGATCCGCAGGAAACACAGGAGTGGCTCGAATCGCT
>DATDPS010000164.1:0-2443 GCA_035292625.1 Lysobacterales bacterium | reverse complement strand
CACACTCACCATCGAGGCAGCCCTGATGGCGGCCGATATCGCACCGGGCCTGCAGCGGGATTTCTGGGGCTTCACCGGCTGGCGCGGGCACCAGGCGGATACCTGGGGAAAAATTCATGAGGAAGCAGAAGCGCGCCGCCGGGCTGCTTCGGAATTGCAGCTTGCCATCTTCGGCTATGACGCCGATCAGGCCATGATTAAAACCGCGCAGGAGAACGCCCGCCTCGCGGGACTCGCGGGACGCATCCAGTTCTCCTGCTGCCTGCTGAACCAACTGCGCCGCCCGGTGGGATCCACCGGCCTCGTGGAAGCCATCGGTTTGGTGGCGGTCAATCCACCCTACGGGGAGCGCATGGGCGATCCCCGCGCCCTCTATAATCTGTACTCGCAACTCGGCAGCAAGCTGCTGGAGGAATTTTCCGGCTGGCAGGCGACGGTGCTGACCGGCGAGCCGGAACTCGGCCGTGCCCTGGGCCTGCGGGCGCGCAAGATCAATACGGTCTACAACGGCGCCCTGGAATGCTGCCTGCTCCAGATCGATATCAAACCGGAGCAAGTCATGCAGCCGTACGATCCGGTCAAACAGGCCCTGCGCAAGGCCCCGCAGGTCCTGGAGACCAGCGAGGGCGCGCGCATGTTCGCCAATAGGTTGAAGAAGAACCTGCGCACCATCGGTCAGTGGGCCCGGCGCGAAGGGCTCAGTTGCTATCGCCTCTATGATGCCGATATCCCGGAATACGCCGCCGCTGTGGACCTCTACGGGGACTGGGTGCATGTGCAGGAATACTCCCCACCGTACAGCGTGGACCCGCGCCAGGCAGCTCTGCGTTTGCAGGAGATCCTGGCGGTGCTGGCCTCCGAGCTGCACTGTCCCGAGGATCACCTGGTGCTGAAACGGCGGGAACGCCAACGGGGCGGCTCTCAATATAACAAGGTGGCGGATGCCGCCGATTTTCTCACCGTGGAGGAACAGGGAGTAAAGCTACTGGTGAACCTGCGGGATTACCTGGATACCGGCCTGTTTCTCGATCACCGCAACACTCGCGCCCTGATCCGGCAGCAGGCCAGCGACCGCCGTTTCCTGAATCTCTTCGCCTACACCGGTACCGCCACCGTGTATGCCGCCCTCGGCGGCGCGCGTTCCACGACCTCGGTGGATATGTCCCGCACTTACCTGGACTGGGCCCGGCGTAACCTCGAGCTCAATGGACTGCACGGCAGGCAACACGAATTGATCCAGGCCGACTGCCTCGAGTGGCTGGCGGAACACCGTAAACGTTATGACCTGATCTTCCTCGACCCACCCACCTATTCCCGCTCGAAACGGATGCAGGCGGATTTTGATGTGCAACGCGATCATGTGGACCTGCTGACCCGGACCCTCAGCCTGCTGGACCGGGACGGCACCCTGCTGTTTTCCAGCAACCGGCGCGGCTTCAAACTGGATGTTGACGCATTGCAGCAGGCCGTGCCCGGCATACGCTGCGAAGACATCACGACCGCCACCCTGCCCCGGGATTTCCAAAGGAAACCGCTCATTCATCACTGCTGGAAGATCACGCTGGGTTGAAACCCCTGATCCCTATTGCCAAGCCCCGGTCTCTCGCCATGAAGTAAAAAACCATCCCAACCCTCCTTGCGGGTGGCTGCTAAAGAGAAGGGCCGCTGATCGCGGCCCTTCGTTCATCTGGCTAGCCGATAACCTGAGTGATGGTCTCTCGCAACATGTGCAGATCGTTGGCCGCGAGCGTGCCCATGGTGCGCACGACGAGCCCTTGCTCGATGGTGGTGAAAACCGGTTTCAGCACGGAAGGCTTGATTAGCCCAGCGGCCTGCCAGTCGGCCAGGGTTGATTCACCGAAGCCAAGTGGCATGCGCACTTGGCTCGTGATCGCCATGATGACGAGATCGCGCCGGCTGGTGTTGTAACCGCTGCTGGAAACAATGACGGCGGGCCGTTTCTTCCCACCCGACTGATCGGTGAACGGAAACGGCACCAACACCACATCGCCGAAGGAATACGCCATCGTCACATCCGGTCATAAACGGCGTCTTCGTCGTTGTTCCACACCGCCGCAAAACTCGCCTCGCTGGCACGGGCGGCGGCTTGCGTGAGGTGCTGTTCATCCTCGCGTGTGCGCAGGAAGTCCACAAAGTCCTCAACCTCCGCCAGGCGTTGCGGCGGCAATTGTTTGATCTTCTCGATCAACATCTGTTCAGTTACGCTCATCGCCTTTACTCCTTGTTGGTTGGGTTTAGCTGCTTGGTCATGGGTAACTGGCCTATGCGCCCCACTTGCTGCGCCAGGATACCATTTTCCTCATTTGACATATGCCCTATTCCGCGTGGACCTGCTGACCTGGACCCTCAGCCTGCCGGACCAGGACAGCACACTGCTTTTTTCCAGCAACCGGCGGGGCTTCAAATTGGATGTCGACGCCTT
>DATDPS010000163.1:0-5075 GCA_035292625.1 Lysobacterales bacterium | reverse complement strand
AAAAACGACAGCCAGTCCGGTGTTTTCTCGTTGAAAGCACCGAGGATGCGCGGCTTGTCGGGATCGCCCGACCGGCGTTCGAGCAGTTCCTCGGCTTCTTCGCGGCCGTCGCGACCAAAGTGGGCCATCAACAGGTAGACCATCGCCCACAGGTGGCGGGCCTCCTCGACGTTGACCTGAAACAGGTTGCGCATGTCGGCCAGCGATGGCGCCGTTGCGGCGAGGATGCGCTGCTGCTCCACGGAAGCCGGTTCGGTGTCGCCTTGGGTGACGATCAACCGGCGCAGCGGACCGCGAAATTCGCCCGGTACCGACTGCCAGACTTTTTCACCCTTGTGATCGCCAAAGCCGATGCGCTTGTCGTCGCAAGTGTTGGCGGCGAGGAATATGCCCCAGCGGTAGTCCGGCATCCTGACGTGCCCGAACCGCGCCCAACCCGCCTTGCCGACGCTGACCGCGGTGCGTAGATACACCTCTTTATCCTGGTATTGATCAGGGCCGCGGGTCTTCCACCAGTCCATGAACTTCGGGTGCCATGATTCGAGCGCCCGCTCAAGTCGCCGGTCAGAGGTGAGATCGACATTGTTGGGGATGAGTTCGCTGTAATCGACCGCTGCTGTCACGACCATGTTCCTCTGCCATTACACCCGGCGCTTGTTGAATTGTGGGGACTCGCCGCTGCCATACAGTACCAGGGCGCCTTTCTCCCCGACCGCGTTGGGTCGTTGAAAAATCCAGTTCTGCCAGGCCGACAGGCGCGAGAAAATTTTCGACTCCATGGTTTCGGGGCCAGGGAAGCGCAGGTTCGCTTCCATGCCGGACAGCGCGTCTGGCGAAAAACCGGCGCGCGCTTCGATGGCCATGCGTACTTCATCTTCCCAATCGATATCGTCCGGCATGAAGGTGACGAGCCCGGCAGCTTCGGCTGCTGCCGCATTGAGCGCGGCCGAACCCTTCTCGCGCAATGCCGCGACACATTCGGGTTCGTTGATGAAACGTGCTGCCAGGCGCGTGATGCCATTAACCATGCGGTAACGGCCAAAGTTCAGTTGGCTCATGGCAAGGGTCGCGGGCGGCGTTGCATCATCTTCGAACCGGCCAGACAGCATGTAACTCTGATCAGCGGCCAGGACCAGTTCGAGCAGCGTACCCGCAAAGCAGCTGCCTGGTTCTATGGCGGCGATCAGGCTGCGCGCGGAGACATCGATACGTTTCAATACACGCTCGCCGAACAGCAGCACTTCGCGCACGAACCAGTGCCCGGCGTATTCGGCCAGCACCGCATCGGCGGCGAGCACGCGCTCACTGTCACCGCTGCTTTTGAAAATCCAGGTGCCGATCTCCTCTTCGTTGAACCGCAGGTGCAGGATCGCGTCATCCAGGTCGCGCATGACCGCGAGCGGCCAGAAGCCGGCCCCCTCACCGAGAATATCCTCAATCTGCCGCGGCACATCGCCGGGCGGTCCTTTGCAAGTCAATGTGGCACTGCCATTGGCGCGGTCGATCGCGACTTCGAGGTGGTCGTAATGAATGCCGGCGGTGCTGAAGCGCCGGCTGATCGGGGTCAGGGCAATACCTTTTGCGCTGCGTGGACGGTCGGAAGCCCTGGCCAGGTGCGCGGCGCGCGCGGCCACTTCCGCATCGAACTGCGAAGACGTGACCAGCGTGTCGACCAGGCGCCAGTCGCGCGCGCGCTGGCCGCGTATACCTTCTTCTAGGGTACAGAAGAAGTCGGCGCGATCGCGGCGCACAAAGCGCTTGTCGACCAGGCGGGTGAGGCCGCCGGTGCCGGGCAATACGGCGAGCAATGGCAGTTCCGGCAGAGATACTGCGCTGGCGCCATCGTCGGCCAGGATGATTTCATCGCAGGCCAGCGCCAATTCGTAGCCGCCGCCGGCGCAAGACCCTTTGATAGCGCACAAATAAGTCTGCTGCGATTCAGCTGTCGCGTTTTCAATGCCATTACGGGTTTCGTTGGTGAACTTGCAGAAGTTGACCTTGTGCGCGTGCGTCGCGCGCCCCAGCATCTTGATGTTGGCGCCGGCACAGAACACGCGCTCCTTGAGTGAGTGCACCACCACGCAACCAACTTCTGGATGCTCAAAGCGCAGTCGTTGCACGGCGTCATGCAGCTCGATATCGACGCCCAAGTCATAGGAATTGAGCTTCAGTTCATAGCCGTGACCGATGGTGACCTGCTCATTGACGTCGAGGCCCAGCCAGGCCACACCATCCGCGCACTTTAGTTGCCAGTGGTGATAACGGCCAGGTTCGGTATTGAGATCGATCGCACCTTCCGGCGCAGGTTGATGAGAAGGGTTGGTGTGCATGGCATTCACCTGGCGGCAAGCCGGTGTATGGCTTCGATTTCCAGCAAGCGGTCGAGCGAAGCGGTCAATGTTTGCCCCGAAGTATCGACCGTCGCATCGGCACGGCGATAAAGCGCGTTACGTTCGTTCAGGATGCGCTTCAGGTCGGCCATCGCGTGGCGATTGTCGGCCATCGGGCGGTGGTCGCCTTGGGCCAGTACGCGTTCCATGTGTTCTCGCGGCGAGGCCTTGAGCCACACGGTGTAACAAGTCGCCAGCAGAAGTTCGTAGGACTCCGGTTCCGAGACCAGGCTCCCGCCGACTGTGATCACCGCGCGTTCGAAGCGTTTCAGAGTCGTGTTTAGTGCATCGCGTTCGAAGCGCCGGTAAGTGGTTTGGCCGCCCAGCGAGAAAATTTCACCGACCGTCATGCCCGCCTCGCGTTCGATTTCCTGGACGAGTTCGACAAAGGGCAGGCCAAGCTGCTTTGCCAGCGCCTGGCCGAGCGTACTTTTGCCTGCGCCGCGCAGACCGATAAGTGCCACATGTCCGACACTGTTCAAGTCGATCCGGCGGCTGCGCAGCGCTTCGCGCATGGTCTTCAGTTCAGCGACGCCCGCGGTACGCAGCTGTTCGCGCAGCAGCAGGTACTCGGTGGATTGATCTTCACGCTGGTCGACGAGGTCATCGAGCGCAATGTGCATGGCCGTGGCGATCGCGTTCAGCACCATGATCGAGGCATTGCCCTTGCCGACTTCGAGCTGTGCCAGGTAGCGCTCGGACACGCCCGAGGCCTCGGCAAGGATGCGCCGCGACATACCACGGCGGGCGCGGACCTGGCGCACGCGCCGGCCCAGCAGGCCCAGGTAGGCATGACCAACGGGGCTGGATAAACTGGATTCAGATTTAAGCATAGTGCAAAATAATACAGCAAATGAAAATAAATAAAGGCACTATAATACATTATCAGGATCACGATTAGCCTGCCGAGTTATCATCAGCACTCTGCTGGTCAGGCGGCGTTGCAGGATGTCGTTGATGAAATGCAGTAATTACTGAATACCGTGTTGAGTGAGGATTAAGCATGTCCTACGCAGCCCGAATACCCTACGGCGCTTACTGGTCGACGCCATTTGCAAAATGGCAAGGCAGCCTGGCGCATCTGAACAGTGTCGAGTTTGCCGCCTGGGTAGCGAAGCGGGAGCTTGAAGCGCGCTCAATTACGGTGGATAAAATCGACCATGCCATCCTGGGGATGACCATTCCTCAGCATCATTCCTTTTACGGGGCCCCCTGGCTGACCGGCTTGTTTGGGGCCGGTTCTGTTACCGGACCGACCATCTACCAGGCCTGCGCCACAGGTACCCGCGGGCTGCTGGCGGCAACGCAGGAGATCGCAGCAGGGCTGGCGACAACCACATTGCTGGTGACCTGTGACAGGACGTCGAACGGGCCTCACATTTATTATCCGGACCCCACTGGCCCGGGCGGAACGGGCGCGGCGGAAGACTGGGTCATGGATAATTTTTCCTGTGATCCGCTGGGCGGCCACGCCATGATCGACACGGCGGAAAATGTCGCGGCCAAGCACGGTGTCAGCACGGATCAGCAACACGACCTGGTGTTGCGCCGCCAGGAGCAATATGGCGATGCGCTCAAGCACGACCGTGCTTTTCAGAAGCGCTACATGACCCTGCCGTTCGCGGTACCGAGCGCCAATTTCAAAAAGACCGCCGGCATGCTTGAAGGTGATGAGGGTATCGTCACCTCGACCGTTGAGGGCCTGGCCAGGCTGAGACCGGTGCGCAAGGACGGTAGCGTGACCTATGGCGGCCAGACCCACCCGGCGGACGGCAACGCAGCAATGGTCGTCACGACACCAGGGCTTGCGGATGAGTTGAGCCGGGACAAAATCATCATGATTGAAATTTTGGGTTTTGGCGGCAGCCGCACCAAGCTGGCTTTCATGCCGGAGGCTACGATCCCTGCCGCCGCGGGGGCGCTGAACCAGGCCGGACTCAAGATCGCCGACATGAATGCCATCAAGTCGCACAATCCTTTTGCGGTCAACGACATTGTTTTTGCAAAGGAAACCGGGGCCAAGCTTGCAACGATGAACAACTTTGGCAGTTCGCTGATCTGGGGACATCCACAGGGACCGACGGCGGTGCGCTCGATCATCGAAATGATCGAGGAACTGGTATTACGTGGCGGTGGCACCGGCCTGTTCCAGGGCTGCGCTGCAGGTGATACAGCGATGGCTGTTGTCATTCGGGTGAGAGATCAGCGTAACGGGAGATGAGCGATACAGCACAAGGCATGGCGGATTTTGCGCCACCGCTGGTCGAGGTAGAGGACCTGGGTGACGGCTGCCTGATCGTTCGCTCGCCGGTGCAGCTCGAACCCTACGCCAACAATTTGCTGGAATATTTGACGCACTGGGCTGAACGCGAGCCGGACCGGAGTTTTCTGGCCGAGCGGGATGCACTCGGTAATTGGCAAAAGTTGTCCTACCGGGAAACGCTCAAACGGGTGCGGTCAATCGCCCAGGCACTTTTGGACCGGGGCCTCAATGCGCAACGCCCGGTCATGATCCTGTCTGAAAACAGTATCGAAGCCGGGCTCTTGCAGCTTGCAGCCATGTATGCAGGCGTACCGGTAGTGCCGGTTTCACCCACTTACTCGCTGATGTCGGGCGATTTTGGCAAGCTGCGTTATGTCGTGGGCCTGATCCAGCCGGCGCTGATTTATGCGGCCAGCGGAAAG
>DATDPS010000162.1:0-4943 GCA_035292625.1 Lysobacterales bacterium | reverse complement strand
GCGCAATGACAGCTATCGCGATTACATTCTTCATTGGTCCGGCTCCTGGAAATAGAAATGCCGCATGTAGTCCGGCACCAGCGCAGGAAGTACAAAAGGACTGGCCAGCAGTACGTTTGCCGGATTGAACATGTAACCCAGCGACTTTTGCCAAAACCCGGAAAGAGTCCGATTGGTTCCATACGAGGTATAGAAATATGACTGGTTCAGTGTGTCATGCACGCCTGAGTATCCTTCCAGTACGTAGTCGACCAAGCCGCCGGACTGGTAACTCTTGCCGAAAATCAATCCTTCGCCACCCTGAAAGCCACCCAGTGGGCTGAGCCTTTTTCGAAAGGGTAAGTAGTAGTCGTTTATAACCTGATCCAGGGGAATTCCCTTTGCATAGGCTTGCGCCGCACCGCTCTCAACCCAAAGTTGATCAAATATCCGCTCACCCGCCACTTTTCCGTCGATTCCTCGATATCCCTCGCTCTCCCCTATCTGCCCCGGAAACTTCCCGGACTGGGCTTTCTGGTAGGCTCGCAAGCGAACGGTGATGTAAGTGGCAGAGGAGACCAGGGCGCCGAAAAGAAGGCCATTTTTGAATTCCTGTCCATAGATTTCTGCTGAAACCCCGCCGGCAAGGGTATCCGCCGTGATCCGGCTCAGCGAATAAGTATCGCCAAAGTAACCGGCTACGCCACCCATCAGGACACCGGCAGCGGCCCCCTGGAAGGCTCCCTTCAAGGACCCGGATATGAGGGCGCCACCGACAAAGCCGGCGATACCACCGGCGATCGCACCGATCGCAATGGTGTTGCCCGCCAGTGCCGTTCCGGCCAGCCAGGAGGCAGCCCACCCGCTTGCCGCCCCAAAAGTGTAGTACGAGACCACCACCGCTGCGGCCAGTCGCCACCACTTTTTGACAAAGCCGCCCACACTGAAATATCCGCTTGGATCAGTCATCGAGAGTGGATTGTTCAGGACATAGCTGTAACGGTTCAGGGACTGGCTGTTCTTCGGCTCCTGCACCAGGGGGTCGGCTTGGAGGAATCGGCCGAGCCTGGGGTCGTAGATGCGCCCGTTCATGTGGATGATGCCAAGCCCATCGGCGTGTTCGTGGCCGGTGAACCCGTGGCTTGTGAGCGTGTTGTTGAATTTCAGCGCCACCGTGGAAAGCGCGCCGTTCCAGGATCCTGCTTGCCGCTCGCCGAAAGCGCTGAAGTGCATGGGCCAGGCGGCGCCGTTGGAATCGACCAGGGTGTGGATGGAGCCAAGATTATCCCTTACCACGTACTGCACTGTCTGTTCCTGGGTGTTGGGGTAGAAGTCGGCGATGGCAACGCCACCGATGTAGCGCTTGAAATACGCATTGCCGCTGTTCTGCTGGATACGCTCAACGCTGCCAAAGTACCAGGTGGTCCGGGCCTCGTCGACAGCGTTGTCATCGACCCTTTTGATGCGTTGGTTGCCAATGCCATAAGAGAACTCGGTTGACTCGGCCGCTTTCGCGATCCGCCTGGCCTGGTCGAACACCGTGTAGCTGATGCTGCGGCCATCGGAGGATGAGACCTGGTTGCCGTTGGCATCATAGCTGTAAGTGGTTGAACCGGCTGTGGTCACGGCATGCGGGCGGTTGCTGCTAGAACCATAGCTGTAATTTCCGACACCCGTCTTGTACTTGATGTTTCCGGACGCGTCGTACTGCAAGCTCAATGTGTTTTGCGGCGCCGCTCCGCCCGCTGACAAATTCATCGCTTCAAGGCGGTTGAGCAGGTCATAGGTAAACGTTTCTTCCAGGTCATTGCTGCCCGAGGTGTCATGGCGAGCGAGAAGATTGCCCGCCACGTCAAAGGTGTATTGGACTTTTTGCAATTCGTTCTGGCCGGCATCGTAAGCCTCCAGCTCCGACATCCTGCCCGACCTGGCATCATAGGTGGCAAAAGCCTCTATGCCGTTGCCAAGCACCATATAGGTGAAGTTGCCGCGCGCATCATGACCGCGGATGTGCTGGTAGACCAAGCCCTGTGTACCTTCACGCGCTTCCTGGAGTTTTTCCAGGTAGCCACGGCTGTTGTAGTGATAGCGGACGCCACGATCATCGCCGGATGCATCGAACTGTTGGAACAACCGGCCGAATTGGTCGTAGCTTGTCTCTTCAGCAAACGTCAAACCGTCCAGCGACGAGCTGACGAGGTCCGGCCTGCCATAACTGTCATAGCCATAAGCCCGTTGGTGCAGGATGGTGCCGCTGGCGCCGGTCCGGTAAACCACGATGGTGACCTGGCCTTTGCCCATGGAGCTCGCGGTGGTGCTGTTATTCCAGGTCGTGACTTCACTGTTCTGCACGGTGCCGTTACCCGGTGTCAGGCTGCTGGTACCACTGAGCTCGCGCCGTTCCGAAACGCGTCCCAGCAGGTCATAGGTGAAGTCGATCGCCTGGTTCTTGCCGTCAAGCTGGCGAGTGATTTCTCCCAATGGATTGTAGGCGTATTGCCAGGTTCCCTTATCGGCATCGATCAACTTCGTTTTGCGCCCCGCCGCATCGTACTCACTGGTCGTGACCGCTTGGTCCACGCCCGTCACCCGAACGGGATTGCCCATGGCGTCATAACTGTAACTGACCACGCCGCAGTTAGTGTCGTATACGGCGCTTGCCTCATCCAGTGCATTGCGCAATTCGAGCCGGGCCTGGCCAAGGCCATTGGTAATTTTCACCTGGCGCGACGCGCCGCTGATGTTGCAGGCGCTGGCGGCCTGGTCATAGTCATAGCTCATGTCGTTGCCATCGGCTGCCAGCACTGCATCGACACGGCCCAATGAATCATAAACGGTCTGGTGCCAATACCGCGTGGAACCTGAAAAATAAGGCTCGGAAACCCTCTCTGGCCGCCCTGATGCATCGAAGTAACGGTCAACAAAGATCATGCCGCCATCAAACCCCTGGGTAGCCGTGCGGATTTCGCGTTGCAAGCGGTCGTAACACTGGTACTGGCCGGGCTGGCCGCCACCGGTGACGTGCGTATAAAACGCCGTATCGCTGCCGGGGCAATAACTGATCGCTGCACTGCTCCGGGTGATCTTGCTCCAGGCGCCTGTCTCTGTATGGGAGATGAATGGCCTGCCCATGTAATCGACCGCCGAGTTGGTTCTTACAGCATCGATACTGTCAAGCGCCAGGGCATTGCCATAGGCGTCCCAGCTGACGATTTTCTGCGTGGGCTGGTCATAGGCGTTGCGTGTTTCAATCACAAAGCGGCCGAGGGGGTCGTAAGTGAAGTAGCTATTGCGCGTGTTGATTCCGCTGGCGGACACAGCCGAGGAAATGCGATTGCCGAAAGCATCCAGTTGGTAGCTGGTAGTGACCTTGAGCGCCGCGACATTGGGTTCAAGCACTTCCTTGTTCAGGATGCCGCTTGCCGTATCGTAAGCAAAGTTGGACTGGCGTGTGATGGAAGTCACCCCGTTGCGTGCATGGGTAACGGAGCTTGCGCTCAGCCGGCCGAGGCGCCAATTGTCCGTGTCCGGAACAAGATAGGTATTGGAGCTGGTCTGGGTGGAGAAGGCCGTGCTGCCATCCGTGGCATAGGTGTTGATGATTGCGCTGGTCAGGTCACCATAAGCGCTGTAGGCGCGGGTGGTTAGCACCTTGCGGTTGAATGTGCCGCTGAGCGAATAGCTGCGTTCCAGCTTATTGGCAATATGGGGGAACCAGGTTTTTTTGCCACTGACGGTTTCGATTGCCGCCCATTGGTTCACGGCATAATTCAGTAAAGTGCCACTGGGCAGAACGGGTGGCTGGCTCGCCGCTGCAACGGCGGCCCAGGCTACCGGGCTCGTAGCGGCCGTGTTGCTTATGGCATCCAATTTCTGGCTGCTGCTCACCCTGGCCTGCGTGGTGTCGGAGGGCAAGCCGATAAATGGGAAATCCTGCCGATAACGCGTGTTGGTGCGGACGCCCAATTGCGGGTCATAGGAAATCACTTCACCAAATCCAAGGAAGCCCCGGCCACCCCCCTGCAGCCTCGCGCCCACGTAGCGGAATTCCATCCGGCTCCTGGCTGTTGGGCTGTTATACAGGGGAGCACTGCTCTCGGCCTGGCTGACCACGTACACCGGCGCCACCAGGTCGTAGACTACGGACCCGGCGCCCCACAGCGCCCTGTTAGCATCACTCATGCGGGTGTAGACCGACGCGTCGGTCAGGGGTTTGTAGCTGAGAACGGTGCTGGCGCCAAAACCATCGGTAATGCTGCTGACCAGGTTCATGGCATTCGCAGGGCTGCCGCCGGCGACGCTGTTCTGGCCGAGGTAGACCCTGGTCGTGCTGCTTTGCACTTTGCCCTTGGCACTGAGGTCGATGAACAGATTATCCAACATGCCATCGCCATTGGTATCCACCAGGATGCTGCTGTCAAGCTCGCTGGAATTGCCATACTTGGCGTTGGTTGGCACCGCCGCTGCAAAGGCATTGCCGTGCAGGTTTTCATGCATTTGCCAAACGGCGCCGGCGTTGTCGAACAGGTTGGGATAGATCAGTTCCGGCAAGCCATCGCCGGTGATGTCCAGAAAACTGCTGAGTTCGTATTGCCAAAGCGCTGTGCCGTCGAAATTGGCGATGGAAATTGCCGTGGGCAGAAATCCACCCCCGGTATTGATTTTCGCGTACCAGTCAAACAGCTCGTCCTGCCAGGCCAGGTCGGCCAGACCGTCGCCGTTGATGTCGACTGGCAATGCCTTGCGCGCGCTCGGTAAGGATGTGAACGGGTGGCAAGCATCATAGACCAGGCAATCATCGCCGGTGGCGACGAGCAGCGCTTGTGCAAACGCGGTGCCCCCGTCAGACAGCAAAACAAGATAGAAACTGGCCCAGGTGTAGGTGCTGCTCGGCTGCTGGGTCGGTTCAGCCGGCGTTGACCCGGTGCTGAAATCAAACTGGGTCAACAGTTTCGACTGCGTAG
>DATDPS010000161.1:0-5971 GCA_035292625.1 Lysobacterales bacterium | reverse complement strand
TGCGATCCTGAGGAAGACATCATGCACAAGAGCCGACTGGCCGGATTCATCATCGACTGCCAAACCGACGACCTCGCCAGCGCGGCCGAATTCTGGAGCGCTGCGCTGGGCATCAGAATCCGCGGCGATGACGGCCCGGCTTACGTCGCCCTGGACACCGCGCCCGAGGATTACCACATCGAGGTGCAGCAAGTGGACCACCCCAGCCGCGTGCACCTCGACATCGAAACAGATGACATCGAGGCCGAAGTCAGGCGCCTGGAAGCCCTCGGTGCCAAACGCCTCGGCCCGGTCAAGCGCTGGGTGGTAATGGAAGCGCCCACCGGCCAGCGCTTTTGCGTGGTGCGGCCGCAGCGGGCGAATTTCGAACAAGCCGCGAATGTCTGGAAGTGACTGGGTCAGGGTAAAGTGCCAGAGTAACTACCCTGGCACTTTACTCTGACCCCAAATTTGCCCAAATTTGCTGCGTGATCTGGAACTCATACTCATTTTTCCGCGGGGCGTGAAAATCGATTGGCTGGCGGGGTTTTTGTGCGCGTTTCTGCTGGCGAGCTGCGCCACGGCTGTTCCCGGGCCAGAGCCTGCCGATTCGATCAACTACGAACAGCCTAAAGCACCAGTAGCCATTTCATTGAACGCTTACTTCCATGGCCTGCGCACAGTGGAACTGATCATCGATGAAGCGGCATACACGTTTCTGCTCGACACCGCCGCTGGACGCACACTGCTGTCTCCGCAACTGGCCGCGAAAACCGCCTGCAAGCCGAGTGGGCGCGACGTCGGCTATCGCATGAATGGCGAGCCGGTGGTCTTCAGGAATTGCGAGCGCTTGCAGGCAACGCTGTCAGGCTACCCGATCCAACTGGCGCCGGTGGCCGTGTTTGACGTCAACGCCCTGTTACCCCCCGAATTGCCGCGGCTGGACGGTGTGCTCGCGCTCGACAGCTTCCGCGGTCAGGTCATCACGCTGGACTGGCCGGGGAACGAGCTGATCATACACCCAGCCGAGAATGCGGTTGCTGCGTGGGCCAGTCAGAAGCTGCCGCTGCGCTTTGCCACCGGCGAAAACGGAGCGGCCCTGTCGGTCCTGTTGCCCGTGCAGGCCACCGGCACACCTCTGTGGTTTCTGCTCGACTCGGGCAATATCAGGGGCACACTGGTTTCTCGTGAGCTTGTCCAGGAACGGTTGATCGAAGTCGCCCCGGACGCCTCTGCACAACTTGCAATCGGCACAAGTCCGGTCGAGTCCTTGGCCGTCGTGGCGGATGATATCAACTACGACGGCGTGCTGGGAGCCGACTTCCTGCAAACCCGCACGATCACTCTTGACTTGCGCAACGCACCCTGAGTCGAAGATGCCGCCGACCTGCCTGGTTTCATGCAGACCGGGACCAATTTAACGCAAAGCACCGGCCACGGCTTCCTGGATGGTGCTGCGCTCTTCGGGTGGCTGCTGGGCAACTTCGCGGATCGCTTCGGCAATCAGCTTGCAGCTATGCCGGAAAACCACCGGTGGCATGGTCAGCGCTCCCTGCAGGCGGTAATGCCATTTACCCCGTTGCGTGATGCCCAGGACGCCTTTGCGCAAGACGGCTTCGTGCACGGCATACTGGAAAGCCGGCGCCGGAGCGATCTGGTCTTTATCACGCACGAACTCGACCGCTGCCATGGCGCCCACCGCGCGCACATCGCCGACCTGGCCAATCTCTTTCTTCAGCGGCGTGAGTTCTTGCAGGAATATATGTTCGAGCAGCCGCGCGTTTTCCAGCACGCCACCTGCTTCGATGAGCTCGATGCCCGCCAGCGAGCCGGCGCAGGCAGCCGGGGCAAAACCATAGGTACTGCCCAGGTGAAGCTCGGTGTTGCCCATCACCTCGTCCGTACCCAGCAGGGCCGCGATGGGCTGGCCGCCGGCGGCGAAGGCCTTGCCCAGCAGCAGCAGGTCGGGATCGATGCGCTGCCAGCGCTGCATGGCAAACATCTCGCCGCAGCGGCCCATGCAGGTTTGCACTTCATCCAGACACAACAACCATCCCCAGCGCTTGCACAAACCACCCAGTCGGTCCCAGAAACGCTGCGATGGCGCGTGGATGCCGCCTTCACCCAGCACCGGCTCGACCAGCACACCGGCCACCTGCCCGGGATGCACCTGCTGCACCAGTAGGTATTCCAGGTAGTCGAGGACTTCGCATTCATCGAAGGGCCCGGGACCCTTGCGGAACGGCGAGCGAAAACGGTTGGGGTACGGCACCATCACGATGCCAGACACGTATTGCGTGCGGCCGGAAGTGACATTGGAGAGGTCGCTCGAGGCACCCGCCGTCATGTAGGTGGATTCGCCGTGGTACTGACCGCCAAAGGTGATGATCAGCGGACGGCGAGTGGCCTCGCGCATGAACTTCACCGCCCCCTCGACCGCCAGCGTGCCCGACACCGAGTATTCCACGCGGGTCAATCGCCCGGGTGCGATCTGCGCCAGTTTTTCCACCAAAGCAAAAGCTGCCGTATTGGGCAACCAGCCGCTGATCTGCATGCCGTGCTGATCCCAGGTGTTTTCCATGGCTTGCTTGACCCGGGGTGGCGTCGGGCCAAACGGGGACGCACCCCAGGCCGACATGTGATCGGCAAAGGTGTTGCCATCGGCATCCTCGATCAGGTAGCCGCGTTTACCCACTTCTGCCAGGGGATACATGCTGTGGTCGGCATTGGCGCTGGTAAGATGCGCGTCCAGGCGATCGAACAGGGCCTGGCTTTGAGGCCCCGGGAGCGGGGTTGAAACGCTTGGCAACTCTTCCGCCGGATCGATCATGCTCATTACGGGCCTCGCATGGTTTGTGCGTCTCATTGTAACGGAGCCGACCCCTCTGGCGCGCATCAGACCCCATTCCAGCTCCGCTCATCGCATTTTTACGCTGCTTGCCCGCAGCTCTGCCGGGGTTTCTGAAACCTGCGGGGGTATGCCCTATAATGCGCCGGGTATGGCCGGAGAGATCCGGCCGAGAGACTGGCGGGGTCAGAGTAAAGTGCCAGAGTAACTACTCTGGCACTTTACTCTGACCCCGAATTTGCTGCCACTTTCAACCCTTTATCCAGAGAAAAGGTCACCCCATGAATAGAATCATTGCTACTTTGGCGGCCATGCTGCTGCTTTCAGCCTGCAGCCCGGACAGCGACGTCACGCCAACTGCCGCGGAAGCGTCCCCGGATGCCACAGAAATAGCGGCAGCGCCCGCTCCAGTTGAGAAACACTCCGGCGTCCTGCAGGCGAACATGGACACGGCAGTCCGGCCCGGTGACGACTTCAATGCCTTCGTCAACGGCGGCTGGATGGCCAGCGCCGAGATCGCGCCCGATCGCGCCAGCAACAGCGTCGGCCTGGAGGTGCATGAGCGGGCGGAGGAAAACGTCAAGCTGATCATTGAGGAATCGGCTGAAGGCAACTTTGTGCCCGGCAGTGACGAGCAGAAAGTGGGCGACCTCTACCGCTCCTACATGGACATGGAAACACGTAACGTATTGGGTATCAGTCCGCTGGCCGCCGAGTTTACGCGGGTCGATGCGATCGAAAACCACACCCAGCTGGCGCAGTACTTCGCCGCAGCCAACAAGATTGGCGTTGGCGTGCCGTTTTCACTCAACCAGTACGTCGACTTCAAAGACCCGGATACCTACATGATGTACGTCTACCAGGGCGGGCTGGGACTGCCCGACCGGGAATATTATTTCGAGCAAGGCGAAAAATCCGAGGCCATACGCCTGGCCTATGTCGCGCACATTGAAAAAATGTTTGCACTGGCCGGTCTGGCGGAAGGCAAAGCCGCCGCCGACATGATCATGGCGCTGGAAACCCGTATCGCGGCCGAACACATGAAGAAGGAACAGACCCGCGACATGGTGGCCCTCTACAACAAGCTCCCCCTGGGCGAATTGCCTCAACTGATGCCCCGTTTTGCCTGGGCCGATTACCTTGACAACGCGGCGGTCAGCACTATCGACGGCCTGGTGGTCATGCAACTGGATTATATGCGCGCACTGGACGATATCATCCAGGAGACCCCGCTGGCTGACTGGAAGACCTACCTGAAATGGACGGTTCTGAACGCCAACGCAGGGTTATTGAGTGAGGCCATGGATCAGCAGAATTTCGAGTTTTATTCAAAAACACTGCTGGGCATCGAACAACAGCTTCCGCCCTGGAAGCGTGCGGTCGAGAGCGTCAACAACAACCTTGGAGAAGTGGTGGGCAAGGTATACGTGGCGCGCCATTTCCCACCCGCGGCCAAGGAGCACATGCTGACGCTGGTCGGCAATCTGATCAAAGCCTATGAAGTCAGCATTAAGGATCTGGACTGGATGGGTGAGGAAACCCGGACCCAGGCCCTCGACAAGCTGTCCAAATTCACCCCGAAAATCGGCTATCCGGATAAATGGAAAGACTATTCGAAACTGGAAATCAGGCCGGATGACCTGGTGGGCAACATGCACCGCTCCGCCCGCTTCGTGTACGAGTTCAACATTGCGCGCCAGGGCGGCACGGTGGACCGCTCCGAATGGGGCATGACGCCGCAGACCGTGAACGCTTACTACAATCCGCCGCTGAATGAGATCGTCTTTCCGGCCGCCATCCTGCAGCCGCCTTTTTTCGACATGAATGCCGAAGACGCCGTGAATTATGGCTCGATTGGCGCCGTGATCGGGCATGAGATCGGCCATGGTTTTGACGATTCGGGCAGCGCTTTTGACGGTGACGGCGTACTGCGCAATTGGTGGACCGACGAAGACAAGGCTGAATTCAAGGCCCGCACGGCCAAATTGGTGGAGCAGTACTCGCAGTTCAAGCCATTCGAGGATCTGAATGTCAACGGTGAATTTACCCTGGGTGAAAACATTGGCGATCTCGGCGGCCTGGACATTGCCCTGATGGCCTACGAGATGTCGCTCCAGGGCCAGCCGGCACCGGCGATGGATGGATACACTGGCCAGCAGCGCGTATTCATCGGCTATGCACAAGGCTGGCGCGGCATCCAGCGCGACGAAGCTTTGCGGCAACAGATCAATACCGACCCGCACTCGCCGCGACAATATCGCGTCAACGGAGTGGTCAGGAACGTACCGGAATTCTACGCGGCGTTCGACGTGGTCGAAGGCGATGCCTTGTACTTGCCGCCCGGGGAGCGGGTCAAGATCTGGTAGCCGGTGATCGGTATCCCGCACATTCCGTTCAGCCACCCCCTGCAACTGAGCGACGAGGAGGCGCTGGAGCGCGCCCGCCGGTTTGCCTTGTTGATGGCGACCCGCCGCACCGTGCGCGAATTCTCGCAGCGCCCGGTGCCGCAGGCGCTGATCGAGCAGGCGATCCGCGCAGCCGCGACAGCGCCCAGCGGCGCCAATCAGCAGCCGTGGCGTTTTGTGGCCGTGTCCGACCCGCTTTTGAAGCAGAAAATCCGCAGCTCCGCCGAAGCGGAGGAGCGTGAATTTTATGCCCACCGCGCCCCGCCCGAATGGCTGCAAGCCCTCGCCGCCCTGGGCACGAACGAGGATAAGCCGTTTCTGGAAATTGCCCCCTGGCTGATCGCGGTGTTTTACGAACGCTATTCACTGGATGAATCCGGCGCCAAGCAGAAACGCTACTACCCGCACGAGTCGACCGGGATCGCGTGTGGCCTCCTGATTGCCGCCCTGCACCGGGCCGGCTTGAGCACCCTCACCCACACACCGAGCCCGATGGGTTTCCTGAACGAATTGCTGGACCGGCCAAAAAACGAGATGCCCTACCTGTTGCTGGTGGTCGGCCACGCTGCGGATGTCTGCTCCGTGCCCGACATCCACCGATTGCCGTTTGAAGCAGTCGCCACGTTCAAGGTTTAATCCGGATGGAGGAGTAAATAAATGCCCGTATCCTTCCATGTCGGCATCCTGCCCAACCGCCCGCTCACCGATTTCGTCGAGTGGATCGCGCGGGCCGATGAAC
>DATDPS010000160.1:0-34233 GCA_035292625.1 Lysobacterales bacterium | reverse complement strand
CGCGTGGCGGAACCGGAAAAGATGACGTCAGACATGGATTCGCCGCGCAGTACCCTGGCCGAGCCTTCACCCATCACCCAGCGCACCGCATCGATGATGTTTGATTTGCCACAGCCATTGGGTCCGACGATACCGGTAAGGTTGGTTGGGGCGTAGAACGTCGTCGGATCGACGAAGGATTTGAATCCGGCCAGCTTCACGGTCGTCAACCTCATGCGCACATCCCCGCGGCCCCCGGTCTGGGTAAGGTGAAAGCATGGCGATAAACCCGGGCCGCTGCCCGGTGGCGCATTGTATTGTTGTTCATGAAGTGGCTAAACTGCGTCGCTTGTTGATGTTCTTTGGATAATTTTAGTCATTTTCAGGAGTTACCATGGGCACCCGGCCAAGCACCGAACTCGAGGTTTTCCCCAATCCCAAACCGTCCCGGGATTATACCATCCGAATCGAGTCTCCAGAATTTACCTGCCTGTGCCCCAAAACGGGACAACCGGACTTTGCCACCCTCGAACTGGAATACATTCCGGACCAGAGCTGCGTTGAACTCAAGTCCTGGAAGCTGTACCTGTGGAGTTATCGTAATGAGGGCGGATTCCACGAAGACCTGACCAACCGCATTCTCGACGACCTGGTGGCGGCCCTGGATCCCCGCTTCATCCGCCTGACGGCCGAATTTAACGTGCGCGGCGGCATTTACACCACCGTTGAAGTCGAACACCGCAAACCCGGCTGGGCTGGCTGATTTTCAGGAAACCCCCGGTCAACCAGGGCTTCCTCAGGCCTCTTCCGGCGCCAGGGCTTCGATGGCCAGGGCGTGCAGGTCGCTTTGCATCAAATCGCCCACCGCCTGGTAAACCAGGCGGTGGCGTTGCACCCCGGTCCGGCCGGCAAACTGCGCCGAGACGATGTGCACCCGGAAATGCCCCCGCCCGTCCCGGGCGCCGGCATGGCCCACATGCATGTGGCCTTCGTCGATCACTTCCAGCAACTGGGGCTGCAGTGCCAATTCCAACCGGCGGCGCATCTCGAGCATGCGCTGCTCCGTGTTCACAGCGGCAGGACCCGTTTGAACGGTGTGACTTCAACCCGCTGGTATACGCCGGCGGCAACGTAGGGATCCGCCTCGGCCCAGGCCTGGGCATCCTGCAGGGAATCGAAGTGCGCGACCACCAACGAGCCAAGGAAACCTGCCGGGCCCGGGTCTTCGGCATCGATGGCAGGCCGCGGGCCTGCAAGCAGCAGGCGGCCCTGGCCCAGCAGTTCCTGCAGGCGCGCGAGATGCGCGGCCCGGGCTGCCTGGCGCCGTTCCAGGCTGCCATCAAGGTCGTGCGAGTAGATGACGTACCACATGGGTGGGACAGCTTACGTGCAGGGGCATGAGTGCACAAGGCCCCTCACGGCCATCCCTGTCCTCCGCGGCACCTGTGCTTCCTTGCCCACTGATCGGCGTCAGTCGCGCTGTTACCGGCTGTCCTGCTGCAGTAACCCGCATGTTGCACCAGTTCACTACTGCGACGGCCCAGGAGCACGCCCTGTCTGGCTTTCGCTCGGTCGGAGTGCTCGACATAGTGTCGACTATGCCTGTGCGCTCCTCGGTCGCGAAAGCCAACCATGCCGCACTTCTGAACCGTCTCGCTCCGCGCACTGGTGCAACATGCGGGTTAGAATGGCACGTTGCGTTGAATGGACCACAGTGAACGGGCATGAGTGAAAGAATCGAAGTGAGGCTGGAGGGTTTGAACCCCCGCCATATCGATCACATCGTGGCCGTGCTGATTCGTGGCGGGCTGATTGCGTACCCGACCGACTCGGGATATGCGCTGGGCTGGCGGGCAGGCAACCGCAGGGCGCAGGAACAGGTCATGCGCATGCGCCAGCTCGATCAACGGCATCATTTCACCTATTGCTGCCGTACCTTGTCAGACGTGAGCTACCTGGCGCGTGTTGATAACCAGGCGCACCGCCTGATCCGGCAGGCCACACCCGGGCCGTTCACCTTCATTCTTCCCGCCAGCAGCCAGGTGCCGAAATTAGTGCAGCAAAGGAAAACTCGCACCATCGGCATCCGTATCCCGGATCATGCCGTCGTGCAGGCCATCCTCAAAGCCATGGATGAACCCTTGCTCAGCTCTTCGCTGATCCTGCCCGGAACAGAGAACGACATCCTCGATAGCGAGGACCTGTATGACGCGGTGAATGGCATGGTCGACCTGTATGTCGACGCCGGTTATTGTCCGCTGGAACCTACCACGCTGATCGACCTGAGCGGCGACCTGCCGATTGTCCTGCGCCAGGGGCGGGGCGTGATAGACTTCTGATCCAACACCCAAGCCGCTAAACAGGGCCAGAAACATACCATGGAAGCCACTATGCAGCCTCAGGCAAGCAGCAACAATATCGCTGTCCAGCAGGAGGAAATACCCTTTGCCATGGTGCAGGGGCAACCGTACACGCGGCTGCCGCAGGATTTGTACATTCCACCCGATGCCCTCGAAGTGTTCCTCGACGCCTTCGAGGGGCCCCTGGACCTGCTGCTCTACCTGATCCGGCGGCAAAACCTGGACGTGCTGGACATACCCATTGCCGAAATTACCCGGCAGTACATGGCCTACATCGAGATGCTGCACGATGTGCAGTTCGAGCTGGCGGCGGAATACCTGGTCATGGCCGCGATCCTGGCCGAGATCAAGTCGCGCATGCTGCTGCCGCGGCCGCGGACCGAGGAAGGCGAGGAAGAGGACCCGCGCGCCGAGCTGGTGCGCCGCCTGCAGGAGTACGAGCGCTTCAAGCAGGCCGCAGAGGACCTGGAAAACCTGCCGCGGGCCGACCGGGACTTCGCGGTGCTGGAGGCCTGGGTGGAGAATCGCAAGATCATTCACATTCCGCCGGAAATCGACTTGCAGGATATGCTGGCCGCACTGCGCGACGTGCTCAGCCGCGCCGAACTGTTCAGTCATCACCAGGTGCAAGGCGAAACCCTGTCCGTGCGCGAGCGCATGAGCGCGGTGATGGAGCGTTTGCGGGAGAAACCCTACCTCGAATTTCAGAATTTCTTCACCGCCGGCGAAGGCCGCATGGGCGTGGTTGTAACCTTCCTTGCGCTGATGGAACTGTTGCGCGAGCGCCTGATCGACCTCATCCAGAACAAACCGCTGGGCCAGATTTACATTAAGCGGCCAGGCGCCTTTGAACCCATCGTTGACTAGGGCCTGGAATTCCTTGGCCAGGAGCAAACCGTCCATGTCCGAATCAGGCAATACACAAGCGATCGAGTTGAAACACATCATCGAAGCCCTGCTGCTGGCCGCGGGCGGTCCGCTGGGCATGCCGCAGCTGCTATCGCTGCTGGAGACCGATGAGGGTTGGGGTATCGAGGCCATCGCCAAGGCGCTGGAGGAGTTGTCGGCCGACCTGGCGGGCCGCGGCATAGAGCTGGTCGAAGTGGCCTCGGGTTTCCGGCTGCAGACCCGCCAGGACCTGGTGAAGTGGGTTTCCCGCCTGTGGGAGGAACGCCCGCAGCGTTACTCCAGGGCGCTGCTTGAAACACTCGCGCTGATAGCCTATCGCCAGCCCGTTACACGCGGTGAAATCGAGGAGGTTCGCGGTGTGTCGGTACGTTCCAACATCATGCGCACATTGCAGGAAAGGGAATGGATTCGCGTTGTCGGCCACCGCGACATACCAGGCAAACCCGCGCTGTTCGGCACTACCCGGGCGTTTCTCGACTATTTCAACCTGGGCAGTCTTGATGATCTGCCCAGCCTGGCCGAGATTCGCGATATGGAAACCCTGGAGCCCGAACTGGATTTTGCGCCTCCGGAAGCCAACCGCGCGGATGAAGAAGATATGCCAGCCCATGAAGGCCAGGATTAAGAGTTGGGAAAAGACCAGCGAAGCTCTGCCGGAGCCTGCCAGCGATCGCCTGCAGAAAGTCATGGCCGGCAGTGGCATGGGGTCGCGGCGTGCCCTGGAGAAGCAAATCTCCCGCGGCACCGTGCTGGTCAATGGCAAGCCGGCCGGGCTCGGCCAGTCGGTCAAGGCCGGTGACCGTATCCGGTTCCAGGACCGCGACTGGCTGGTGCTCGAAGAAGCCGCGCAATACCGCACGCTGATCTACAACAAACCGGAGGGCGAGCTGACCACCCGCTCGGACCCGCAAGGCCGCCCCACCGTTTTCGACCGGCTGCCCTGGCTCAAGGACGCACGCTGGGTTGCCGTGGGCCGCCTGGACCTCAACACCACCGGCCTGCTGTTGCTGACCACCGACGGCGAGCTGGCCAACGCGCTGATGCACCCATCCAGCCAGGTGGACCGCGAGTACGTCTGCCGCATTCGCGGCCTGGTCAGCGACGAGCAGCTGGACCAACTCCGCCAGGGCGTGCAACTGGATGATGGCCCTGCCCGCTTCAGTGATATCCAGCGCATGGCCACCGGAACCTCGGGTAACCAGTGGTTCCAGGTGACCATCCTGGAAGGACGCAATCGCGAAGTGCGCCGCCTGTGGGAAGCCCTGGGTTTCATGGTCAGCCGCCTGAAGCGGGTGCGCTATGGCGCCGCCAAACTGCCCAGGGGCCTGCGCATGGGTCAATGGACCGAGATCCCGCCGCGCGACCACCGTATCCTGCGCCATGACGTCAGGCTACCCGCTGCTCCAGCCCGTCTCAGCCTGCAGGAAGTGAAAAGCCATGGCAGGCCGGCGAAAAAAACCGCAGAACAAAAACCGGTCAGGCGCATGCACGAGCCTGCCGCGGCGCGCCCTGCCCGTCCCATGGCCAGGCCCGGTTCACCCACCGGGGCCGGCCGGCGGCCCCATCCGCGCAGCCGGAAAGCACCGCATCGATGACCCTGGCCGAGTTACAGGCCCACTGCGCGCAGTTCGTGGCCTCGGTCGAGGCGGCAGATGCCGCGCACGACATCAGCCATGTGCGGCGAGTGGCGAACAATGTGGCTGAACTGACCCGGAAGGAAAACGCCGATGCCCGGGTTACCCTGCCCGCCGCCTGGTTGCACGACTGCGTCGCCGTTGCCAAAAACAGCCCACTGCGCGCACAGGGATCGAAATTGGCCGCGCAGGCCGCCACGGAATTCCTCCGTGCCATCGGCTATCCCGGAGAGTTGCTGGACCAGGTGTTTCACGCCATTGAAGCGCACAGCTATTCCGCGGCCATCCCGGCCCACTCACTCGAAGCCCGCGTGGTGCAGGACGGCGACCGGCTTGACTCCCTGGGCGCCATCGGTATCGCCCGCTGCCTGCTGGTCGGCGGGCGTCTCAACCGTCCCTTGTGCAGCGTTGAAGATCCGTTCTGCGAGCAGCGGGAACCGGACGATGCCCGTTTCACGGTCGATCATTTTTATGCCAAGCTGTTCAAACTGCCCGCCACCATGCAGACGGCAGCCGGGCGCGCCGAAGCAGAACGGCGTGCCGCGTTGATGCGGGATTACCTCAGTCAATTGCGCCTGGAACTCTGTGCAACAGAACCGCGGTGGCCGTGACGGCAAATTGATCTTCACCAACCGCGCTAGGTTCTTCCGGGGTGGTAAATGGCGCCATCGCAGGCGGCGTAGTCGTGCAGCACCCGGGCGGCTTCAGCGCGCATGACATCCAGCTTGACCTCTATGCCGCGGCGGATGAGCGTGGCTGTCCAGTCTTCCGGCTTGTCACCTTCATCGAAACCCGCTGCCTCGGCATCTTCTTTGCGCGCGCCACACACCACGCTCGCCACGCCGGACCAGGGTACCGCGCCAAAACACATGGCGCAGGGTTCGCAGGACGTCACCAGTTGCATGGCTCCGATACTGCCCAGGTTCCAGGACTCCACTACCCGCTGCGACAAGCTGAGCGCCACGATTTCTGCGTGCGCGGCAGACATGTTCAGGCGCGTGACGAGATTAACGCCGACGCCGACCAGACGGGAGCCATTCTCCTCTACCACGATGGCGCCAAACGGCCCGCCAGTCTGCTGGCGGACGTTTTCTGCTGACAAAGCAACGGCCAGGGACATGCGCTGCCCGGCTGTATCGAGGCGGGCGCCAGGCGCCTTCAGCCAGTTGTCGACAAAACCATCAATCCAGCCGGGCAGGCGAATATCAAAATGCTGCTGCAGGTTCATGGCGAATTTCTTTGCCGGATAGCTTCATAAACACAGATGGCAGTGGCCACCGACACATTCAGGCTGCTCACCGTGCCGTACATGGGTATGCGCACGTGATAGTCGCACAATTCCGCAGTCAGGCGGCGCAGGCCCTGGCCTTCACCACCCATGACCAGTGCCAGCGGTCCGCTTAAATCAGCGGCATAGAGCTCCTGCTCTGCCTCCCCGGCGGCAGCCACCAACCACACTCCTGCATCCTTGAGTTTGCGCAATACCCGGGCCAGGTTGGCGACCGTGACGATATTCACCACCTCGGCGGCCCCCGATGCGGCCCGGCGCACCACCGGTGACAGAGATGCCGAGCGGTCCCTGGACAGGATCACCAGGTCTACCCCGGCTGCTTCCGCCGTTCGCAGGCAGGCACCGAGGTTATGCGGGTCCTGTATGCAGTCCAGCACCAGGATCAGCGGTGGCTTGGTGATCGCCGCGAGCAGACGGTCGAGGTCGCGTTCGGTCCAGAGGTTTTTGGCGGCAAATTCGGCAAGAATGTCTTGATGCCGCTCACCGCGGCTGCGGCGGTCGAGCATCGCCCGCGGTTGCAGCTCAACCTGCACTCCCAACGCTTCAGCCTGTTGCCGCAGTTCAAGCACCCGCGCATTGCGGCATTCACCGGCAACCACCAGGCGCCGCACGCTCGGTGGCGCCGATTTGAGGGCCGCGGCAACCGCGTGGATTCCGATCAGCAATTGTTCTACCGTTGCGGGCATCTCGGTACCGAGAAATTCATGCCAGTTTAAAGTCGATCTTGCGGTCATCCACGTTGACCGCAACCAGCCGGACTTTCAGCTTTTGCGCCAATTGGAACACTCGCCCGGAGCGTTCGCCGGTCAGCCGGTGGGACACCGGGTGGAAGTGATAGTAATCGTTAGGCAGGGAAGTGATGTGCACCAGGCCGCTGACACGGGTTTTAACCAGTTCGACGAACAGGCCAAACGATGTGACCCCGGTCACCTGCGCCTCGAATTCGTCACCGATGTGCTGTTGCATGAAAAAACACTTCAGCCGCTCATCCACATCCCACTCAGCCTCGTCTGCCCGCCGGGAACAATGTGAACAGTGCTCGGCGAGCTTGAGCATTTCCGCGCTGGAGTAACGGTAGCCATGCGCATCCCGCTGCCGCAACACGTGATGCACGGCCCGGTGCACCAACAGGTCGGGATAACGGCGGATCGGCGAGGTGAAATGGGCATAGGCTTCAAGCGCCAGCCCAAAGTGTCCCGTGTTGGTTTCCTGGTAGCTGGCCAGGCTTTGTGTGCGCAACAGCACCGCCATGATCAGTGCTTCATCCTCGCGCCCCTTGATTTGCTGCACGACCAACTCGAAATCACGCGGTTCCGGACGCGCCTTCCAGGTTTTGCGGATGCCCAGTCCGTGCAGGAACTGTTCCAGCGCTTCAACTTTGCCTTCCTGTGGCGGTTCGTGCGCACGGAACAATGCCGGGATGCGGTGCTTCAGGAGGAACTTTGCCGCCTCCACATTCGCGCTGATCATGCATTCCTCGATCAGCTCGTGGGCCTCGTTGTGCTCGTAGGGCAGGATGTCGGCCACTGCGCCCCGTTCATCAAACGCGAAACTCACCTCGGTGCTGACGAAATCGATCGCGCCGCGGCGGGTGCGGGCTTTGCGCAAAGCCTTGTAGAGTGCATACAGCGTGCGCAACGACACCGACACCTCCCGCTTGCCCGGACGGATCACCTCCGTACCGCTGATCAGCCAGTCCCACACCTCCTTGTAGGTCAGCCGCGCCTGGGAGCGCATCACCGCGGCATCGAAGCGTGAACGGGTGATCTTGCCATCTTCGTTGATCGACATGTCGCAAACCAGGCACAGCCGGTCGACATCGGGATTCAGCGAGCACAAGCCGTTGGACAGCGCCTCCGGCAACATAGGAATGACCCTTCCCGGGAAGTAAACCGAGGTAGCGCGGTTCAGGGCTTCCTCGTCCAGCACGCTGTCCGGTTGCACGTAGGCGGAAACGTCGGCAATCGCCACGACCAGCCGCCAGCCGCCCTGGCGCCTCTGGGCATATACCGCGTCATCAAAGTCGCGCGCATCCGCGCCGTCAATAGTGACCAGCGGCAAATCCCGCAGATCCCTCCGCCCCCCGGTCATTTCATCCGTGACCAACGGGCCAAATGAGGCTGCCTCGTCTTCAACTCCGGGCGGCCAATCATGCGGCAAATCAAAATTGCGTATTGCAATTTCTGTGGCCATACCAGGCGCGCCGCTTTCACCGAGGATTTCAATGATTTTTCCCACCGGTGGCTGCCGCTCGCTCGGCGGCTTGACAATAGTGGCTACCACCACCTGCCCCGGCCGCGCGCCCAGCGTTTCGCCCATGGGAATCAGCACGTCGTGATTGATGCGCGGATCGTCCGGCACCACCAGGGCCACGCCACTTTCCTGCACGAAGCGCCCTACGACCTTCGCATGCGCCCGTTCCAGGACTTCGGTTATCGCTCCTTCGCGGCGGCCGCGTTCGTCCACCCCGGTGACACAGGCCAACACCCGGTCACCGTGCAATACCTGTTTCATTTGCCGTGGCGACAGGTAGAGATCGGGCTCGCCACTTTCCGGAATGACGAAGCCGTAGCCATCACGGTGCGCACTGATTCGCCCGCGCACCAGGTCCATTTTTTCCGGCAGGCCGTAGGCATTGCGCCGGTTTTTTACCAATTGCCCGTCGCGCAGCATGGCCTTGATGCGCCGGCGCGTGATCTCCCGGCTATCCTCCGACTCAACGCCCAGGCGGGCAAATATATCCTTGCGCTGCAATGGCCGGCCGTGCTCCTGCAGCAGATTCAGGATTGCTTGCCGCTCAGGGGCATCGGCTTCGATGCGGCCGCGAACATGATTCTGCGATCGGGAGCTTTCGTCTTTGGCCATCAGCAAAATTTCTCATTGGGTTCAAGCGGCATTGTACCGTGATTCCGCGGCGGGTCGGGCTGTGAATCCAGGTACAAGACTTTGTCCCGGTGTGACCAGGCCAGGGCCTGTTATTATTGACACACCAGGCCTTAATCTCTACAGTACGCACCGGTTCGCGGGTTGCCCTTTACCTTCGAACCAATCCGGGGCAGAGGTACCCCCTAACTCTGCCTTTTAAGCCCAGATGGCGGAATTGGTAGACGCGCTAGCTTCAGGTGCTAGTTATCGAAAGGTAGTGGAGGTTCAAGTCCTCTTCTGGGCACCAGATTCCAGGAAGATTGCGTTCGCGCCCCGAGTACCCATAAGAAGAAAAAATGCAGGCCCCGCTCGCGGGGCCTTTTTTTGACGTTAACCAAAAGGATATTGCAGAACAATATTTTCGGTGCGGTCAGGGCCGGTGGAGACGATGTGCACGGGCGCCCCGCTGAGTTCCTGCATGGCGTCCAGGTAGCGGCGGGCGTTGGCAGGCAACTGCTGCAAGGTAGTGACGCCGCGCGAAGACTCCTGCCAACCGGGGAGAACAGCGTAGACCGGCTCCAGGCAGCCCCAGCTGTCGGCATCGACAGGGGTAGATTCAATATCCTCCCCGGCCAGGCGGTAGCCAGTGCAAATTTTCAGTTCTTCGAGACCATCAAGCACGTCCAGCTTGGTCACGCACAAGCCGCTGATCCCATTCAGTTCCACCATGCGCCGCAAGGTGACGGCATCCAGCCAACCGCACCGGCGCGCCCTGCCGGTAGTGGCGCCAAACTCATCGCCCTGCCGTGACATGTGTTTGCCCGTGTCATCGAACAACTCCGTGGGAAACGGTCCGCCGCCGACCCGGGTGGTATAGGCTTTGGTGATACCCAGCACATAGTCGATGGCGTTCGGGGCAACGCCTGCCCCGGTGCATACACCCCCCACAGTGGTGTTGGACGAAGTGACGAAAGGATAAGTGCCGTGATCGATGTCCAGCAGGCTGCCCTGGGCCCCCTCGAACATGATGCGCTTGCCCAGCTGGCGCAATTGATAAATGCGGCGGCTGACATCGATCACCCTGGCGGAAAAATACTCCCCAAGGGCCAGGGCCTCTTCGACCACGGCCGCCTGGTCCAGCGCGGGTAATCCGAAGCGCTGGCTGAGCACGAAATTGTGAAAATCCAGTACCTGCCCCACTTTGTCTTCGAGCGTTGCCCGGTTCAGCAGATCCGTTGTGCGCAAACCGCGCCGGGCCACCTTGTCCTCGTATGCCGGCCCGATGCCGCGGCAGGTCGTGCCAATGGCTTTTGCCCCGCGGGCATCTTCCCGTGCACGATCGAGCATCTCGTGGTAGGGCATGATGATGGCACAGGCGGGCGAGATAAAAATCCGCGAAAGCACGTCCAGTCCGCGTGTCTCCAGCTCCTCAATTTCCTGTTTCAGCGCCTTGAGCGAAAGCACCACGCCGTTACCCACCAGGCATTCGACGCCGGCTTGCAGTATGCCCGCCGGGATCAGGTGCAGTACGGTTTTCCTGCCTTCGATGACCAGCGTGTGGCCGGCATTGTGGCCGCCCTGGAAGCGCACCACGGCATCGGCGTCACGGCTCAGCAAGTCGACGATCTTGCCCTTGCCTTCGTCACCCCACTGGGTGCCAAGCACGACAATACTTTTATTCATCATTTGGTTCCGAGTGGATGCGCCGGAGACAGGGCACTGTCCGCGCGCCGATGTTCAATGCATGAATTGCAGCAGGAAAGCCCCGATCAGCATGCTGGCTATTCCGGCCATGCGGATGGTGCGGGGGTTCATGCGGGAAATTTCCAGCAGGTATTTCTGCCATGCCAGCGGAGCAATCACGGGCATCAGGCCCTCGATGATCAGCAGCAAGGCAATCGCGGTCAGTAAGTCCTGAAGCATCTGCGAGCCGGCGCGTGCGCCTACTGCTTGCGGCCTTCGCCTGAACCGAAGTAATCAAAGAAACTGGACGATGGGTCAAGCACCAGGACATCCTTGCTGCCGCCAAAGGCGTTTTCATAGGCCTGCAAACTGCGGTAAAAGGCGAAAAACTCCTCGTCCTTGCCATAGGCATCGGCATAAATCTCGATGGAGCGGGCATCGCCCGCACCACGTGTGATCTGTCCGTCACGCTCGGCTTCTGCCAGCAGGACCTGCACTTCGCGGTCGGCGTTGGCCCGGATACGCTCGGCTTCTTCACGCCCCTGGAAGCGCAACAGGTTGGCTTCTTTTTGCCGGTCTGTGGCCATGCGGCGGAACACCGATTCGCGCACATCGTCCGGCAACTCGATGGACTTGATGCGCACGTCGATCACCTCGATGCCGAATTCTTCGCTGGTGGCGCTGTTCGCGGCGAGTTGGATGTCGCGCATGATGTTGACGCGTTCCTGGGATACCACTTCCACCAGCGTGCGGCTGGCGATCTGCGCGCGGATACGATCCTTGATGATCTGTTCGAGGCGGCTCAGGGCACGCAATTCATTGCCCTGGGTGGAAATGTAGAAACGGGAAACGTCTTTGATCCGCCACTTGACGAAGGCATCCACGTTGACGAATTTCTGCTCGGAGGTGAGCATCAGCTCGGAAGGCGTGTCGAGAGTCAGCACGCGGCGGTCGAATTTCCGTACGTTGTTGATGAACGGCAGCTTGAAATGCAGACCCGGCTGGTAATCCACGCGCACGATGCGGCCAAGTTGAAACTTGATGGCGAACTCGGTCTCGTTCACCTGGAACACGCTGGACAGTCCCAGCACACCGACAATTACTGCCAAGATAATTAAGACGGTCCGGTTCATGGCTTGCCCTCCCGGCGCGGAGTACGGCTGGTGGTGGAGCCTTCTCTGGGATCCTGGCTCTCCTGGGGTGCTACTACGGGCGGCATCAGGTCGCGCTGCGGCGTGCCAAGGCTACCTGTCATCTGGTCCAGCGGCAGATACAGCACATTACCGCTGGATTGCGTGTCAATCAGGACCTTGGAGGAACGGCTAAGCACGCCTTCCATGGCCTGGATGTAGAGGCGCTTGCGGGTGATTCCGGGCGCCAGCTTGTATTGTTCGCGCAGCAGGTTGAAGCGCTCGGCCTCACCGGTAGCCAGCGCGATGGTAGCCTGCTTGTAGCCCTCGGCTTCCTGGATGACCCGGGCCGCGGCTCCGCGTGCCTCGGGCACCACGCTGTTGGCATGAACCCGCGCTTCTTCAATAAAACGCTGGCGATCTTCACGGGACTTGTTCACGTCGGAAAACGCCTCGCGCACCTGCGCTGGGACGTTGACATCCTTCAGGGTGAATTCGGTTACTTGTAAGCCTGCGCCGTACAAGTCGAGGGTTTCCTGCAAACCGCGCTCCGTATCCTGAGATACTTTTTCACGCCCGGCGCCCGCCAGGATGACATCGAGACGGTTATTTCCGACTGATTCGCGCAGCGCACTCTCCGCAGCGGACTGCAGCGTGGCCTCGGGATCACGGACCTGGAACAGGAACATCTGCGGGTCCAGTACCCGGAACTGGATGGTGTAATTCAACTCGACGATATTTTCATCTTCCGTCAGCATCTGGCCGCGGTTTTCCACCGAGCGTACGTCACCGATGTTTACCTCGATTACGGATTCGACCGGACGGGGAAAGGTGAGATTGAAACCCGGCTCCAGGGTTCGATTGTACTTGCCAAAACGCAGCACCACGCCCCGTTCAGCCTGGTCGAGGATGTGGATCGAGTCCCAGCCGATCCATAGCAGGACGGCAATCATGAGGATGGAAAGCACGCCCCCGGCGCCGCCGCTGGACTGCTCGGTGCGCCGACCCCCCGAACCGCCGCCAAATATGGCCTTGAGGCGGTTGTTCACATTGCGAAAAACTTCCTCGAGGTCGGGCGGTTGCTCCCCTGAATTCCAGGGATCCTTGTTGCCCTTACCGGGCTCTTTCCAAGGCATCTGACTCTCCTGATTTGCATATTGACCTGGTGCAAAACCAGTTTGGGTTGAAAGCGGGCTGATTCAAGCCGTTCATGATATCAGCTGGACCCCGGCCGGGGTATTTATCGGGACATCAGCCGGCAGCCTGTTGCGGCAGCAATTGCTCCCGCATGGTGTTTCCATCCGTGCCAGGCATCCGCGCCAGGCGCTGTGCCGTATTCCATGGCACGTCGACATGCAGCATCCATGAACCGTCCTCGGCAATGCGCTCCTCGCTGACCACGCCCAGTTCGAACAAATGCGCGCGCAGGCGGCCATCGCGCCCCTGCAGCTCGATCCAGCGATTGATGCGCGAGGTGGACAGGCGGTTGCTTATCGCTGCCCTGAGTTCAGTGACACCCGCACCGGTCTGTGCCGATATCGACACGCTCATCGGCACCTGGTCCTCGCCAAGCAGAACCTGCACCGGCTGGCCGCTGCGGTCGATCTTGTTCAACACCCGGATAACGGGGATCTTGCCGGCGTCAATGGACTCGAGCACCGCCTCGACGTCTTGCTGCCGGTCATTATGGAAGGGGTCCGACGCATCGACCACGTGCAACAGCAGGTCGGCTTCACGGGCTTCCTGCAGGGTTGCGCGAAAGGCCGCGATAAGTTCATGTGGCAAACCACTGACGAAACCCACCGTGTCTGCTAGCAACACATCGCCGCAGCGCATACCGGGCATGCGCCGCACCGTGGGATCCAGGGTAGCGAACAGCAGGTCTGCCGAGCTCACATCAGAGCCGGTCAGGGCGTTGAACAAGGTGGACTTGCCGGCATTGGTATAGCCCACCAGGGCCACCAGCGGTGATTGCGAACGGAGCCGCTGCCGCCGTCCCTGCTGCCGCTGGCTTTCAACCTTGTCCAGCCGTTCCTTCAACTGCCGGATGCGCACACCGATCAGGCGACGGTCAGTTTCGAGCTGGGTTTCACCCGGGCCGCGCAAACCGATACCGCCTTTTTGTCGCTCCAGGTGAGTCCAGCCCCGCACCAGGCGGGTGGACATATGCCGCAGTTGAGCCAATTCCACCTGCAGCTTGCCTTCATACGATTGGGCGCGTTGTGCGAATATATCGAGGATCAGCGTGGACCGGTCCAGCACCCGGCAGCCGCACTCTTTCTCGATGTTGCGTTCCTGCACCGCGCTGAGCGATTGGCTGACGAGCACGAGCTTGGCCCCGGTTGCTTCCAGCAGAGCCGCCAGTTCGTCGATTTTACCGCTGCCCACATAAAAGCGCGCATCCGCACGCTGCCGGGGTGCGGAAACGACCCCAATGATCTCTACCCCGGCAGATCTCGCCAGTTCTTTGAATTCGTCCAGCTCTCCCGGTTTGTTTTGCCTGAAAACCGGGTGCAGCACGATCGCGCGATCACCGCGCCGGGCACGATCAGGGTTTCCCAGGGAAATGTCTATTCCTCTTCCTCGTCTAGAACTTTCACGTTTCGCGCCGGGACCACGGTGGAAATCGCATGTTTGTAAATCATCTGGCTGACCGAGTTTTTCAGCAGCACCACGAACTGGTCGAACGACTCGACCTGTCCCTGCAGCTTGATGCCATTGACCAGGTAAATGGAAACCGGCACGCGCTCACGTCGCAACGCGTTGAGGAAGGGTTCTTGTAACGACTGACCTTTAGACATGGCAGCTCTCCTTTTTTGTAATGGTTCTCCGCTCCCCGACCCGGCAGCGCGAGCTCATATTATGTTGGTGCGGCACAGCTACAATTCAACAAAGCGCGCAACGTGTTTAAAAACAGATTCTTGCGCCGAATCCTGATCCAAATCATACCACAGGGCCCCGGATTCCTGCCGCAACCAGGTGAGTTGCCGTTTAGCCAGTTGTCGCGTGGCCGCAACAGCCTTGCGGATGAACTCTTCGCGATTACATTCGCCATCGAGGTAGCTCCAGGCCTGACGGTAGCCGACGCAGCGCATGGCGGGCAGCCCCGCGTGCAGGTCGCCGCGGCCATGGAGTAGTTGCATTTCGTCCATGAAACCAAGCTGCAGCATATGGTGGAAGCGGGCTTCAATCCGTTGGTGCAGGGTACGCCGCTCGGATGGGCATGTGACCAGCCGCAAGATCCTGTATGTGCAGGCTTTTTCGCCGATGTGCCGCGACTCATGCAGCAGCTCGCTGAGCCTGGTGCCGCTCAACTCGATCACCTCCAGCGCCCGCTGGATGCGTTGCGGGTCGTTGGGGTGAATGCGCCCGGCGGCAACGGGGTCCAGGACTGCAAGGCGTTGATGCAAATGCGCCCAGCCCAGGCTGCCCGCTTCCTCCTCCAGGCGTTGCCGCAACGCCGGATCGGCGGCAGGCAGCGGCGCGAGCCCTTCACTCAGTGCACGGAAATACAGCATGGTGCCGCCGACCAGCAAAGGAATCCGCCCGGAGCTGGTGATGGCGGCCATTTCAGACAAGGCGTCCTGCCGGAACTCGGCCACCGAGTATGCTTCCGACGGATCCCGGATATCGACCAGGCGGTGGGGCGAATGCGCCCGCGTCGCCGCGTCCGGCTTGGCGGTGCCGATGTCCATGCCGCGATAGACCAGCGCGGAATCCACGCTGATGATCTCCAGCGGAAACCGTTGCCTGAGCTCGACCGCCAGCGAGGTCTTACCCGAAGCCGTCGGCCCCATCAGGAAAATGGCGGGAGGCAGGGACGGTGCGGCTGCTTGTGCCGTGGACTGGACCATCGGGGGCCATCATCGCCCGCGCAGGAACAGGCGGTCCAGGCTGCCCATGTCGAGCTGCACCCAGGTGGGCCGGCCGTGATTGCAATGCCCCGAATGCCCGGTGCGTTCCATGTCACGCAACAGGGCATTCATTTCAGCCAGGTTGAGCTGGCGATTGGCGCGCACCGAGCCATGGCAGGCCATGGAAGAAAGGATTTCGTTGATTTGCGTTTCGACACGGTCACTCGTTCCCTGCTGCGCCAGGTCAGACAATACGTCGCCGAGCAGGCGCGCGCCATCAGCTTCCGCCAACAGAGCCGGCATTTCGCGTAACAGGACGCTCTCCGGGCCCGACCGGTCCAGCACCAGACCCAGGCTGGCCAGCTGGTCGCGATACTGTTCCGCGAGATCGGCCTCAGCCTGGCTCAGTTGCACCTTGAGCGGGACCAGCAGGCGGTGACCCGGGATGCCGGCGCCCGAGTGCCGCGCCTTGAGCCGTTCATAGGTGATGCGCTCGTGCGCAGCATGCATGTCAGTGAGCACCAGGCCCGCGGCGTTCTGCGACAGGATATAGACCCCGTGCAACTGCGCCAGGGCGAAACCGAGCGGTGGAACTACTTCCGAGCTGTCACCCGGCCGAGACTGTGCAAGACCATCCGCCACACCCAGAACCTGTTGGTAGGCGGCCATTTGCTGACTGACCGGTAAGCCCATGCCTGGCTGGATCATGCCGAAAGCGCCGCGCTGGCCAGCGTACGCGGCGACTGGTACCGTGGCGCCGAGCTGCACCCCTGGGCGCGGCATTCCGGCGCCGGTGGCGGACTCTCCCAGCGCGCGGTGGAGAGCGGAAAACAGAAAGTCGTGCACCATGCGCGCATCGCGGAACCAGATCTCGTGTTTTTGCGGATGCACGTTGACATCCACCGCCGCGGGTGGCAGTTCGAAATAGAGTACGAAGGCGGGATGCCGGCCATGGTACAGCACATCCTGGAAAGCCCTGCGCACGGCATGGGCAATCACCCGGTCGCGCACGGCGCGGCCATTGACGAAGAAAAACTGCCGGTCCGCCTGCGCCCGGTTGAAGCGCGGCTCCGCCACCCAGCCACTCAAGCTGAGGGTGTCCAGGACTTCGCCGACACGAATCACGTGCGGCAGGAATTCCTCGCCAAATACGCCTTTGAGGCGTTTTTCCTGCAATGGCTCTGTGTCCGCCGCTGCGTAGCGCATCGCCGTCCTGCCGTTGTGTTCCAGTGTGAATGCCACGTCAAACCGCGCCAGGGCGAAGCGACGCAACAACAGGTCGACATGGCCAAACTCCGTGGCTTCTGCGCGCAGGAACTTGCGCCGCGCCGGGGTGTTGTAAAACAGGTCGGCGACCTCCACCCGGGTGCCCGGCTCAAGAGCGTGTGGTTCCGCTTTCGCGATGCGGCCCTGGCGGACGCTCACCACCCAGCCGTGGGTTTCGGCGGACGCCCTGGAGGCGAGATTCAGGCGCGCCACGGAAGCGATGCTGGGCAAAGCCTCGCCGCGGAAACCCATGGTCGCCACCTGCTCCAGGTCTTCGAGCGAGGCGATCTTGCTGGTGGCGTGACGTTGCAGGGCCAGTTCCAGGTCAGCGCGCTCCATGCCAGCGCCGTCATCCAGCACCCGCACCAGGTTTTTACCGCCCTGCTCCAGGGTCACCGTGATGTGTCGCGCCCCGGCATCGAGGCTGTTTTCCACCAGTTCCTTGACCACGGATACTGGGCGCTCGACGACCTCACCGGCAGCGATCTGGTTGACGAGATGGTCGGGAAGTATCTTGATGCTCATGGCAATGCGTGAAGCCGGTGGGGGCAGATAAACTTCAGACCCCACAAGGTACACGAATTGTGATGGGTGTAGTAGGCCGCTCCCGGCCATCCCTGGCCTCCGCGGCACCGGTGCATCCTTGCTCAATGGCAGCTTGCGGCCGAATGGGTGCTCAGGTGGTGGGAATCACCAGTTCCGCGCCAACGCGGATAACATCGCCCTGCAAATCATTAGCTCGACGCAGGCTGAGCAGCGTGACTTGATAGCGGGTGGCGATATCGCCCAGCGTGTCGCCACGCACCACGCGATGACGCAAGGGCTGGCGGTTGGTGGCAATCCAGGTACCCGGCGGCGGACTCAGGAAAAAGTAATCCTGTACGCCTCGTCCAATTGCGTCGGCCATTTTCTTTTGCCAGGCCGGGTCGCGCAACCGCGCTTCCTCGGATGGATTGCTGATGAACGCAGCCTCGACCAGGATCGATGGAACATCCGGTGACTTCAACACCATGAAGTTGGCTGACTCGACCGTTCTTTTATGGGTTTTGCCAAACTCGGTCATGGAAGCAAACACATTTTGCGCCACCAGGCTGCTGGCCTCCATGGTTGCGCTTTGCGACAGGTCGAGCAGGACTGAAGCAAGCATGTCGTCTTTGTCGTTCAGGGTCACGCCGCCGACCAGGTCTGAGTTGTTTTCGCTGGTGGCCAGCCGGCGGGCGAACTCGCTGGATGCGCCACGGTTGGACAATACGAACACCGATCCGCCGGCTACCTGCGGATTCCTGAACGCATCGGCATGAATCGACACGAATAAATCGGCACGATGACGGCGCGCTTTCTCATAGCGTTCCCGCAACGGTATGAAGTAATCGCCGTCTCGCACCAGAACCGCTTGCATGCCGGCCCGCGCATCGACGTTAAGTTTGAGCTCGCGTGAAATCGCCAGCACCACGTTCTTTTCCCAGGTGCGATTTGGGCCCCGGGCGCCCGGGTCTTCGCCGCCATGCCCGGCGTCAATGGCGATTACCACGTTACGGTTGGATTGGCTGAGATCGGCAATCTGTTTGACCGGCATGGCCTCGGCCACCGCGCCTTCCGGGAACAGGTCAATCACCAGGCGGTAGCTGTACTGGCCGGTCGGTTCGAGCAAGTGGCTTTTGACTTTGCTGCTGCTGGACAAATCCAGCACCACGCGCAGGGTGTCTGGCCGCGGGGCGCCGTGACGCACGCCGGATATGGCGCCGGCGTGTTCCTGGGTAAGCGTGAGGGAGTCCTGCAGGGATGAGGCGCTGAGGTCGATTACAACCCGGTCCGGATTTTGCAGGGTAAATAACTGGTATTCAGCCCTGGCGCTAAGGTCCAGGACGGCTCGGGTTTTCTCCGGGTCGGTCCAGACACGGAAACCGCTGACTTCAGCGGCAAATGCCGTGAGCGAGAACCAGCCCAAAAACAAGGCAATGACAGGGCGCATTGTCATTGTTTTCATCAACCTCCCGTGTCGACTGGGGTAATGATGAAGTTTAAATCGTGAAATTGCAATAGTTTTGCTTAGAAAACCATCAGATAGCCAATCAACCTAGAAAATACCTTGAGCAAGCTCCTGCACCCATCGGCTCAGTTTCGCGCCTTCTGGGGTGTGCGGCGTAAGCTGCACGCTGCGATCGCTTGCGGTTTCCTGAAACTGCATCACCAGGTCAGGCCCGGGCAAAAAACCCGCGCCTTTATCTGGCCACTCGACCAGCAAAACACTGTTGGCGCCCAACAGGTCGTGTAGCCCCAGGTAGTCCAGTTCGGCAGGATCCTCCACCCGATACAGGTCAAGATGCAGGATATGCAGACCGCCGGCACTGTAGGATTCCAGCAGGCCATAGCTCGGGCTCTTGACCCGACCGCCGTAGCCCAGGGCATGAATCAGCGCCCGGGCAAAAGTGGTTTTCCCCGCGCCCAACTCACCGCGCAGGTAAATCACCAGCGGAGCT
Source organism: Lysobacterales bacterium (assembly GCA_035292625.1). GTDB lineage: Bacteria > Pseudomonadota > Gammaproteobacteria > Xanthomonadales > SZUA-36 > SHZL01. The sequence goes on along the minus strand of DATDPS010000160.1, from coordinate 14,782 downwards.
TGGAGTCCGCCACGGAACAGCCCCGCCAATTCGCTCACCCTGCCCTCGTCGGGCAGCGGGCATTGCCAGTTGGCCGTGTTCATGCAGCGCAGTTCACGCGGGATTGAGCGCGGCGGGTAGCTGATCGATGATGTCCGAAGCAATCAAACCACGCTCGCCGATGAGCTCAGCCGCGAGATCACCGGCATGGGCGTGGGCCGCCACCCCGGTGGCCGAGGCATCCCAGAGATCCAGACCTTGCGCCACCAGGGCGCCGATAACCCCGGCCAGCACATCTCCGGTACCGGCCGACGCCATACCCGGATTGCCCAGCGCACAGATGCCATAGCGCCCGCTGGCCTCAGCGATGATCGTGCCGCAGCCTTTCAGCACGATGGTGGCGTCAAATCGCTGCGCCAGTTGCAGCGCGACGCCCACCCGGTCTTGCTGCACCTCGCGTGTAGTGCAAGCGAGCAGGCGTCCGGCTTCAGCGGGGTGGGGAGTAAGGATCCAGCGGCCCCGGGGCAATTCCCTGTTGTGTCCCATTTCGGGGTACAGGCGCGCGAGAATGTTCAGGCCGTCGGCGTCGAGCACGATGGGCACGTCAGTTTTCATGCAGGCCTTGAACAGGCTTTCCGACCAGGAAGTCTGGCCCAGGCCGGTGCCGATCACGATCACGCTGACCTGGCTCAACAGTGCATGCAATTGCCGGCCCCCGGTAACTCCACGCACCATCAGCTCGGGACAAGCCAGGTTGACCAGCGCAGCATGATCCGGACTGGTTGCGATGGTGACTTTGCCAGCTCCGCTGCGCAGCGCAGCTTCACCGCACAGGCGCACCGCCCCGCTCATGCTGCTGGTGCCGCCGATCCCCAACACCCAACCGAATGAGCCTTTGTGCGAATTGCGCCGCCTTGGTCGTAAATTTGATTTGATGATATTTTCACGAATTAAAATTCCAGAATCTGAAACAGAATCCCTAACACTTTCAGGTGTTTGCAAATCTGAAAACTCCACGCGACCGCAAGCGTCTGGGCCGTCGGCAGTATACAGTCCGCGCTTGCGTCCAATGAAGGTAACCGTGAGGTTCGCCATCACTGCCAGATGCATGATGTTGCCATTGTCGGCGTTCAGCCCGGAAGGAATGTCCACTGCGACGAGTGGCTTGCCAGAGCTGTTCATGACTGCAATGGCAGTGGCAAAATCGTCCTCGGGTGCACGGTCAAGGCCAGTCCCGATCAGGGCATCGACAATCAGGTCGTACGGTTCGGTATCGCTGACCGGCCAGGCCCGCGTGTTGCCGCCAGCCTCCTGCCATCTCCGCCAAGCCAGGGCTGCATCACCGCCCAGGGAGGCGGGCGATTTGAGGGCGCAGACGTTTACCCCAAGACCCGCTTCCAAGGCCAGCCGGGCGACAATGTACCCATCGCCTCCGTTGTTACCCCCGCCGCAGAAAATCAACCAATTGTCTGCATCCGGCCAGGCGCGGCGCGCACTGTCGAAAACTGCGCGGCCGGCGCGCTCCATCAGTTCGATGCCGGGAATGCCATGCGCTTCGATGGCGCTACGATCCAGCCTGCGCATCTGCTCCGCGGTATACAATCGCATGGAATTAACCTTCATGGCCGAATTATAGCGATGAACGACGTGCCGGGTAGCCCAAGCAGTAATCCGCCATCGCAGGCCAGGCCGGATGCGATCAGCGGCGGGCGGATGCACGGACTGAAGGAGCGGATCCAGACCTGGGGCAAGGAGCTGGGATTTCAGCAGCTGGGAGTGGCCGACACACAGCTGGAGCAACACGAACAGCACCTGCAACGCTGGCTGGCGAGCCAATTCCATGGCGAAATGAACTACATGGAACGGCACGGTACACGGCGCAGCCGGCCAGGTGAACTGGTGCCAGGAACCATACGCGTCATTTCGGCCCGCATGGATTACCTGAACGAGTCGGCCATATCTGCCGGTGATCTCATGCAGCAGTCCGGGAAGGCCCTGATTTCACGCTATGCGCTGGGTCGCGATTACCACAAGCTGATGCGCAGGCGGCTACAGCGGCTGGCCAGCCGGGTCGAAAACGAGGCGGGGCCATTGGGCTACCGCGTGTTCGTGGATTCGGCGCCCGTACTGGAAAAAGCGCTGGCTGAAAAGGCCGGTCTCGGCTGGATTGGCAAGCACAGCAATTTATTGCACCAGAAGGCCGGCAGTTGGTTTTTCCTTGGCGAGATATTTACCGATCTGCCTTTGCCCCTGGACACGGCCGGAGAAAATCATTGCGGCAGTTGTACGCGATGTATCGACTTCTGCCCCACCGGCGCGATCATTGCGCCTTACCAGGTCGATGCGCGCCGCTGCATTTCCTATCTCACCATTGAACTGCGCGGCCCCATTCCTGCCGGGCTGCGGCCATTGATCGGCAACCGCATTTTCGGCTGCGATGATTGCCAGCTCGTTTGCCCCTGGAACCGTTTCGCGCAGCATAGTGGTGAAGACGATTTCAAACCCCGCGGCGGATTGGATGGTGCCGAATTGACGCAGTTGTTTGGCTGGACGGAACAGGAGTTTTTACAACGCACCGAGGGCAGTGCCATACGGCGCATCGGCCACATTGGCTGGTTACGCAACATCGCCGTGGCCCTGGGCAATGCGCCACACAGCGATGAAGTCATCAAGGCCTTGCAGGCGCGGCGTGGACATGCGTCTGAGCTGGTGCGGGAACACGTCGAATGGGCCCTGTCGCAGCAGGCTTCGGCGCGCCGGTCGGGTACTAAATGACCCACCCCGTGTGGTACTCTGTACCGCTTGAATCTTCGCTAGCCGCGGACCTTGAGTCCGCGGAACTTTATGTACAGGAGTATTTCCCATGGGTGCCAGCACATTGACCCAATCCCCTTCCATCATCGAGCAGCTGGCGCTGCTGCGCAACTTCGGTTCGGCCGCCTGCACCACCGGGCTGACCGACGAAATCATTTTGCGCTTTGCGCGCCAGGACAGTCGCCTGCCAGAAGCGGTGGCGGCCGCAATCGAAGAGTTTGAAAAACTGCACGAGGAAGAACCGGAACTGCTGGCGATGGATGAGGAGAGCCAGATCACCGAGATCCAGGCGGGTTTCATCAATTTTTACGCTGAAGACGCAGTTAACCCCTATGTTGCCCTGGCCGCTCGCGGCCCCTGGATCGTCACACTGAAAGGCGCTGTCATTCACGACTCGGCAGGTTACGGCATGCTGGGATTCGGGCATGCGCCACCGGCCGTGCTCGAGGCAATGAACCGCAAGCAAGTCATGGCTAACGTCATGACCCCAAACGTCAGCCAAAAGCATCTGTATGAAGCGCTGTGCCGGGAAATCGGCCATACCCGGGCAGGCGCCTGCCCCATGGATCGTTTCCTCTGCCTGAACAGCGGCTCCGAAGCGGTTGGCCTGGCCGCGCGAATTTCCGATGCCAACGCCAAGCTGATGACCGATCCGGGTGGCCGGCACGCCAACAAGCAGATCCGCTATGCCAGCCTGACGGGCGGCTTTCATGGCCGCACGGACCGGCCCGCACAGTTTTCCGATTCCAGCCGCCAGATCTATGTCCGGCACCTCGCCAGTTTCCGTGACCAGGATCGCCTGATCACCGTTGAACCCAACGACGTCGAACAGCTCAAGCAGATTTTCCAGTGGGCGGATCATAGCAACGTGTTCATCGAGGCCTTTTTTTTCGAGCCGGTGATGGGCGAAGGCAACCCGGGCCTGGCCATTACGCGCGAGTTTTATGACATGGCAAGGAAACTCACCCGTGAACACGGCGCCCTGATGATGGTGGACTCGATCCAGGCCGGCCTGCGCGCGCACGGCGTTTTGTCAATTTGCGACTACCCGGGTTTCCAGGATGCCGAGACGCCCGATATGGAAGCCTATTCCAAATCGCTCAACGCCGGACAGTATCCTCTTTCGGTACTGGCGCTGAACAAGGCCGCAGCCGGCCTGTACCGCAAAGGCATTTACGGCAACACCATGACCACCAACCCACGCGCCATGGACGTGGCCTGCGCGGTGCTTAATGCCATCACCCCGGCGTTGCGCCGCAACATACGCGAGCGTGGCCAGGAATTCCTCGACCGCTTTCACGATCTGCAGCGCGAACTGAATGACCGCATCACCGGAGTCCAGGGCACGGGTTTGTTGTTCAGCCTGGAGCTCAACCCCAAGCTGTACAAGTGTTATGGCAGCGATTCGACGGAGGAATACATGCGGATGCACGGTTGCAATGTCATTCATGGCGGGCAGAATTCACTGCGCTTCACGCCCTGGTTTGGCATCAGCACGGAGGAAGTCGAGCTGATCGTCAACGCGACGCGATATGCATTGCTGCATGGCCCCATGCGCGCGAGCGCCAGCGCGGCCGAAGCTGCCTGAACTCCTGCAACGCGCGAAGTTAGCGGCGCGTGAACGATCAGGGTGCGCCGCCCTGGTTTTCCAGGATTAAAAAAACCGCGGACTGACGGAGAGGTGTCAGCCCGCGGAGTGCGCCCGGGAGGGTGGGTCAGGGGCAGGTGGCGAAACTGGCTACAGCTTCAGGATAACAGCACCTCCGCCAGGCGCAGGAGCAGCCCCAGGCTGACCAGAAACAGCAGCAGACCCAGCGCATTGCCAGCCACCGCGAGCCCGATGCAGGCGGTTTGACGCCAATCACCCGTGATTGTCCGTGCCGGTGGCCGTGTGGCCATTCGCTTGTGTTCCGCGGGAACGGGGCGGGTAGTTACCGGCAAGCTTCGCGCCGGCGCAAGCAACATCAACACGCTCTGGATCATGTTCGTTTCTCCTGTTTCATGACAGCAGGAGAACACGGCGTGTTCTCAAACCGTGAGAAGGCGAATCGAAGCCGGATACCCAAATGATCCCGCCCCACCAGCCTTCATCCCGGCCTTACGCACCTCGCTCCGTCATCCCAACCTTACGCGCCTTGCGGCGGTCTGGAATGACGGTAGCTGAATATTGCGTCGGGCTGGAATGACGGTGCGATCGGGGTCAGAGTACCTTTCCGGTGAAGCCGGGTATCGTCCTCGGTCTGCCTGTAGTGAAAAGGTACTCTGACCCCAGTCCTGTCAGGAAAGCTCGCTTCAGTATTGCGTCGCCGTTTTGGTAGCGGATTCGGCTACCAGGCTGCGCAGGAAAGCGGGCCCCAGCACTTCCACATCGGCGCCGTAACGCAGCACGTCCATGACCAGTTCGCGGGCGCTGCTGAAGGGTAATTTCAGCACCCAACGGCCTGCGCCGTCGAATGCCCCCTGTTGATCAGGATGCCAGATTTCCTCGGCCACCCAGCGCGACATTTCCGCCGTGAAGCGCAGCTCAGCGGTATGCTCCCCGGGCCCGGAAAAAATGCCATAGGACCGGTCGAAATGCGCCGCAAGTTCTTCCTCGCTTACTTCCCGTGCCGGTTCATCCACCACCTGCTGCTGCCGGATCCGCTCCAGCGCGAAACTGCGCAGGCCGCCGGCCTGGTGGCACCAGGCGTCGAGATACCAGGAATTGCGGTATTGCGTCAGCCGCTGCGGCGAAACGGTGCGCTCGGATTCTTCGTTGCGGCGCCGGCCGTGGTAGGTGATGTGCAGCCGCAGCCGGCGGATCAGTGTGCCGAGCACGTCCTGGAACATGCGCGCCGGCACGGCCCGACCGGCAACCTGCTGGATATGGATCCGCGACTCGCCACTTTCTTCCTCGACGCCTTTTTGCCGCAGCAGCGCGCTGATCCGGCCTTGTAAGGCGGCGAGTTCGCCCTCCAGCAAGCCAGGCTGCACGTTGGACAACACCTGCCGCGCCGTCAACAGGGCCTGCAGCTCGCCGGGGCTGATCCAGATACCGGGTAAATCGAAGGGCTGATCGTAACTGCGATCGTAGTAGAAACCGCGGGTATCCGGGTCCTGCTCGATCGGCGCGCCGAGGAAATCGCGCAGCTCCGCCACCAGGCGGTACAGCGTGGCCTGCGAACACTCCAATCGTTCCATCAGTTCCTGGCGCGAAATGGGGGTGCGCCGCTGCTGGAGGATATTGTGCAGGTGGTAAAGGCGCTCAACCTTGGACATGGCTCAGGCCTGCGCTGCGGTTCGAGCAGCGATGTAGCCCAGCGCCCGGTCTATGCGCGCCAGGCTGCGGTCGCGGCCCACCAGCCACAAAGTCTTGTCGATTGAAGGCGAAACGGCCGTGCCGGTCAATGCCACACGCAAGGGCTGGGCAATCTTGCCCATGTTGAGCTCCAGCTCCTCCGCGGTTACATGCACGGTTTCAGCCAGGCGCTGCGGCTCCCACACATCCACCTCGGCCAGGCGGCCGGCCAGTGTGCGCAGCGGCAACTCGACAACCGGCCGCAAGTGCTTTTTCGCCGCTTCGTCATCGAAACGCTCAAAATCTGCATAAAACACCCGGCTGACCTGGGTCATCTCGCGCAAGGTTTTGACCCGGTCCGCCTGCACGGTGACCAGGTCGCTCAATGGCGGGCCAAGCTCCGGGTCCAGGCCGGCCTGCTTGAAATGCCACTCAAGGTGGCTGGCCACTTCCCGGGCCGGCAGCGTGCGCAGGTAGTGCTGGTTCAGCCAGTCGAGTTTTTCCAGGCTGAAGGCCGCGGCCTTGCGGTTGACGGCGCCGATGTCGAACCTGGCAATCATCTCTTCCAGGCTGAATATTTCTTCGTCGCCATGCGACCAACCAAGGCGCACCAGGTAATTGAGCAAGGCCTGGGGCAGGTAGCCGTCGTCACGGTACTGCATTACGCCGACCGCGCCGTGCCGCTTGGACAGGCGCGCGCCATCTTCACCCAGGATCATGGGAACATGGGCGAATTCCGGCAGTTGGGCGTCCAGTGCACGGTAAATATTGATCTGCCGCGGCGTGTTGTTGATATGATCATCGCCGCGGATGACCATCGTCACCGCCATGTCGATGTCGTCCACCACCACGGTGAAATTATAGGTGGGCGAACCGTCCGGGCGCGCGATAACCAGGTCATCGAGTTCTTCGTTGGAAATGCTGATGCGCCCCCGCACCTTGTCGTCGAACACGACATCGCCTGAATCGGGGTTGCGAAACCGCACCACGGGCTTGATCCCGTGGGGAATGTCACTGCGCTCGCGGCACAGGCCATCATAGCGCGGTTTAATGCCCTGCTTCATTTGCCCTTCGCGCAAGGCTTCAAGCCGTTCCTTGCTGCAATAGCAGTGATAGGCCTTGCCCTGCCCGATCAGGTCATGGGTTACCTGCGCGTAGCGCTCGAAGCGCTGGCTCTGGTAAAACGGACCCTCATCATGTTCCAGCCCCAGCCAGTGCATACCGTCCAGGATGGCTTGCACGGATTCTGGCGTGGAGCGCTCCAGGTCAGTGTCCTCAATGCGCAGGATGAACACACCGTTGTTGGCCCGGGCCTGCAGATAGCAGAACAGCGCCGTGCGGGCACCGCCCACGTGCAGGAAACCGGTCGGGCTGGGGGCAAATCGGGTTCTGACCGTCACGGACACTCCAAAAAAAGCCGCCTCGCAGGAGGCGGCATTCTAACAGATGTGCCACAAGGGCCGCGGCTACTATCACCTGATCGGCGCCGACTCCGGCCGGCCTTATGGGCAGTCTAGACCCGCCTTGATGTAAATGTCGGCGTTGTAGATATTGCCGCTCTGCGGCAGGTCGAAACGGGTCCAGTTCTGCGCGATATCACTACCGCTGTGTTCTGTACCGTTGACGACCAACACGTCGCTGCAAGCCAACAAATTCGTGTTTCTCTTAAAGTAATTATCCACCGTCAAACGCGGATTACTGGCCGAATACGGCACGATGCATGCAAAACCGGTATTGGTGCGGTTGCATTGGGCACCGTTGAGGGCTGCGATTTCCACGTCTGAAGCTTTCACACCCGACACCTGGGAAGTGATCGTGCCATTGACAATGTAACCTGAAACCACGGGCGGTGGCTCATCGAGGATCGCCTCGGCATAGAGGGGGTAGTCCTCGAGCATGGCCGCGTAGTTCGGGTCAATGGGGTCGGACCCGGTCAGGCCGAGATTTCCGCTATTCACGGTGAAGGCGATATCCGAGCTACCGGAGCCGGTGGTGAGTTCCGCCCTGCCCCGGTCGTGGGTATTGTTGGTCTGGATCGCTTCGTCATTGGTCACGCTGATGGGCTCGTTCACCGGGATCTCAGCCCAGCGGCCCAGCCAGGTCAACTGCACGTCAAAAAACGGGATGACTTCGAGGGCTGAATTGGCTCCTTCGACTCCGCATGCCGGCCCTGTGTCCCCGTCATCCAGGCAGTCGATGATGGTGCGCAATTCATCGCTCAGGTAGTCGACGTAAATTCCGCGACTGCGCAACTGCTGTTCCGCATTACTGCTGTCCATGGTCGTGCGGTTGGTGGTTTGGCTGCCCGGGAAGATGACCGCGGGTACCATGTTGACTGGGGTGGTCAGGTTGGGCGGGCTCGACTCGTAATTATTCACCACTGCCGCTTCGAAGGCCGACACGGCATCGGTGACGTAGTCCGAGTATTCAGACACCTCGTTGTCGTCATCCAGGTAACTGGCCGGGAAACTGTTCAGGCCCTCCTGGCGCAGGTCCTGGGCAACCCGGAAAAAACCGTCCTTGCGCACCAGGCGGCAAGCCTCGAAGTAGGTATCCCCGTCGCTGTCCGCCAGGCCAACGCCACCGATGTTGTAATGTTTGTGATCGCCGACCAACCCGACTGCGCCATCGTCCGCAGTCATGTAATCCGTAGAGTTACGGAAGGGATTGTACTGGCCGCGCGCTGTATCGTTGGCATCGTCCTCGAGACCTGTTCCGCCATCGTGGTGATCGCGGCAGCACACACCACAAAACTCGGACTGAAAATTCGCGCTATTGTCCCGGACGCTCTCGCCATAAGGCTTGAACACGAATTCACCTTCGGTGTAGTCGTTACCGTTCCACAGGGTTGGGCGCAAGCCGCCTTCGGTCTCTGCGCTCGGCACCTGTAACGTGCATTCGCAAGCCACGGCGAGGAACTCTTCGCGCCGCAGGAAGGTCGCGCCCTGGTCGTCCTGAGAGTAGGTGACCACGTCGAACTTGGTTTCCACCCGTTCATTGGCGTTGTAGATCGTCGGCAGGGGCGTGGTGGACTCCTTGAAGCGGTTTTCACCGAGCTGAATCGAGACGATATCCGGATTCTCGCCGGGGTTGTAGTCCACCGGCGGGCCATACAACTCATTGGTGGTGCTGTTCAGCACCACCTTGCCGCCGGCCGGTGAAGTGATGGATGAAATCATGTCGGTCAAGGTGATGCTGCCACTGCCCAACGTGGCGTTCTCCTGGGTCGCGTCGATCTGGAAGCTCTGGCCGGCTCCCCAGGTAACGGTCAAGCGCAGCATCTTCATGTCCGCGTTGGCGGCGTTGGCAGGTTTGGTAGTGGTAAACGTGCCGCTGCCATTTACCGTGGCGGGGGCCTGGTAATAGTAGTCAGTGACTTCCCGGGCCACGGTATAGCTGATACCACCGTGTACTTCGGTGCTGGTACCCGTGACAATATTATCGAAAGCGTTGAGACCCACGCCGCCGGTGATCTGGGAAAAGGTGCGTGCCGCTTCGATGGTTTCCTCGGCGATGTTGACGGCCACCGAGCGGGCGTTGGAATCCGCGCTGGACTTGGACAGATTGCCCTGCAGTTGTGCCAGGGCCATCATGCCCAGGGCAAAAATCACCATGCCGATGAGGACTTCCAGCAGCGTATAGCCACCCGCCGCGCTTTTCCATGTGCTTGAAAGATTCATGTTGGTTTCCTGTTATTGCCAGCTGGGGTGGAAATCAGCCCAGCCTCCGAGCACGCTACCCAGGCCACCCAGCCCCGACGCGCGTCCAACCGTGTTCTCGTTGTAGACCACCTGGAAGGTTCCGTTGTACTGGCCCATGGTGGCGTCGACGATCACCTGGCCGTACACGGTATTGTTGCCCTGGGTCGTGAGTTCAGCTGCCGGTTTTTCCGCATCCGAGATGTAAAGAATTCCGTAGATGTTCGCGCCGCCATTTAGCCGCGTAGTGTCGGCTGCAGAAATGAGCAGCACCGGCGCCAGTGGCGAACCAACGGTAACGTTGCTGTTGATGATGCACTGGGTGCCGCTGATCCAGAATATGCCGGTGGAATCAGGGCCCAGCGTGGAGCAATCGGTGAGGATTTTCGAGTAACCCTTGACCAGTTCATAACTGGTTTTGGGCACGCCAAAATAGAAGTTGAACAGGTCGCAGGGAAAATTGGCGTCGGACACGAGGTCAATGCCCAGGATGTCGTCATTGGCAACGGTGTAACTGAGGGACTCGTCTTTCGTGCAACTGCAATTGCGGTCGGGACAGGCGTAGTCGTCCGGCAGTGTGTCCACGCCGTACCATTCCTGCATTTCGCAGGTGGCCCAGGAACCGCTGCTGGGGTCGACGACCGAACCGGTAGGACAGCTGGTATTGGCGTTCATCCACACCGAAACCGGCACGCCCACGCCGCCTGAATTTGGGTTGGGCACGACTTCGGCTGAGCCGGAGGGCGGGAAGGTGCTCTTGGTGGTCAGCGGCACCGAGGGCGCCTGGCCGCCGGCCGTACCGCCAAAATTGGACACCTGTTCGCGCACCAGCGCTTCGGAAGTACAGTCGGTGCCGATACAGTCACCCTCGCCGCGCGCCAACAGGGTGATCATGTAGTGCGAGCCGTCGACAAAATCTTCAACGGTATCGTCCGTGGTGTTGGTGCTGCAGCCCTGCACTGGAATTGCCTCGTCGTAATCGATATCGAGCAGGCAGAGCAGCGCCTGCACTGCCACGGTTTCGGTGGTGCCCGGTATCTTGGTATCGGTATCGACCGGTACATTGGTGGAACCGCCGAACGAGTAGTAGTAAAGGTCTTCGCGCCGCGCGGGAACGGGTTCACCAAAACAAGGGTGCGTGCCGCTGCCGGTGGCCAGATTGAGCCCCGCATCGCTGCATTTCTGCCAGCGCAGCGCGCCGGTGGCGGTGGAAAGCCAACCATCGGTGCCGTTGGTCAGGATGTCTTCGGTCGGCGAAGCAGCGATGATCGAGTTGGCCCGGAAGAATTCCTTCGCTTCGTGGGTGCCGGATTCCGCCATGTGGAAGGCCAGCTTCTGGCGCATGTCATTGGATGAATTGCGCTGGTCGAACACGCCCACGCGCACGGCGAAGAACATCATCAGGGTCAACAGCACCAGGATCAACACGCCGGTAAACGTGGTGACGATGCCGTTTTGGCGCGCTGAGCCAGGCGCCGTAAACCCGCTGGAGAAATGGGGATATGTCATTTTTACGTTTCCCTGTGCTGGTTCGATATTGGCGGAGGATGGTCGCCCTGGACGATTGCGCCGGGTTTACAACAGCAGGTCGTTACGAACGCTGATCACGTCTTCGACATGCCGCGTAATTCCCTCGGCATTGACCAACTGGGCGTCTACCTGGAAGCGCAGTTTGCGTACCCTTTGTGAAATTGTGGTCACACCATCATCAAAAATAACTTCGGTGTACGACAAGTCGTCGTCATTGACGTTGAAGCCGGTGATGTCCATGCTGTCCGGGTTGGTAACCTGTACCCAGTCACCGCCGCTTTCTGCAGCGCAATCAGGTGCGTTGCCCCCCGTCCACATCTCAAGCGCGCCAACCCCGCCTGTTTCCACGCGACGGAATCCGCCGGCTTCGTCATTGGTCGAATCCCCATCACTCAGGCGATCGAGCTGAAAAGTGAAGCAATCTTCTGTATTGCTGATAACGACATCTCCGCTCATGGTCAGGCTGCCGTCGGTGTAACAATCGTCGTTGCCGTAGCACAGCATGGCATTGGCGTTGTAACTGGCCCGGCGCACATCACGGGTAAGCAACTGCATGGTCGAGCGTAAATCGTCGCTGAGCTTGGTCATGTTGACGATGCGTGAGGTGGTTCCCAGCGAGTTGGCCATCAGGGCCACCATCGAGGCCGTGACCACCAGGCTGATGCTCATGGCGACAACTGCTTCCATCAGGCTGAAACCAGCCTGGCGGCGGATGCCCAGACGCCTGCTATTTAGAGAGGTATGCATGGCTGGGCTCCTAGGACTCTTCATCAACGACCTCGGCCAGGCATACGCCGTAACCGGGAACACGGTGGTTTGCATCGCTCGAACACAGCATCACCTGGCCCGTTATACTGACGGAGAGGTTTAGCTGGTAGCTTTCGTCGTTGGAACTCATCTGCACCGCCAGCGAGTCATCGAGGTCGATGAATATTCCACGGATGGGATCGAACGAATAGGCCCCATCACCGGTGATCGCCTTCACCAGGCGGGTGTTGCCTGTATTTTCGTTATTGATGACGCGGGGGGCGGAATCGATGGCGCAAAAATCGGTCTCGGAATCGAGCGCTTCAGTGCAATCACAGGCCGCGGCGCCGATTACCGCGCCGAAACACCAGTCATTATCAGCCGTACGTGCGTAGGAGACGGTGACCACCTGGTTCTGCTTCATGGCTTCGCCCTGGGCGGAATTGACAAAGGCCATGATCTGCTCGGCGCCGTGCGTCAGCTGGCGCTTTTCCACCATTTCACGGTAGGACGGCAGTGACAGCGCAGCGCCGATCGCCAGCAAGACCAGCGACATCATGAGCTCTACGATGGTGAAACCCGCTTGACGGGGAAGAGGCGCCGCGGCTTTTTCAAAAGGCCGACAGGCAAGGTAGGGAGAATTCCATTTCTTCATGACCAATCATCCTGATTGCCAGACTCATCCTGAGTGAATTCATTATAGGCAGGCAGGGGCTTTAAGCGATAGGGCCCACCTACCGTCTGGCGACGAATACTGACCGTTCATGGAAAAACCGCCCCGGATGGGGCGGTTCTGACTCAGGAACCTAAGGTTCCGATAGCTATGCCTGGCAGGTACACTTATTCATGGACAACTGCTTCCCAGAGTGATGATGATCTCGATTCCACTGGTATCAATGGTGGGCAGCGCGAACTGGGTCCAGGTGGTGCTCATGTCAATCCCCTGGCTATAGCTCAAGATCGTCAGGCCCGGGCTACAGGCGATAAGTGTCTTGTCTGTGGTGTAGTAGTTGCCGACTGTCAATGTCGGTGCCGTGGCCGTATAGTCAATCACGCAGATGAAAGTGTCATTATCTGGCCGGGTGCACGTCGCGCCATCACCGCCTTCTACTGAAGGTACAAGAGTGGTTGTGTCAGTCCCGGCAGTAAGCGTTCCTGAGACCTGCGCACTGCCCGGGGGCGGCGGCGTGGTGCCACCACTGGCATCGAGAAACAGGTCTGAATCTGAATACTCGGGAGGCGGCACTTCGGCAATCTCCGCTATACTGATCAGCCCAACATTGCCGGTTTCAATATTGCTGTTGGCGGTGGCCAGTCCCTCCATGGAATTAAATAATGAAGCAAGACCACGGCTGTGGGTATTGTCCGTTTCCAATTCTTCATTGGTCACTTTCACCGGATCATCCAGGGGCGGACCGGTCCAGCGTGACAGCAGGGTGAGTTGCACATCGAAGAAGGGATAGATTTCCAGCGGGGTGGAGATATTCTCCACATTGCAGTCCGGGTTCTCGGGTGTTGCAACCGGCGGATCTGAATTGTCGAAGCAATTGTCCAGGTTATTCTGCAAGGCAGTCGATACCACATCGGTGTATATTCCGCGGGACCGCAGCTGCTGGCTGGTTGCTCCAGTCGCGGTGGGCAAGGCTGAACGATTTAACGCATCGCGCCCATCAAACTCCAAACCGTGCGCCGGCCAGGGATCACCAGCAAAATGATCCTCAATCGCCGTCGTCACGTAATCGGAGTAATCATCCACTTCATCACCGTCATTCAGGAAATTTTCGGGAAAAGCAGTCTGGCTTTGCAACATGAAATCCTGCGCGACGCGGAAAAATCCGTCCTTGCGAACGAGCCGGCAAGCTTCGATATAATCATCGCCCACACCCGCTTCTGTCAGCACACCCTTGTTATCGCGGTCGTAATGGGGGTGGTCACCTGTGAATGAACTGGCCAGCGGGCGATAGGAATCCAGTCCGGAGGCCGTATCGTGATGATCCTGGCAGCACACATCACAATACTGGCTCTGCTTGTTGGATGCACTTTCACCAAATTGCTTCTCGACCAGTGCGCCTTCGTCGTATTCCGCACCATTCCACGTTGTCGGCTCACGGCCATCATCACCTGCCGATGCGCGCAAAGTGCAGGCGCAACTGATGGACGCAAATTCCTCGCGGCGCAGGAAGGTAGCGTCTGTGCCGTTGCTGGTGTAGGTAATAACGTCAAACCAGGTTTCGACCAATTGATCGTTGCGCCGCACTATGGGCGCAGGAGTGGTCGACTCCTTGAACTTCTGATCACCCAGGCTGAAGGCGACGATATCGGGATTGAGACCTGGTGTGTAATCCACCGGCGGGTAACCCAGCGCGCCATCGTCCTCGGCTGCTACCTTGGCATTGTTCAGCGAGGGAATGGACGGAATGATGCTGGCGACCGTAATGCTGCCGCTGCCCAGGCGGCCGCTGGTGCTGGTGTTCTGGTCAACCTGGAATTCAACACCGGTATTCCAGGCAACGGTCAGCTCGGCTTGCTTGAAACTGGACGCGGTGACTCCCGATGGGGGCGTCTTACTGACACTTACCCGGTCGGCCAGGAAATAGTAGTCGTCCACAACCACATCAACCGTGTAGTCCACGCCGCCCTGCTGCACGGTGAAGCTATTGTCCACGATATCCTCATAGGCTACTTTCCCGACTTCCGACTTAATCACCTCGAAGGCACGCATACCTTCAATGGTCTC
>DATDPS010000159.1:0-4417 GCA_035292625.1 Lysobacterales bacterium | reverse complement strand
CCGGCCTGATGCTGCTCATGGTCATACTGACCAATTTCGTGGCCAACAACGTCCCGGCCGTGGTCGGCACGCCCATCGCGATCAGCATCGCTTCGGAATTGGGCCTGCCGCTGGAACCTTTCGTGCTGGCGGTGCTGTTCGGCGCCAACCTGAGTTTCGTCACGCCCATGGCCTACAAGACCAACCTGCTGGTGATGAACGCCGGCGGTTACAAGTTCGGCGATTTCGTCCGCGTCGGGACGCCACTCGCCATCCTGATGTGGCTTTCGCTTTCCATCATCCTGTCCGTTTCCTACAAACTCTGATCGAACACCGCGCCTGAGCCGGCCTGGCGATTTACTTCGCGTTCCGGCCACGCTTCCGGTATAGTGCGCGTCATTCAGGTGCAGTTCGGTCTGCACCAGACCCCTCGCGGTAAGCTCTTTCGCCAACCTCGAACATCAACCAACCTTTCAGCCTGGACCGGCCTGTGACCTGTGTCACCGGTGGGCTGATCCAAGAGTAATTCAAACAATGTCATTTAATGATCTCGGCCTTTCGGCCGAACTCCTTCGTGCCGTCAGCGAACAAGGCTACAGCGAACCAACCCCGGTGCAGCAGCAGGCCATCCCGGTCATTCTGCAAGGCCGCGATATTTTCGCCGGCGCACAGACCGGCACGGGTAAAACCGCGGGCTTCACCCTGCCGCTGTTACAGCTCCTCAACAGCCGGCCCTCACTGTCCCCGGCACGGCGTCCGGTGCGCGCCCTCATCCTGGTGCCAACACGTGAACTGGCGGCACAGGTTGAGCAGAGCGTGCTCACCTACGGCAAGCACCTGCCGCTGAAATCAACGGTGGTATTTGGCGGGGTCAGCATTAATCCACAGATCCAGAAGCTGCGCAGTGGTGTCGATATTCTCGTCGCCACGCCCGGCCGCCTGCTCGACCACGTTTCACAGAAGACCGTGGACTTATCCAAGGTCGAGATCCTGGTCCTCGACGAAGCCGACCGCATGCTGGACATGGGCTTTATCCGCGACATCCGAAGAATCCTGGCCCTGCTGCCGCGCAGGCGCCAGAACCTGCTGTTTTCAGCCACTTATTCCAACGACATCAGCACATTCTCGGAAACCCTTCTGCAAGCACCAGCGCTGATCGAGGTGGCCCGCCGCAACACGCCCACCGAACTGGTCCTGCAAGTCATTCACCCGGTCGACCGCGAGCGCAAGCGCGAACTGCTGTCGCACATGGTGGGCACGCAGAACTGGCGCCAGGCGCTGGTATTCACCCGCACCAAGCATGGCGCCAATCGCCTGTCACAGCAGTTGGAACAGGATGGCATCAGCAGCGCCGCCATCCACGGTAACAAAAGCCAGGGTGCGCGCACCCGCGCGCTGGCGGATTTCAAGAACGGAGAAATACGGGTGCTGGTTGCCACCGACGTCGCGGCTCGCGGCCTCGACATCGATCAACTGCCGCATGTGGTGAACTACGAGCTACCCAACGTGCCGGAAGACTACGTGCACCGCATTGGCCGCACCGGCCGTGCCGGCAATGAAGGCCAGGCCGTATCGCTGGTCTGTGTCGATGAACATCAACTGCTGGGCGGCATCGAGCGCATGCTCAAGCGCGACCTGCCCAGGGTGGTGGTGCCTGGTTATGAACCCGACCCCTCGATCCGGCCGGAGCCGATCAGCAAACGTGGCGGGGGCCGTCCGGGTGGCCAGTCCAGGGGACATACCAGCCGGCCCAGTCAGGCCAGATCGCACAATGGCAATAGCGGCCGGCGGCGGCCGGCATCCGGCACGTCATCGCGACGCGGCTGATCTAAATTATTGTGCTACTCGGCGTCGATGATCGTATCCGGCGTGGGCTCCCAGCTTGCGTCAGGATCATAGGTCTGAACCACCGCGACGGCCTGCCCGGTATCGGCGCCGAGGTCCTTTTGGAAGACGATTCCATACTGGTTGGTTATGAAGGTCATGACGCCTGAATTGCCGTAGGTTGCCGGCCAGGCGACTACCCCGAATCCGCCGGTCATGTTGCCTTGCTCGTTGATGTAATTCTTTTCCCCTCCCGGCGCGCTTGAGCCCTGGCTGGAAAGCATCCGGTAGAAATAGCCATGGAAGGGTTCCGGCTCGGTCGCGGCGGCATCAGATTCGGCAACCAAATCACCCAGCGGGCTCATCTGCGACTCGTCATCAGCAGGCCAGTAGAGGCCGTCGCGCTTGCCCTCCGTGCTGCGAAACTTCTGTGCGTAGGCCGGCGGGTTGCCGTCGCGGGACTCGCCGCGGTATTCACGCTGGGCATCAACCAGTTCATGCAGGGCCGTGAGGGTCCACAGTTCGTTGGCGCCTATCCTCCGGTTCAGCAATTCTTCGCGGCCTTCAGCCAGATCGAAACGCCAGCCTGTGCCTTCCCGCACCAGCGGAATCGGCAAAGACCAGGCATCATCGCCGAACAGGGCGATTTTGGTGTTCTCGTCGAAATCCTCGAATTCCACCCGTTCTTCGATCATGGCTTTGACCCGGTCATAGTCCGCGCGGTCGGCGGCTTCGTCGCCCGACAGGAGCACATCGACACTGCCGGGGCCAAAGACTTCCTCGAGGCGCTGTACATCGCGCTTACCGATCAGGGTAGCCAGTTCCTGAACCGCCGCCTCGGGGCTGTCGAAGATGACCGGGGACTGCTTGGCGCAGGCCGATGCCAGCACCGACAGGACCATGGCGGCCAGTACAACAGCAACTCGTTTTATCCGTGAATTCATCGCATTCTCCTCGCGCTACCGCCGCCGTCCGCCGCCGCCACGCCCACCACCATACGAACTAGTGCCACGGCTCGACGCGCCGCGGGAACTGGACTGCCTGTTGGACGATGGGCTGCGGGAACCACTGAACGCTGAATTGCTCCCGGACCTGCTGCGATCGGCCTGTGAAGTGCGCGCGCCGGATGATGCCGAGCTGCGATCCCTCTGTTGCGCGCCGGAGGATGCTGCGCTGCGGTCCTTTTGCTGGGCACTGCCGCTGGCCCGGTTTGAAGTGCCTGCCGCCTGGCGGTTAGCTTGCTGTGCGCCGCTGGCCCGGTTCGAAGCGCCTGCCGCCTGGCGGTTACCCTGTTGGGCGCCACCGGCCCGGTTCGAAGCCGTTGCGCTGCTCTGCCGGCCGCGGGCCTGGTCCTTGGTAACACGATTGGAGCCCGCGCCTGCGCCATATTTTTGCGCCACGCCGGAGTCCTTGTAGTTGACCCCTTTGCGATGGCTGCTGTCGTGATTCCAACCTGCCTTGTTGCCGTCACCACCTCCACCCTGGCCCCGGTCGATGCGATCTCGGTCAGCATTGATGTTGGTGTTGCGGTTAAAATTGTTATACTGGTTAACGTTAATGTTGACGTCGTTGTGGCCCCAGCCCCAGTTACAACCACCCCAGATGGCGGCGCCGACCGCTACGCCAACACCGAAGGCAACCAGGCCATAGCCGGGCGGGTAGTACGGGTACATCGGCGGGTAGTAATAGCTCGGGTAACCCCAGCTGGCGCCGTAAACGACTGTTGGGGAGTAAGTGGGTACGTATACGACTTCGGGCGATGACTGCTGGATGACGATGATCTTGTCTTCGTTCTGCGTGACCTGCTGCTGCTCCGTCGATTCCAGGTTGCCGGCCTCGTAGGCCTTGCCCCGCATGACTTGCACGGTATCGAGCAGGTCGTTCTGCTGCGCCAGGAACGCATCGCCAAGGTCCTGGGTCCAGTCCAGGTTTTCGCTCATCTGTTTGAGCACGTCCGGCAGCGTGCACAGCGACTCCACGCTGGGATCCCAGTCCTTGTCCAGCAAGGCCTTGTCTAGCGCATCACCCTTCAGTTCCGGTTGCTGGCTGATCCAGCGCTGCGCTTCGACGATTTCGAGCGGATAGGTCGCGGCCATCAGGATCTGCATCAACAGAGCATCCGGATACAGCGCGATCGGCGCCACCAGCTGTTCCAACTGGTCAGGGGCAAAAGCGGCGGCGGCAGCAGGTTGTTCCTCCGCAACGCTGGTTGTTGCGGCCGCCACGACCCCTGTGGTGCATAGCGTTGACAGCGCCAACAGGACAGCGGCCAGGGGGAGTTTCATACGATTACTCCAGGACTGAGTCCAACATGAGGACTACTTCCCAAGGGGATTCCGCCAAAAAGCCTTTCCAGGGAGGTAGCCAGCCACAGGAACTAGTCTACTTGCTGGAAGACACTAAACCAAGTGCGAATCAGGACTAATTTGCAGCGTCGGGAACTTAACGGCGTTTGCGTCCGCGAGAAGCGCGTGGATCATCGAAGCTGACTCGCAATGAGCGATCTCCACCGAGCATGTTGCCGTCAAGCGCAGCCTGGGCGGCGCGTGCTTCGTGGCCTTCCATTTCAACGAAGCCGAAGCCTTTGCACTTGCCCGTAAAGATGTCCGATGCC
>DATDPS010000158.1:0-3638 GCA_035292625.1 Lysobacterales bacterium | reverse complement strand
GCGTGCTTGTACGCTCAGTCCCAGGCGTCGACCCATACAAGATCGCGATGAAGCATGTCCGTGGCGGATTCGTTAAAACCTTTACGGAATCGTCCGTTGTCTTTCCTGCCGCTCGGATAGCAACGGGTTAAACTCAAAGAGACGGCTACGCATGTAGAACTAAGGGCGGAAGGCTTGCGGACACGGGTTCGACTCCCGTCGCCTCCACCAATACCAAAACCCCAACCGTTCCCGGTTAGGGTTTTTTATTCATTCAACTCATAGCTGGTGCTGCGGCCACCCGCATCCGATTTCCGCAACACGCCTCTTGCCAGTAGATCGGTGATGTCGCGCAGCGCCGTGTCCTGCGAGCACTTGGCGATCGTCGCCCACTTGCTGGTGGTGAGCTTGCCTTCGAGGCCGTCGAGCAGCCGGTTGAGCAACTTCACTTGCCGCTCGCTAAGTGGCGTCGTCGCCCAGCGCTGCCAGAACCGAGTTTTTGCCAGCACGGCATCGAGGGTGTGCTGTGCCTGATCGACGGCTCGGTGCAGTGTGGCGAGGAACCAGGCCAGCCACTCCGTGACGTCGAGCAATCCTTTCTGAGTTCGCTCCAGGATGTCGTAGTAGGCCTTGCGTTCCCGTTGGATCTGCGCCGACAGGCTATAGAAACGTTGCGGACTGTCATCGGCGCGCGCCAGCAGCAAATCGCCGATCGCCCGGGCGATACGGCCGTTGCCGTCGTCGAATGGGTGCAAGGTGACGAACCACAGATGGCTGAGCCCTGCTTTGATCAGCGGTGGCTCGCGCGCTGCGCCATTGATCCAGTCGAAAAAACGATCCGTCTCCGATTCCAGTCGATCGGCTGGCGGCGCTTCGAAATGCACCCGCTGATGGCCGATGGGGCCAGACACCACCTGCATCGGGCCGCTGGCATCGTCACGCCAGTCACCGACCTTGATCCGGGCAAGTCCAGAGTAGCCGGTGGGAAAGAGCGCCGCGTGCCAGCCGAACAGCCGCTGCCGGGTGACCGGGGCATTAGAGTTGGCCGTAGCATCGAGTACCATCTCGACCACGCCTTCGACGTGTCGATCTACCGGAGCCAAAGCGCCAATGTCCACACCAAGGCGGCGGGCGATGGACGAACGCACGGATTCGACGTTGAGTTGCTCGCCCTCGATCTCGCTGGTCTTGACCACATCCTCGGTGAGCGCTGACAGGCTGACTTGGTCACGCAACGCCATGCCGACATCGGCCAGGCGCCCCATCAGTAGCCCTTGGGCATGGCTGACCTCAGCCAAAGACCCAACCAGCGTTGCCAGGTCGTAGTGCCAACTCGGCCAGCCGCTGGCCTGCCAGACGTAAGTGTAATCACCGCTATTCATGCGGAGATTATGGGTCACATTCTCCCCAAATACAAGCTATTCGCCGCATATAATGCGGTGATAGACTGCACCATTCACCACGGTGCAGGTGAACCAGACCAGTCACCGATTCCTTAACTACTTTTCAATTGTAACCATGACCAAGGCAACGACAACACTGGGCAAGATTCCACCCGGAGTCTGGGTACTCGGCTTCGTCAGTATGCTGATGGATATTTCGTCAGAGATGATCCACAGCCTCTTGCCCCTGTTCCTGGTCGGCGTGCTGGGCGCCAGCGCGTTCATGGTGGGACTGATCGAAGGTCTGGCCGAGGCGACCGCGCTGATCGTCAAGGTGTTCTCGGGTGCGCTCAGTGATTACCTCGGGAAGCGCAAGGGTCTGGCACTGTTCGGCTACGCCTTGGGCGCCTTGACCAAGCCGCTCTTTGCTCTCGCAGCCGTCACCGGCGTTGTACTCACTGCCCGTTTGCTGGACCGGGTGGGGAAAGGTATTCGTGGCGCCCCGCGGGATGCGCTGGTAGCTGACCTTGCCCCTGCGGAAGTGCGCGGAGCAGCCTTCGGTCTGCGGCAATCGCTCGACACGGTGGGAGCGTTCCTCGGGCCGATGCTGGCAGTCGGTCTGATGCTGCTGTGGGCCAACGATTTCAGAGCCGTGTTCTGGGTTGCGGTGGTTCCCGGCTTGCTGGCGGTTGCCTTGCTCCTGTTTGGAGTGCGCGAACCCGAGCGGCATCAAGGCGAGCAGAAGGTCAATCCCATTCGTGGCGAGAACCTCAAGCGCCTCGGCACAGCGTATTGGTGGGTGGTCGGCGTGGGGGCCGTGTTCACCCTGGCAAGGTTCAGTGAGGCATTTCTGGTACTGCGCGCCCAGCAGGGCGGCATCCCCGTGGCACTGGTGCCGTTGGTGATGGTCGCAATGAATCTGGTCTACGCAGCCTCTGCCTACCCGTTCGGTGCGCTGTCCGACCGCATGAGCCACAAGACCTTGCTGGCATTTGGTCTCGTCGTGTTGATCGCCGCCGACCTGGTGCTGGCCACCGATGACCACTGGCCGACAATACTGGCAGGCGTGGCGCTGTGGGGCGTTCACATGGGCATAACGCAAGGGCTGCTGGCCACGATGGTGGCCGACACGGCTCCGGCTGATCTACGGGGTACGGCCTTCGGATTTTTCAATCTCGTCAGCGGTGTTGCAATGCTGATCGCCAGCACGGTGGCCGGACTGTTATGGGATCAATTGGGTGCTGCGTTCACGTTCTACGCGGGCGCTGCGTTTTGCATCATCGCCCTGCTCGGACTCATCAAGAGGTTCTAGGATCGAAGGACACAATATGACTACCGCATTCATCGCCATTGTAATCGGTCTCGCCCTGCTCGTCTGGAGCGCGAATCGCTTTGTGGAAGGTTCTACCGCCACGGCCGCGCATTTCGGGATGCCGCCGTTGCTCATCGGGATGGTAATCGTCGGCTTCGGCACCTCGGCGCCCGAGATGACGGTCTCGGCGCTGGCCTCCTGGCAGGGGAATTCCGGTATCGCGCTCGGCAATGCCTACGGATCCAACATCGCCAATATCACCCTGATCCTGGGTGTCGCTGCGCTCATCAATCCTATCGCCGTGCATTCCCAGGTGCTGCGAAAAGAACTTCCGATCCTTGCTGCGGTGACGGCTCTCGCCGCCTGGCAACTGTATGACTACGAGCTGAGCCGTGTCGATGCCGTGGTGTCGCTCGTGGTATTCGCGGGCTTGCTGGCTTTGGCGATCCGGCAAGCCCTGCGCAGCAAGACGGATACTCTGGCGGAGGCCTATGAACATAAACTGGCGGAGCAATGCATGCCGGTGAAACAGGCACTGTTCTGGGTGGTGGTGGGACTGATCCTCCTCATCCTCAGTTCCCGCATCCTGGTCTGGGGGGCGGTGAGACTGGCGCATGGTTTCGGGGTCAGTGATTTGATCATCGGCCTGACCATCGTGGCCGTGGGGACCTCACTGCCGGAGTTGGCCTCATCGACCATGGCCGCGCGCAAGGGAGAACACGATATCGCCCTCGGCAATGTGCTGGGATCGAATATCTTCAACACCCTCGTCGTGGTAGGGATCGCGGGATGTGTCCGTCCGCTCGATGTTGCTCCGGAACTACTCTCCCGTGATATTCCGGTTATGGCGCTCCTGACCCTGTCGCTCTTCACGATCTGCTGGGGCTTCCGGGGGCCGGGGATCATCAACCGCTACGAAGGCGCCGTGCTGCTGTGCGCCTTCGTTGCCTACACCGGTTGGTTGG
>DATDPS010000157.1:0-5631 GCA_035292625.1 Lysobacterales bacterium | reverse complement strand
GAGCCAATAGTGCGGGTTGCCGCGCGCATGCACATCGCCCTGAGCGCGCGATACCGGCCCGCTCGGCCTGTCGAGCAGCGTCACCAACGCGGACAGATCGAGGTAACCGGGTGCGCCGGGCAGAACGCGGCCGTTCCGCGCGGTTTCCAGGAGTGGCGGTAACCAACCGATCTCGATGTCGGCACCGATCAGTACCAGCAGATCGGCCTGGTATACCTGGTGGATCATGCTCGGCGTGGCCTCGGCAAAGTGCGGGTCGCGCGTGCCAAGCGTCAAGCTTCGCACCTGCACATGCTCGCCGCCAATGGCTTGCACGATCGCGGCGCTGTCCTGAGTGGTGGTTACGACATTGAGCTTCGCGTACGCCCGGTCTGGCAGTGCGCCGAGTCCCACGAGGAACAAAAATGCGATTAAGCGGCACATATATCCCCTCCTAGAATTTGTGCGCCGTATGGGCGCCCATGTTGAACTCGTATTGCAGCCACAGGGAGTCCTCGGTGTGCCCCGGCAAATGCTCGGCCCAGTCGTGGTTATATTGCAGCCGCAGCTTGCTGAACTCGGTGGGATAGAACGAGAGGTTGGCCGCGTAACGCTCGCGCCGGTCGCGTAGCGGGTCGGTACCGTCACTGTGTTTGCCGTAAGCAGATTCGAAGCGCAGGCCCCCGACCCAGCGCGGCCGGAAGCCCCACAGCACCTGGGTATAGCCGCCGCGATCTTTAAGCGTCCCGTCGGGCGTCTGGTAGTCCCGCGTGAGCCATTCCGTCTGCCACGCGATGAACGGGAAACCACGCTCGTTCACGAGTGGGCGCCATTTCATATACAGGTCGAGACCAGCGATGCGCGTATCGGTGTCCGAGCCGCTTGCGTTGGGGCCGACCAGCGCGGAAACGCCGAGATTGGCGCTCAGCGTATCCGATAGATCGACGCCATTCAGCCAGCGTCCCGACCATAGCAAGTCCCTGGCCTTGCGCGCGCCGCCGCGATCGATGAGGGTATAACCGCCCACGGTTTCGTCCGGCGCCCACAAAAAGCTCGTGACCGTTTCACCTTTGGCGTTTTGCGCGCCGAGGGATATCTCCGAATACCAGGGCAAGGGCGTGAGCCAGGCGAACCGCGCACCCTGGCTGCGCAGGCCATCGCCGCCGAAGAAGCGCGACAGTACCACCGGCTGGTCGGCGAACACCCACGTGTGGGGATGCTGCGAGTTTTGACGGCCGAACTCGGTAAAGTACTGGCCGGCCTTGATCTGCAAGCCATACGGCAGCGCGCGCGTGGTGAGGAACGCCTCTTCCAGTTCCACCACGGTCTCGCCGTCGCGGTCGATCTGGAAGATCAGGTTTGCCTGCCCATCGAGATATGGATCGACCGCGCCGCCGAAGAACAACTCCACGTTTTGCACCGTGAAGCCGTTGCGGTCAGGATCGTGCGCACCCGCCTGAAGCTTGGCAAGCTGGGCATCGGTTGCACTCGATCCACCGGCGCTGGACAGCGCCGAGAGGCCGATGTTGAACGATGCCTGGTTGACTCGTGCGACCGCGTCGGGCGCCTCGGCGACGGGAGCTGATGCCGGCTCCACTTCCTCTACGGTGCCGGCACCGGCCTGCTCAAGGAGCTCCTCGGCGCGTTTGAGCCGTTCCGCGAGCGCGCGCACCTCGTTTCGTAGTTGTTCCAGTTCGTCATTGGCGGCCACCGCCGGTTGACCTGCGAGCAGCGCGAGCGCCAGCGCACTCGAATAAATCATACCTTGCATGGTTGTCCTCCTTCACCAGATAAATCGATTCACGGGTGCGGCCACGCGAGAATGCAAGTCGCCCCACCCGGGGCACATTCAGGGATTAACAGAAGGAGGACAACGGTGGGGCGCGGCCGAGATAGACGGAGGTATGGAAGGAGCGGGAGGCGCGCGGCAGGTGCGCCGCATAAACGTGACACGCGCTGGCGGGTGGCAGCGCCAAGGCGCTTGCACCCAGCGCAGCATGCAGCGGAGTGGCGGCGATACACCACTCACAGTGGCCGCCTGGGGCGTGTTGGCGTTGGTCGGTTTCGTGCACGGCGAGCGCGAACTGGCCCAGCACCAACGTGACCAACACGACCAACACCAGCATACTCAGGCGACAGGTCAATTTATTGCTGCGTTGCGTTATCGCACCCATGAAAAAATTATACCACGGAGCATCCGCAAGAATACGATTCAAGGCAATGGTCAATGGGGATAGGATAACGCAAGTCATAAATTATGATGTGCCTCCGGTAAGGGTTGCGTCACTTTTGCTTCGTGGTAACAACACTTGGATATTGACCAAAATGGCCGTTTTCTATAGCCTCGTTATCGATCATGGATTGAACAGGGAAGTGCTAAAGCATGCCGACGATATTCAGGATTGGGTCCTATCGCTTTTATTTCTACAGCAACGAGAAGGGCGAACTCCCACACATACACGTGCAACGGGAACGATTTCTTGCTAAATTCTGGTTAAATCCTGTCCTATTAGCAGGGTCAAAACGGTTTCCGCCGCATGAATTGCGAACGATACAGAAGCATGTTGAAGAGAACAGACAAATCTTCCTGGAGGCGTGGAATGAGCACATTGGCAGTTGAAACACATCCGCTGGCCCGGAATGTTGAATTCACGACGGATGATTTAATCGTATCATTGGTCGATGGACGAAAAGTGACTATTCCACTGGTATGGTTCCCGTGCTTGTCGAAAGCCACGAGAAGTCAGTTGGAGAATTATGAGCTACTGGGCGATGGAGAAGGCATACACTGGCCGGAACTGGATGAAGATCTGAGCGTAAGTGGATTGTTGCAAGGTAATCACTAGCCTCCATATGCTCAGGCGTGTGGCCGCGATCCTGAATGCTGAAGTACATATCACTTTCGAACCTAATAAAACCCGTCGGCAACCCATGATTGCCGAGATACAGGCCAGATAGGGACACAGGTCCATTGCTAAACGGATTTGGAATCCGCTCGCGGGCTGTACTGCTCAGGATTTCGCTTGCTCTGGCGATCGGGTCGGCAATCGTATTTGCTGCCGCAGCGCAATCCAATCCCGCGGTCGATCTCTATTTCTTCTGGTCGGAGCGTTGTCCGCATTGCCTGGAGGCCCGGCCGGTGGTGCTGGAGATGGCGGCGTCCCGGCCCTGGCTGAAACTCCATGATCTTGAGGTGTACTCCAACCCGGATCATCGGCAACAGTTCGTGACGATGGCGGCTGCGCTGGGTAAACGGGCGGAGGCTGTGCCCAGTTTTATCTTTTGTGGACAATTGTGGACTGGATTTGGACCGGATACCGGGGCGGCACTGGCTGCAGCCTTGCAGCAGTGCCACGATGGTCAGGCTATTTCCGGTGCTCCGGGGGAGGAAACGGAGCCTGTTGCCTCTCCCGATGATTCCTTGTGGTTTACGACGGTTATGCTGGCCGGTATGGATGCCTTCAATCCCTGCGCCTTTTTCGTCCTGCTGTTTCTGTTGAGCCTGCTGATCCACACCCGCGACCGCCGCCGCATGGCGCTGATCGGCGGTTTGTTTATAGCCACCTCGGGGATAGTCTATTTCGTATTCATGAGCGCCTGGTTGAATCTGTTCCTGGTGCTCACGGAACTGTCCTGGTTGACGCGGTTGGCGGGCCTGCTGGCGCTCGTCATCGGGCTGCTCAATCTCAAAGACAGTTGGCAGCCGGAACGCGGTCCCAGCCTGTCATTAAGCGCGGGGCAAAAGAATCAGCTCGGTTTGCGCATGGGGGCGCTGTTACGACGGCAAAATACCCCGGCACTGCTGGCAGGCACCCTGACCCTTGCGATCACCGCGAACAGCTATGAGTTTCTGTGCACCGCAGGTTTCCCGATGGTGTACACACGCATACTTACCCTGCAGGATCTGACACCCCTGCAACACTATGCCTATCTGGTCCTCTACAACCTGATCTATATTTTGCCGATGGCGCTGATCCTGATTGCCTTTATCGCCACGCTGGGTCGGCGCCGGCTGAGTACCTCCGAGGGGCAACTCCTGAAACTGATGGCGGGGTTCATGATGTTGGGGCTGGGAGGCCTGCTGGTGGTGAATCCGATGGCCTTGAACGATGCGAGGTCCGGTCTGGTGGTCTTGATCCTGGCGTTGGTACTGACCTTGAGCCGGGCCTTCCAGTTGAAGCACCGGTAACGGACCACGGGAGCGGTAGGGAGAGTTATCAATATCTTCAAATTGCCATGATTGATATCGAGGCAAGTTCGGTCCATAATTATTTTATGCGTTCCAGATTAAGTCGGCTGATAACGTCAATCGCTATAATCGTCTGCCTCCCGTTACAAGGGCTGGCTGCGGTGGCGATGCCCGCTTGCCAGACACATGGCCAGAACGCGGGAATGTATGTCAATGCTGACCATGGGGATGAAGGTATGTCTCACTGTGATCAGCACAATAACAATCAACCATCCAGGAACTCTAAGTGCGATAAATGCCTCAATTGCTATTTGAGTGCGTCCCAAGCAATCGTTCCGTTTAACCTCACTATTGAGGTGAATGGCGCCGCACCCATGGTTTTTGGCCTGAGTAAAGAAATTCCGGATTCCGATCCATACTTACTGCTTCGTCCTCCTCAATTGACCTTCGCCTAGTGCTGAAGGTCGCCTAGCCTTCACGCGAACCTGGCCTTGGGCGTTTACCCATAAGAGGCGCGCGCCGCTCGACCGACACTTCAGCACGTTCCGACCAACGGTGGTTTCGTTCGTCGTTTGTGGTCTTGCACATCCGTATTCGTCATGAAAAAACAAACCATCCACACAATGATCGTTGACTTAGCTGTGACTAGCTATAAGGAGAATACAAAATGAAAAAGTTTCTGATTTACATGATTGCTTTCGCCGCACTCGGGATCGCGGCAGCGCCCGTTTATGCCGACGACTCCCACCATCCCAAGGCCGACTCCCACCATCCCAAGGCCCCTGCGCAACAAAGTTACACCGTCATGGGCGAAGTGGTGGTCGTGGACAAAGAGGCCAGCAAAGTGAACCTGAAGCACGAAGCTGTCCCGGATCTGGATTGGCCGGCCATGACCATGTTTTTCCCGGTTGCGGACAGATCACAATTGGATATCCTGAAAGTCGGCGATCAGGTCGAATTCGAGTTTGCAATAACCGATAGTGGAGGGCCGCTGATTACCCAAATCAAGCCCGTGAAGTAATGCGTTGAGGCCGGTTGAGTGTTTCCCAACCGGCCTGATTTGATGGAAACAGAGAATCCTATGAAAAGCAAAACACTACGAGCATGGATACTGGCAGGGCCTGCCCTGCTGCTATCAGGGCACGGGATGGCGGCTGATCAGCCCAGCAACGGCCCTATCGGCGCCTATGGTGGGTGGCATGGTGTCATCCACCGCACTGACGCTGATCGTGATCCCGGCCATTTATGCGTTGGTCAAACAAATCTCTCTCAACAACCAAGGAGTTTCCCATGCCTGAAATAATTCCCAATCTGCATCCTATGCTGGTGCACTTTCCTATCGCTTTGATCAGTGTGTCGGCGTTTTTTTATGTGATGGCAATAGCGACTCAGGGAAAAGCCTGTGCCGCCCATTGCGCCATCCTTGCCCACACCACGTTGTGGCTGGGTGCGCTGGCAGTGTT
>DATDPS010000156.1:0-9164 GCA_035292625.1 Lysobacterales bacterium | reverse complement strand
TCAACGGCGATCGCGACGCGTTCCTGCATGAGTTTGGTGTGGCTCACTGGCTTACAGAATCGGCGCCGCCGATTCAAGCTGGCTCAAGCGGGCGTCGAATGCTTCAAGTGCAGATTCCAAGGCTTCGATGCGTTGTTCGAGCGCCTGCCGCGCCGGCGCGGGCCGAACATCGCTGGCGAACGTGTCCAGCCTGGGCTGGCCGCACAGCAGGTGCACGTAGCGCTCTTCTTTTTGGCCTGACTGGCGGGGCAGGCACAGCACCAGCGGCGGTTCATGCTCCGCCAGGCGCCGCAGCATGTGTTGCACGTCATCCAGATCCTCGAAGGCATGCAGCCGCTGCGCATTGGTGCGAATTTCACCCAGCGTTTGCGGGCCGCGCAGGATCAGGGGGCAGAGCACCGCCAGGGCCTTGCCCTGCAAGCCCAGGGCCTTGCCCGCATCGTGTTCATACTTGGCCACGCGGGCACCCCAGGCCTCGCGCACCAGGCCCATGGCAATCAACTCGCGCACCGCGCGGCCGGCTTCGCCTTCGCTGTAGTTGCTGATTGGGTGCCTGGCGGTTTTTTGGTTGCAGGCCAGCCGCAATGAATTGGTGGTCAACGGGTACTGCTCGGGCGTGGTTTCCTTTTTTTCCATCAGGCAGCCCAGCACCCGTGCCTGTATTTCGCTTAACTCCTGCACTGCTCTGTCTCCTGCCGGTGAAAAACTCTGCTACATTTGAAGCCATGTCCGAATTCAAAAGCAAGCTGCCCCAGGCCGGCACCACTATTTTCACCGTGATGTCGCGCATGGCGCAGGACCATGACGCCATTAACCTGGCACAGGGCTTTCCGGATTTCGACGGCCCGCCGCTGCTGCGTGAACGGGTCACCTGGCACCTGGAGCATGGCCACAACCAGTATGCGCCGCTGGCCGGCGTACCCCAACTGTGTGAACAGATCGCCGCCAAAGTACAGGCTTTGTATGGTCATGGGATCGACCCCGCCGGGGAAATCACGGTGACGCCCGGCGCCACCGAAGCCATTTACTGCGCCGTGACAGCGGTGGTTCACCCCGGGGATGAAGTGATCATGTTCGATCCGGCTTACGATACCTACGAACCCTCGGTCACGCTCAACGGCGGAACCAGCCGCCGCATCCCGACCTATTACCCTGATTTCGCCATCGACTGGGACCGGGTCAGGGCCGCGATCAATTCGAAAACCCGCCTGATCATGCTGAACACGCCGCACAATCCTTCCGGCAGCACCTGGACGCAGCATGACATCGATATGCTACGGGAGCTAATTTCGGTCACGGATATCCTGTTGCTGGCGGATGAAGTCTACGAGCACATCGTGTTCGACGGTAAGCCGCACCTCAGCCTGCTGCGTTATCCTGACCTGGCGGCACGGAGCTTTGCCGTTTATTCATTCGGCAAGACCTACCATGCGACGGGCTGGCGGATTGGTTACTGCATCGCTCCCCCGGTCCTGATGAAAGAGTTCCTGCGCATTCACCAGTTCATCAATTTCAGCACCAATGCGCCCTTGCAGTACGCGCTGGCCGACTATCTGCGCGACTGCCCCAGCCATCACCTGGAACTCGGCGCGTTTTACCAGCGCAAAAGGGACCTGTTCTGTGATTTATTGAGCCGATCCCGGTTTCGCCTGCAGCCATCGGCCGGAACGTTTTTCCAGTTGGCGGATTATCGTGAGATCAGCGATGAAGGCGACCAGGAATTTGCCGCGCGACTGGTGCGCGAGTTCAAGGTGGCGGTGATTCCGGTCTCGGTGTTTTACGCCGAACCCCCCGACCAGCGGGTGATACGCTTTTGTTTCGCCAAGGGTGACGACACTCTGCGCCAGGCGGCGCAGCGGCTGGGGAATGTTTAGACCGGGAAATCACGTCACCAGATGCGGCACACTTCTGCGGCTGGCTTGACCATCGGCGCACCGGCCGGGCAGTTAAAAGCGGCGCCATATTCCGGCATGTTCACCACCACGCCGTTGATGCGCTGACGCGGTGGTGAATGCGGGTCGGTCGCGGCATGCAGCCGCAGCGCTTCCGGCCGCTCGGCCGCACAGGCCCACTGGGCGAAGCCGACAAAGAAACGCTGTTCGGGCGTCAGTCCGTCTTGTGTACCCAGGTCCTGGCCGGTGGTTTCGGCTTTCCAGGAATCCCAGGCGAGCAGCAGGCCGCCCAGGTCGGCGATGTCCTCGCCCGAGGTGAGCTTCGAGTTGATGAAAATATCATCGATCACCCGGTAACCCGCATATTGCGTGCGGATACATTCGGCACGTTCCTCGAACGCAGCGGCATCCTCCGGCGCCCACCAGTCGCGCAAGTTGCCATCACCATCGTACTGTCGGCCCTCGTCATCGAAACCGTGCACCAGTTCGTGGCCGATGGTTCCGCCGGTGTTGCCGTAGTTCGGCGCATCGTCGAGTTTGGGGTCATACAGCGGCGGCATCAGCACTCCGGCGGGGAAGTTGATGTCGTTCATGGACGGGTTGTAATAGGCATTCACCGTGGCCGGCGTCATGAACCACTCGCTGCGGTCGACGGGTTTGCCGATGCGGGCCATCTGCCGCTGCAGGTCGAAGTGCGTGGCGCGGCTGACGTTGCCGTAATAGTCGTCCCGTTCTATGCGGATCGATGAATAATCGCGCCAGGTTTCCGGGTAGCCGATCTTGTCGCGCATTTTTTGCAGCTTCTCCTGCGCCTGCGCCCGGGTTTCCGGACTCATCCAGGCCAGTTGACCAATGCGCTCGGCCATGGCCTGCTGAATCTGCAGGCTCATGCGCCGCGCGTCTTGACGCACCGCGGGCGGAAAGTTGCGGTCCACGAATTCTCGGCCGAGAGCTTCGCCCAGTTGCCCATCGACCTGGCTCACGCAGGTTTTCCAACGCGGCGGCTGTTCGGTCAGGCCCAGCAGGCGGGCGCTGAAAAACGCGAAGGATTCATCGCGGAAAGGCCTGGACAGAAGGTCCGCCCGGGCGTGGATCAGGCCCCAGCGCAGGTAGGATTGCAGGCTGTGCAGCGGTTCCCGTTCAATGGCGGCCTGCACTTCCGCCATGAAATCTGGCTGGTTCACATTGAGCCAGGGCAGGGGATCGAGGCCCAGGGCACTGAACAGGGGCTGCCAGGTAACGGCGGGCACCATGGTCTGTAATTCTTCCAGGGACTTCCGGTGGTAGGTCTTGTGTGGGTCGCGGCGCTCCACCCGGGTCAGCGAAGCCCTGGCCAGTGCGGTCTCGATGCGCATCACCACGGCGGCTGATTTCGCTGCCTGTTGCGCCGGCTCGTCCAGCAATTCGAACATGGCGGCGAGGTGCAGCAGGTAAGCCCGGCGGATGGCTTCCTTGTCGGCACTGGCGTCCAGATAGTAGTCGCGATCCGGCAGGCCCAGGCCGCCGGCAATGACCTCGCCGATCATGATGGTCGAGTCCTGTGCATCCTGCTGCGAGCCCACGGCGAAGAAAAAATTACTTGAATCCGTTTGCCCGATCAGGCGGGCGATCAAGTCGCCCAATTGACTCTTATCGTCGAGCTCCGCTATTGCCTGCAAATCGCTGTCCAGGGGCGTGCCGCCAAGTTGCTCAACGCGCTCGATGTTCATGCAGGCGGCAAAGTAATCGCCAATCAGTTGCTGGGTTTCGTTCCGGCCGGGTTGGTCAATGGAATTGTCCTGCAGGATGCCCCAGAGGTATTGCTGGTTGTCCAAATAGGCCTTGCCGTACACGCTCCAGCGCGACTGGTCGGGCGGAATCGGGTTGTTCACGATCCAGCCACCGCAGGCATATTGGTACAGGTCAACGCAGGGATCAACAGCCGGATCCATGGCCCTCACATCGAGGCTGGGGGTGTAGGGCAAGCGGGTGGTGGGCTGCTCATCTGCCGCCGCTGTGGACAGGCAGATTCCCGTGGCCAGGGCGAAAAGTAATTTACCTCTGCAGAATGAAGCCATGCTATTCCCCCAAGTGGTGGTACAGATTCTGATCCGCCAGCGTTTCCCGCAGCACAGAGGCCAGGATTCCGGCCCATTTGCGCGCTCCCTCCGCTTCAAGCACCAGGTCTTGCCGCACTTCGATACCCACGTGCGGCAGGCCAGCGCTCTCGGCGTGATGATCGATGGTGAAATCGTGCGTATACCGGCCGGAGTAAGGCTCGTTATCGCCGAAACAGATTCCATCCATTCGGGACAGCCTTTCCATCATCGGTCCGGCAATCCGCGCATCCTTGTCCCACATCACGCCGATATGCCAGGGCCGCACCACCTGGTTGAAGACGGGCGTGCAGGTGTGCATGGAAATCAGGGCCGGCACGATGCCGGCCGCCTGGAACATGCCGAGCCGGGCCGCGATGGCATCGTGGTAGGGCTGGAAGAATGATTGCACGCGCAATGCCTTGTGTTCGGCACTGAGATCCTGGTTGCCTGGTACGGAAATCCCATCACTGATTTCGGCAAACGCGGTCGGGTCGTCCAGCTTCCGGTTCGGGTCAATGATCAGGCGTGAGAAGCCGGCCAGGATGGCCGGTGCGTCGAGCAGGTCGGCGAGATAACGCGTCAACTGATCCGAGCCGATATCCCAGGTCACGTGCCGGTCCAGCACCCAGTCGGCGAGACCCAGCTGGTTCATGGCCGCCGGAAAGTAGGGACTGGCATGGTCGGCCACCAGCAGGACCGGCGCGGAGCCGCTGTCGTTGTAAGTCATGTATGGCGGCGGGTCACCCGCCTGGATCAGTGGGTACCGGCTGTCTTCTGCCGGGCACGCCAGGTGGTGGGCAAAACCGGCAGATGGTGCTTTTTTCACTTGATGTCCTTTGCTGGAGGTCTGTCACGGGGGTTTCAGCGGCACTGAAGGTTGCGTATTCTCGACAATGTCGCGAGGTTTTACAAATCCTTCAAACCCTGGCTGGTGGCGGCCGGCTTGCACAGCCAGCGGATGCCCAATCATAATGAATGGCTGGGCACTTTTCCGGCGTCGATACCGGATCACTCGGGAGCTCACCAGTGAAAGCCTTTGTCATCAACACGCAGGACAACACCCGGGTGCCGTTTTTGCGCGGCATCCTGATCCGCAACCTGATGGCCGCCGGTTTGCCGTTCGAGGAGGCTTACGAACTCGCCAACGAGGTGCGCGAGCAACTGGCCGAGACCGAGGAAATCTCGGTCACCGAGCTGGACAAAATGGTTTCCGCGCTGCTGGATTCCCGCTATGACCAGGCGATCCGGGCACAATATCGCGCGCATCTCGCCGCGCCGGCGAGAATCAAGGTCATAAACCGGGGCGGGGCGGAAAGCGCATTCTCCCGCAGTCACCTGCAACGTTACCTGCAATCCAGTGCGGTCCGGCAGGACGATGCAGAGCAGATCACCACAAAAATCTACAACCAGTTGCTGACCGCCGGCATCAATAGCATAAGCACTTGCCAGCTGGGTTACCTGACTTACCTCTGCCTGCAGCAGGAGCTGGGAAAATCAGCGGCCAGGCAATACCTGGTCTGGTCGGAATTCCAGCTCAGCGACCGCCCACTCGTCCTGTTGATCGGCGGCGCCGTCGGCAGCGGCAAGAGCTCAATCGCCACCGAGATCGGTCACCGGCTCGATATCGTGCGCATGCAGTCAACCGATATGTTGCGCGAAGTGATGCGTTCCATGATCCCGAAAAAACTCCTGCCGGTGCTGCACTGCTCTTCCTTTGATGCCTGGAAGACCTTACCCATCCAGGACAAGCGGGACCACGACAGGGATCTGTTGGTGGCCGAGGGCTATCGAGCCCAGGCGGACTTGCTGGCGCTGGCCTGTGAATCGGTCATGCACCGCGCCATCCGCGAAAGCA
Organism: Lysobacterales bacterium; assembly: GCA_035292625.1. Taxonomy (GTDB): domain Bacteria; phylum Pseudomonadota; class Gammaproteobacteria; order Xanthomonadales; family SZUA-36; genus SHZL01. The sequence continues at coordinate 3,339 of DATDPS010000156.1, read as the reverse complement.
CGCCGCTGATTCTCGAAGGTGTTCATGCCCACCCGGCGCTGGTGCAATGCGTGCCTGCGGAATCGGACGCCATCGTGGTGCACGTCACTTTGGCGGTCATGAAATCGCAGGAACTGAAGTTGCGCCTGCTTGGGCGCAGCGCCAGCGAGCCGCAGCGGCGGGCCAAACGCTACCTGAGAAAGTTTGACTCCATCTGGCGCCTGCAGACGTTTGTGCTCAGTGAAGCGGAGCGCTGCGACACCCCGATCATTCCCAATGACGACAAGGAGGCAGCGATTTTCCAGCTCATCAGCACCATCAATCAGGAACTCTCGCGGCAGTTCGACGGCTCGGCTGCGGATGTATTCGGCAAAGATGTCAACCGGGTCCGCAGGAAGGCTGCGGGCAAATCCTGGCAACAGGTCCTGCCTTTGCTGGTTGCAGCCCGGGTCACCCCGGGGCGGGCCAAAACGGCGCAGCGCGGATGAGCAGGCGCAAGTGTATTTTTATCATCGTGGATGGATTGGGCGACCTTCCCATACCTGCTTTCGACAATTGCACTCCGCTGGAAGCTGCCCGTACCCCAACGCTTGACCGGCTGGCCGCGGCCGGTGTTTATGGCCCGATCGATCCCATGGGACTGGGCATTACTCCCAACACTGATTCCGGCACCGGGATGCTGCTGGGCATGTTTCCCGCGGATGCGGAAAGCTTGAAGCGGGGACCGGTGGAAGCTGCTGGCGCCCGGCTGGTGCTGCGAGACGGTGATGTGGCGCTGCGCGCGAATTTTGCCTCCATCCAGCCCGCGAAAACAGGTTTCGTGGTCACCGACCGGCGGGCCGGACGGGTCAGGCACGACGCGGTGGAGCTGGGTTGCGCAATTCGACAACTGGACCTGGGGGATGGCGTGTCGGCTCAATTCCGGAACACTGAACAGCACCGCGGTGTGCTGGTTCTGTCAGGCCCGGGTCTCAGTGCGGCAATCACCGCCACCGACCCCGGGGAGGTTCCGCTGCCAGCGCCCTTGCCCGAGTGCCAGGCACTCGAACCCGCTGCCGGCCGGACCGCGGAGAAAGTCAACCTGTTTACCCGTATGGTTCGTGAAGTGCTGGAAAAGCACCCGGTGAATGCCACGCGGGCCGCTGCAGGCATGCAGACCGCCAACTGCGTGATCGTCCGCGGCGCCGGTGCGCCAGTGTCCCTGCGCAATGTCATCACAGGCATGGGACTGAGCGCCGCGCTGGTCTCCGGCTGCAACACCGTGCGCGGCCTGGGCCGTATCTTCGGCTTTGAGATCATCACCGATCCCCGTTTTACCGCTGACGTGGATACCGACCTGGATGCCAAAATGCTCGCGGCGCTGGCGGCCTTGCGCCAGCATGACTTGTGCTTCCTGCACATCAAGGCGCCAGATATCTGTGCACATGACCGCCAGCCCGAAGCAAAACGCCAATTCATCGAGCGCCTGGACAAAGCCATGGTGCCCTTGTTGCGGCAAGACCTTGTCACAGCGCTGGCCGCCGACCATTCGACCGACAGCAATACCGGGATGCACACCGCGGACCCGGTGCCGGCCCTGCTGCATCGGCCCGGTTCCACGATGCGGGTCACGGTGGTGAAATTCGGCGAGAAATCCTGCGGCGAAGGCACCATGCCACGGCAAACCAGCTCAGCGTTTTTACAACGGGTACTGGAGTACACACTGTAACAAAGCTGTAATAAATTCCCTGTAGCCTGCCAACGGTCAGCATCAGCCAAGCGAAAGCGGAGAGATTGCCATGTTTTCAAACAAAAAAACGTTCTTACTGTTGCCTGCGGCCCTGGTTTTTCTGGCAGCATGTGGCGGCGGGGACCAGCGTCAGCTCATACAGAACAAGGGCTCCGACACCCTGGTGAATGTTGCACAGGCCTGGGCCGAAGCCTATCAATTGGTGGACCCGGCGGTGGTGGTCGCAGTGAGTGGCGGTGGTTCCGGCACCGGCATCGCGGCACTGATCAACGGCACGGTGGACATCGCCAATGCCAGCCGTGAATTCAAGCCGGAAGAGATCGAGCTGGCCCACAAGGGGGGGCACGATCCAGTTGAACACATAGTCGGCTACGACGCGCTGGCGGTTTACCTGCACCGGGACAATCCCATCGACATGCTGAACATCAAACAGCTTGCGGCCATTTATGGTGATGGAGGAAAAGCGGTCAAGTGGTCCGACCTCCACGTGGACGTGCCGGGGTGCTCCGACCAGGCCATCGTGGTGGTCAGCCGCCAGAACAACTCCGGCACCTATGAATATTTTCGTGAAGCCATCCTGGGCGATGGGGATTTCCGCCTGGGCACCCGCGACATGCACGGTTCCAAGGACGTGGTCGAACTGGTGGAAAACACACCCTGCGCCATTGGCTACAGCGGTTTGGCCTATGCCACGGATCGCGTCAAGATGGCATGCATAGCGCAAAAAGCGGGTGACACCTGCATAAGGCCTTCGGAAGAAACAGCCAAAGACGGCAGTTATCCCATTGCGCGCTCGCTGCTGATGTATACCAATGGCCAACCCACCGGTGGAGTCGCCAGGTATCTGGACTGGATCAAGAGTGATGCCGGACAATGCATTATCATGAAGTTGGGATATGCGCCGGTAGGTAATCCTTCCTGCAGTTGACCGCTGGAGGAAACCTTCAGCAGGCGCACGTTCAGGGAGCGGCCGCCCTGGGGCGGGTCGCGTTTAAAACGAGCGGGACAGGAAGCAGTCCATGAGTCATTTTGAAGAACGTCTGGAGGCGGATCTCAAGCATATCCGCCAGTGGGTCTGGGATATGGGCGATGACGTTGAAAGCGCATTGCTCAATGCGAAGATGGCCCTGCTGAAACAGGACGGGGACCTGGCCTATGCCACCGTTCTCGGTGACAACCCGATCAACCGCAAATCACGCGCCTGTGACCGCTTGTGCCATACCTTCATCGCCCGCCACCTTCCCGGCGCGGGGCATTTACGCGAAATGGCGGCCACCATACGGGTCAACGTGGCGCTCGAGCGCATCGGCGATTATGCCGTGACCATTTCCCGCGAGTCGCTGCAACTGAAGCAGGCATTGCCGGAGAAATTTATTGTCGAAATCGACCGCCTGGCTGATGAGGCCTTGCAAATCCTGCACGAATCGCGTGTTTCCTTCCGCGACAGCAATGCAGAGCTCGCCAGGGCTTTGATGCAGATGGCCAAGCAAGTGGAAAGCAAAATGGACTCCATTTACGACCTCCTGTTCGAGGAAGACACCGGCCTGAGCGCCCGCGGGGCCCTGGCCATTTTCGTCGCTTTCAACATGCTCAAGCGGGTTGCCGACCAGGCCAAGAACATCTGTGACCAG
>DATDPS010000155.1:0-4832 GCA_035292625.1 Lysobacterales bacterium | reverse complement strand
GCTTCGGCATCCGCCTCACGGTAGGGCCGCATCTCCAGACGGTTGGTGATCACCCTGTGTGCAGAGCTGGGTAAATTCATTGACTGCTTAACCAAGCGTGGTTGAGAATGAGACTTTAAGCTTGCCACAATCGCTTGTCTTGTTTCAGCATCAGCCTCCAAGGATCACAAGAATGAACTTCAAATCGTTGGTTTATGTCCTGGTCATCACCCAGCTCGGCTCGATCCCAGGCGCCTATGCGCAAACTGCGCCGGACAACGCGAGCGTACTTGACCGAACCGTGCTGCCGATCCAGGAGCCGACCTACCCGGTCATAACGGAACTGGATGCGCGCAAGGCCACGCCACCACCACGATTTGAAGTCAAGGCACCGGAAGGCGCGCCTAATGTGGTGATCGTGCTGATCGACGACATGGGCTTCGGCCAGCCCAGCGCGTTTGGTGGTGGTATCGCGATGCCGACGCTTGAGCGCCTGGCGGCGGGCGGCTTGTCCTACAACCAGTTTCACACCACCGCGCTGTGCTCGCCCACGCGCGTCGCGCTCAAGTACGGCCGCAACCACCATAACGCCAACGCCGGTTCGGTGACGGAAATCGCCACCGCTTTCCCGGGCAATCAGGCCCGCATCCCCAACAGCGTTGCGCCGCTCGCGGAGATGCTGCGACTCAATGGTTACAGCACCGCGGCCTACGGCAAGTGGCACGAGACCGCGCCGTGGGAGGTCAGTGTCTCGGGGCCATTCGACCGTTGGCCGACCCGCCAGGGTTTCGATGAGTTCTACGGTTTCATTGGCGGCGAGACCAACCAGTGGTCGCCCTTGATCTACCACGGCACGGTCAAGGTCGAACTGGAGCACGGCGGCGACTATCACTTCACCACCGACATGACCAACCAGGCGATCGCCTGGATGCGGGCGCAGCAGTCCCTGACGCCCGACAAGCCGTTCTACATCTACTATGCGCCAGGCGCAACGCACGCGCCGCACCACGTGCCGAAGGACTGGATCGCGAAGTATAAGGGCAAATTTGACGAGGGCTGGGATGCGTACCGTGAGCAAACGCTGGCGCGACAAATCAAGCTCGGTGTCGTGCCAGCCGGCACCAAGCTCGCGCCCAAGCCCAAGGACATCAAGGACTGGGATGTGTTAAGCCCGCAGGAAAAAACCCTGTTTGCGCGGCAAATGGAGGTGTACGCCGCGTTCGGCGAGCAGACCGACCACGAGATCGGTCGCCTGGCGCAGGCGATTACCGACATGGGCGAGATGGACAATACGCTGTTCATCTACATCGCGGGCGATAACGGCGCCAGCGCCGAGGGCAAGATGACGGGCTTGTTCAACGAGACTTCCATGTTTAACGGAGTGCCAGAACCGATCGAGTTGCAGCTCCAGCAAATCGATGAGTGGGGCGGCCCCTCGACCTACCCGCATTACGCAGCCGGCTGGGCCATCGCGGGCAACACGCCGTTCACCTGGGCCAAGCAGGTGGCCTCCAGCTACGGCGGCACCCGCAACGGAATGGTGATCCATTGGCCCAAAGGCATCAAAGCCAAGGCCGGGATGCGCTCGCAATGGCACCACGTGGTGGACATTGCGCCCACCATCCTCGAAGCCGCGGGCCTGCCGTTCCCGGCTACGGTCAACGGCAGCAAACAGAAACCGTTCGACGGCGTGAGCCTGGCCTATACCTTCGACGACGCCGAGGCCGCGAACCGCCATCTCACGCAGTACTTCGAGATCATGGGCAACCGCGCCATTTACCATGACGGCTGGCTCGCCGGCACCGTGCATCGCGCACCGTGGGAGACGACGCCGCGCGCGACGTTCGAAGCGGACACCTGGGAGCTCTACGACACGCACACGGACTTCAGCCTGGTCAACGACCTCGCCGCCGGGGAACCGGACAAGCTCAAAGAGATGCAGGCATTGTTCCTTTCGGAGGCTGTGAAAAACAGCGTGCTGCCGCTCGACGACCGCAGCATGGAGCGGTTCAACGCAGCTATCGCCGGGCGCCCGGACCTGATGGCTGGAAGGACTTCGCTAACGGTGTACGACGGCATGACGGGCCTGATGGAGAACGCCTTCATCAACGTGAAAAACACCTCGCACTCGGTCACCGCGGAGATCGAAGTGCCGCAGGGTGGCGCCGAGGGCGTGGTGATTGCCCAGGCCGGCCGCTTCGCCGGCTGGAGCCTCTACTTCAAGGACGGCAAACCGGCGTATGCGCACAATTTCGTCGGCCTCCAGACATTCACCGTGGCGGCAACGGAAGCCGTCGTGCAGGGTCAGGCCACGGTGCGCATGGATTTCGCCTACGACGGCGGCGGGCTCGCCAAGGGCGGGACCGTCACGCTCACGGTCAACGGCCTGAAAGTGGCCGAGGGTCGTCTCGACCACACCGTGCCAATGGTCTTCTCAGGCGATGAAGGGACCGATGTTGGCGTGGACAACGAAACACCCGTGACAGATGCCTATGCCGAAAGCGACAATCGTTTCAATGGCACGATCCACGAGGTCAGGATCGAGCTTAAATAGATGGTGAATCGGGATCGGGCGATTTTGCCGGCAGCGTACCTTGGAAATGAGTAGCCAGCCGAACGATTTCCTCGAACGTTTCTCGCTGGTCGTAGGCGGCCCGTTTCACACAGTGCTGCGTCGAGCGGGACTGGTGGAGGCAGATCTGCTCTCGAGCCATCGGACAGCTTTTGGCCTGGCGCTGTTGGCCTGGCTGATCCCCGTGTCGCTGGCTTCGATCCAGGCTCTGCTTGACGATGGCTACATCGGGCTGTCGATTTTTTCCGACCTGACGGTTTATTCCCGATACCTCGTAGCGGTTTGGGTGATGATCGCAACCGAGCGTGTCGCTGATGCCCGGATATCCTTGCTCGTACGGCAGTTCCCGCATGCCCGGCTGGTCGGAGAAGCCGGCCTGCCCCGGTTTGCAGCGGCCGTTGCCCGTGCGGATCGACGCTCCAGTTCCAAATTGGCGGAGGCCATCATTCTCATCCTTGTATTGATTTGGTCCGTAACCGTAACCCGGTTCCTTTCCGCGGTTTCGGTCAAGAGCTGGGAGGGGGCAGTAATTGACGGCACCGTGGTTCTCTCCTGGGCCGGAGAAGCCGCCGCGTGGCTGAGCACACCGTTTTTCCTGTTCCTGGTGTTTCGCTGGGTCTGGCGGTTCGTGGTCTGGGCCGCGCTGCTCCGCAGCATCGCCCGACTGCCGTTGCAGTTGATGCCACTCCATCCCGACCGTGCGGGCGGCCTGGGCTTCCTGTCGATCTTTCCGAGCGTTTTTGGAGGCCTGGTGTTTGCCTTGAGTTGCGTGGTGGCTTCAGCCCTGGATAAAGCCTTCGTGTTCCTGGAGCACACGCAACAGACGATCTGGCTGGCCATGGGTGCCTGGATGGTATTGATCCTGGTTCTGTTTCTTGGTCCATTGCTGGCGTTCTCCCGGCCCCTGTACCTGGCGCGAGAACATGCCTTGCTCGACTACGGCCGTTTGGCACAGCAGCATCACCTGGCATTTCACCGCAAGTGGATTGAACCAGCGGATGCAGGGGATGAGCTGATGGGTTCGTCCGACCCCTCTTCTGTTTCAGATCTGAATGCGAGCGTGGAAGCCGTTCTCACCATGCGTACCTTTCCGCTCGATCGCCCCGCGCTCGTGCGGTTGCTGCTGACAGCCGGCATCCCGTTTCTCGCAGTCGCTGCCTCGCAGATGCCGCTGAACGATCTGCTCATGCTGATCCTGGGAACCATCCTATGACTCGAAACGGTTCCGATCACCCTGCGTGCATCCGGCCAAGCTCCGGATTCACCAAGGGATTCGGGTCATTCCGGTTTTGGAATACTATCAATTCACACCAGTTTTACCTTCCTGCTGTCCCCAAACTCGCAACTGTGATTTAATCCGCTAGTCCGCTTGCTGCTACCGGCCATTTTCTGATGCCCACAATTCAAGCTCCTATGGATACCACGGAATTTTGAACATGAAAAACCTCATGATCGCCGCATTTTTTACCGCTCTTGTTGTGGCAACAACATCGTCGGCCCAACAAGCCCCACCCGCGCAGCAGCCTCCGCCACCCACCCCGCAGCAACGGGTTGCCATGCTGCAACAGTGGCTCAAGGCCAGCCAGGTGCAGCTGCGCGCTTACCAGTGGGTCGAGACCACCGTGCTGGCCAAGGCTGGCGAGGAAAAATCGCGCCAGCAGAACCAGGTCTATTACGGCGCCGATGGCCAGCTCGTCAAGGTGCCGGCCGGCAGTGCGTCCGGCGGCGAAGCCAGTGCCCCCCGCGGCCCGCTGCGCAAGCACGCTGCCGCCCAGGCCAAGGAAGACCTGACCGCCTATCTGCAACAGGCTGCCGCACTGGTGCACAGCTATGTTCCGCCGGACCCGAACCGTATCCAGCAATCCGTCAATGCCGGCAATTTCGCGGTTAATATGGTAGTGCCCGGCCGCCAGGTCCGCCTGGACTTCAAGAACTATCTCAAGGCCGATGACGTGCTGAGTGTCGACATCGAGCTGCCGACCAACCGGCTGATGGGCATGCAGGTGTCCAGCTACCTGGACACCCGGACCGATGCCGTGAAGCTGGACGTGACCATGGGCCTGCTGCCGGACGGGACGATTTACACCGCGGTGACGAAGTTGGCCGCGCCCGCGAAGGACATCACCGTGACGATCGAGAACGCAGGCCACCGCCGGCTCGGCGGTTGAGGCGTCCCATACCGGACGTCGGGTCACCAATAAGTGAATGCAACCATCAAGAGGATCGCTGAAGTGAACGCACACCGAATATTCTGGACAGTCCTGATGGCTTCGGGGCTGAT
>DATDPS010000154.1:0-7495 GCA_035292625.1 Lysobacterales bacterium | reverse complement strand
CTATAAACTCACCGTTCGAGGGGACTTTCACCATGCTTCAAACCGTTACCAACCAAGCTACCACAGCCTTCCACGACGAACACTGGGCCCGGGTCAACCAGCGCCGATCGCACCTCCAGCAACTGGAAGACGACATCACCGAACTTGCGGCGCACGTCGACGCCGCCACCTTCCGCTGGCTGGAACTGATCGGCAGCTTCGACCAACAAGGCGGCTGGCACGGCACGGGAATACTTTCCTGCGCCCACTGGCTGAACTGGCGCTGCGGCTTGAATCTCGGCGCCGCCCGCGAACAGGTGCGGGTTGCCCGCGCACTGCCCGGCCTGCCCAAAATCAGTCAAGCGTTTCGGCAAGGCCGGGTAAGTTTCTCCAAGGTACGGGCCATGACTCGAGTAGCCACCGCTGCCAACGAAGAGGTGCTGCTGAATATAGCGCTCGGGGGCACCGCGAGCCATGTCGAACGCGCGGTGCGACTGTACCGCAGCATCAAACGCGGTGATGCACTCAAGCACGAGAACCTCCGCTACGCACAGCGCGAAATGAGCTGGTTCGAAGACGATGACGGGTCGTGGGTCTTCAAAGGCCGTTTCACCCCCGAGCAAGGCGCGGTAATCCGAAAAGCACTGGACGCAGCGATGGACCAACTGTTTATCGAGCAGAAAAACGTAGCAGACGACGTTTCCGCGGAAATTTCCCGCAGCTTGCCGCTCGACCGGCCGGTTCCGCAGGGAGTTGCTTCACGCGGGGCGGATGCCATGCAGCGGCTGGCAGAAGCATTCCTCTCCAGGCAAGCAGGCAATGTTTCCAGCGGCGATAGCTACCTGGTCAACATTCACACCGAAATGGAAACCCTGAAGGCGGATGGCGCTGGCGCAGAGTCTGAACTGGAAGGCGCCGGCCGAATTTCCGCAGAAACGTCCAGGCGTCTGGCTTGCGACTGCTCCGTCGTCCACTGGCACGAAAACCAGAATAACGAATGGTTTGCAATTGTACTCACCAAACCAACTCAGCAAACACACTGCCGCGACGTCCAATGGCCGGTGTGCCTGGAAATTCCTGAAAATCATCATCAGTCAGATTGTCGATGACGGCGCCCAGCGAGGCATTCCGGATCATCGGAAGCTGCCAGGTGAGCGAAGCGGAACCGTTGAACGCACGGTCATTTCCTCGGCGCAATGAGTTCTCGAACTGCACGCGGTACTCGGTATCCAGCCTGAACGCTAAGGCATCGAACGGCTGCCAGGTCACGGCAAAGGTGAATCGATGCCGGGGATAGTTGAGGGCGTAGTAGCTGGCGTCGACGGCCGCAGTCCCGTAGTCCTCGTTCTTGTGAATGTAAGTGTAGCCACCTACGAACTCAGCGCGTGAGCTGCGCCATATCACGGCCGTTTCCCAACCCGTCACCTCCATGTCCACCGGGTTGGCCTGGCGCGCAAACGGGGCTCCTGCGCGATAGGTCCAGTCCACCAGATCATCATCGCTGCGATGAAACAATGCCGCGCTCAACTCCAGGTTCAAGGTGGTGCGTTCGAAAGAGAGCGCAGTAGTCGCGGCAGAAGCGCGGCCAAGCTCCGGATTTCCGCCGAACAGCCCGGTGGGCCGTGATTTGAGCGCGGTATACCCCGGTACTTGCGAGGTACGGGTGTAATCCAGGCCGAGCCGGTTGGTGCTTTCGGCGCCGGACCACTCCAACGCAAATTCAAACAAGGGCAGCAGCGCGTCCTCGTCGCGATTGCTGATGTCCGCGCGCAAGCCAGCGCCCAGGATGAGCACCCGGCCGGCTTGGAGATTCCGCTGCCAGCGTGGGACGAGACCAAAGGCGGCATAGGTTCGCGAATTGAAATCGCCGTTGGTGAGGTCGGTGGACCGCACCAGGCGGTCGGCCACCCAGTGGCCCGACCAGGCCCAGTCGACGCTGGCCGAGGAAACCGCGCCTTCCACGCCCAGCGCAAAACTGCGGGTCTCGTGCTCGAAGGAACCCGGTCGCCCCGACTCCGTGGTGCGCCGGTCAAAATCGTAATCATCGTCCAACCAGCGATAGGCCGCGCCGGCTTCCCACCAACCGAAGTCTCCTGTCCTCCGGTGATCGACGAGCATCAGTCCCACCTTGGAATGATCTGTTTCCGGGAGGGAAGCAAAACCCGTGTAGGCACCGGGCCAGCCGAAAAACTTGTCCTGGTAGCCCAGCAGGGCGTGGGTTTCGCTGTCCTCGTCCGAGTGCTCGACGCGTCCGGTAAATCGCGAATATTCGTGGTCACTGAACGGCAAGCCGCCGGCTCCGTTCGAGGCAGCCACGGAGGCTTCAACGCCCAGGTGATCTCCGTTTGTGAGCGTCTTGGCCTGAGCGGAAAGGAAGCTTCCGAACAGCGAACCGTGGCTGCCTGCTCCGCCGCGCAGGATCGTCCGATCAACCACGGGCCGCGGGCCGTACACAACACTCGCCACCGCCGCGTTGAAGCCGTGGAGTCCGTGTTCCACGCCGGTTTGGGTGCGGGGCGAGGTCAGCATTGCGGGATCGATGGGTAATTCCACCGAGTAGTGGCCGGTTTGCGGGTCGAAGAGCGGTACCGCGCCGATCCGGAAACCGGTGTTTTCGAACAATCCGCCGCGCACCGTGATATCCGCCTGGTTTTCCGCGAAGCCGCGGGACTGCACGTCGATTTGCGGATCGAACCGCAACTCGGTGGCCGCAGTGCCGAGGGTGCTGGCGGGGAGGAAGTTGGCCACCCGTCGGGCATGTACCGTGATCGGTTCGAGCTCGGTACTGGTATCGTCCGGTGGCTGCGCGGACGGCAGGTTCGGTGCGGCGGCCACGCTGCCCAAGGGGATAGCGGCAATAAGCATGGCGCAGGCCAGGTGTTGGTGAACTGGGTATTTCACTGCTGGCAGTTTCTGACCTGGCTGGGCGGATGTGTGTTTCTGCGCGAGCTTACCTGATCTGGCGCCAATGTTGAAATCTTGAAAGGAGTTTCCAACGCGTGCTTGCCTGCCCTGCCACCTGAACCAAAATCACATTAGCCGACCCAACCCCTGCTCCAGCGGAATCCGCTGATCGCAAATGGGCTTCGTCAACCCCAATCCTGTGGGGGCAGCCATTGTGGGATAGAGACCAACTTCCTATACTGCATCAGCATACCCGTGTTCCCGGGCATGCAAAACGATTGCAACCATCTACCTTCCGTCCAGCAGGAGAGCGTCATGGTCAGTATCATGTCATTGTGGCTTCCCGTTGTTTTGTCCGCCGTGGCCGTCTTTATCGCCAGTGCGGTGATCCATATGTTTTTGACTTACCACAACACCGATTTCAGGAAACTTCCGGACGAAGATAAGGTGATGGCGGCACTGCGCCCATTTGGCATCCCGCTGGGTCAGTACGTCATGCCGCAATGCGGTCACAATGCGGAGCGAAGGGAACAGGCCTTCAAGGACAAGGTGAAAGCCGGCCCGGTGGCGTTCCTCACCGTGATGCCCAGCGACTACGGCATGGGTAAAAGCCTTGCCCTGTGGTTCCTGTATTGTGTCGCCATGGGCATTTTTGCCGCTTACATTGCCGGGCGCGCCCTGGCTCCGGGAGCTGAATACCTGGCAGTATTCCGTCTTGCCGGCGCGGCTGCATTTGGCGGCTACGCACTCGGCCTCCTGCAGGAATCCATCTGGTATCACCGCGCCTGGGCTGCCACGTTCAAATCCATCGCCGACGGTCTGGTGTATGCACTGCTGACTGCCGGCGTGTTTGGCTGGCTGTGGCCGGCGTGAGGTTCAGCCCGCCAAAAGGAGAGGACTGTGGCCGATAAACTGACTTTCAGTTTCATGCGTTCCTTGTGCATGGGGCAGATCGAACAGGACATCCTGTTCCCCTTCCCTGCCGTCTCCGCGGAGCACCGGGATACCCTGCATGAAATCACCGCCGCCCTTGGCGACCTGCTGGGCCCTCGCGCCGCAGACTTCCGCGCCTGGGACGTGAAGGGCGAAATGCCCGCGGAATTCATTGACGAGCTCAAAGAATTCGGCCTGTTCGGTTTGATCATTCCCGAAGCGCATGGCGGCATGGGGTTGGGCAACATGGCCTACTCGCGCACCCTGCAGGAGGTCGGCCGCTACGATGGCTCGGTGGCCGTCACCATCGGCGCCCACAGTTCCATCGGCATGCGCGGCCTCTTGCTGTTTGGCAACGACGAACAAAAAGCCCGTTACATGCAACGGCTCGCCAGCGGCGAATTGATTGCGGCATTTTGCCTGACCGAGCCTGGCGCCGGTTCCGATGCAGCCGCGGTCAAGACCACGGCAGTGCGCGAGGGTGAAGAATGGGTGCTAAACGGCAGCAAGCTGTGGATCACCAATGGCGGCATCGCCAGCTTCTTCACTGTTTTTGCCCGCACCGGGGAAACTGCCGGTCACGGCAAAATGACCGCGTTCATGGTTACCAGCGACATGCCGGGCGTCAGCACCGGCCCGCACGAAGACAAGATGGGCCTGCGCGCCAACCCCACCACCACAGTTCAGTTTGACCAGGTGCGGGTTCCCGACAGCAATGTGCTGGGTGAGCCAGGCAAGGGCTTCAAGGTTGCGATGCAGATTCTCAACAGCGGCCGCACCGGTCTCGGCGGCGGGTCGGTCGGCGGCATGAAGCGCCTGATCGAGCTGGCGACCCGGCAGGCGAACGAACGCAAGACCTTTGGCCAGCCCATCGCCAGTTATGGCCTCATCAAGGATAAAGTCGGCCGCATGGTGGTCGACTGCTATACCGCCGAGGCGGCGGTCACCATGGTGGGCGGCATGGTCGATGGTGGCTACGAGGACTATGCCGTCGAGGCGGCCATTTCCAAGGTCTATGCCACCGAATGCCTGTGGCGCAGCGCCGACGAGGCGCTGCAGATTGCCGGCGGCAATGGCTACATGCGCGATTACCCCTATGAACGCATCGTGCGGGATTGCCGCATCAACCGGATTTTCGAAGGCACCAACGAGATCCTGCGGCTGTTCATTGCCTTGACCGCCATGAATGACGTGGCCAGCCAGTTGCAGGAGCTCGCGGCATCGATGAAAGATGTACTCAATGATCCGATCAAGGGCTTCGGCGTGTTGTCCGACTATGCCCGCAAGCGCGTCCAGCTCAGCACCGGCCGCGGTGATCAGCCGAAACTGCAAAACCTGCACGAGTTCATCCGGCCGCAAGCCGAGGACTTTGAAACCGAGACCCGCTACCTTGCCCAGGCCACCGACCGGATCCTGCGCAAACACGGCAAGAACATCGTCGGCAAACAATTCGCCACAAAGCGGCTGGCGGAAATCATGATCGACCTGTTTGTGCTGGCCTGCACATTGAGCCGCGTGCAGGCCTCGATCGACGCCAACGGCGTGGAGAAAGCTTCGCGCGAAATCGATATCCTGCGCGTGTTCGCGCGCGAAGCGCGGGTGCGGATGAAACAGAATTTCCGCCGTATCGACAACAACGACGACGAGTTGATCAAAGCGCTGGCCGATGACGCCTTCGCGGTCGAGCGTTTTCGCTGGGACACGATCTAACGGCCTGCCGACACTATCCACCCGAGACCTTCGTGATGGCTTGCTCCACCCGTTCGGCCAGGGCGGCGCCCCGCTCGTCACTGGCCAGCATGGCATTGATGTGCAGCGCAAGAAGGAACGACAAGGTGTTGTGCCGCTTCGCCAGTCCTGGCTGGCTGGAGAAAGTCCCCGCCCAGGACTCCAGCGGCTGCGGCTTGCCGATACCATCGAACCAGTCGTTCCAAAACTCATCGCCGATCAGGCCGCGGCTCCAGGTATAGAATGTGGCTCGCGCCAGCCGTCCAGGCTCGCCGTACACGTAGAACATCTCGCCCGCCGGAGCGATCTGCGTGGCGACCGCGGCCATTAACTGCTCCGCCTGGACGGGCAGGATGTTCGGGTTGAGCACCAGTTGCACTACCAAATCCGAGCCGTGCGCCACACCGTGCCGCCAGCCCTCGGTGCTGGAGAATCCGCGGTAATCGTTCACGCCCGCCAGGTATTTGGCGGCGGCATCGACGAGTTCATCGCGCTTCGTGGACGTCAGGACATTCTCCAGGCGATCGACCCGCGCGACTTCCGCCAGCAGCAAGGCGGCGAAAGGCTGCTGGAAACCATTGGGGTCGGCGGTGCTTTGAATTTGCACTTGCAGCTTGTCGTTCAGGCTGAGAACGGTCTCAGCCGGCAGTTGCTGGTCGCGCATCCAGCTTGAAATTCCCTCGAACGCCACGCCATCGCGGATTAACGGGTCGGGGTCGGCCAGGCAGGCCAGCAAGGCAATGGCCAGAGCGTTCCTCTCCTCCGGGCTGGTCAGGGCAAAATCATGCTGTTTGAGATCGATCAGCTGCTCCCGGGTATAGCCCGGCGGCGGGCACGGCCCGGCGACAAAAGCCGGCGCCGCGCCGTTTTGATCCTGCTCCCTTGCGGGTATGCGAGTGGCTTGCCATGCGACGACTTGCCAAACGCCATCGCGACGCAGAAACGTGCCGGTATTGTAGTAAAACGTCACCTGCGGTGAGGCAACCTGAGCTCCGGGATCAGCCAATGAAGCGCCTGCCAGCCGGAAGGCCACGATCGCGCTATCCCCGTACTGCTGGATGCGAATGTCTTCGGCGCTGTACACCGTCGGCGGTTCGTCACTGTCCTTATCGGCCGGTGCATTGAGTTCGCGCATGATATCGCCCTTGCCGATGCGCTCACCGCTGGAACTGGTGTAGATCAGGTCGTCGGCCCAGAACCGTTCATGCGCGGCAGCATCATTGAGTGAAGCGCCGGCGAGAAATTCACTCAGCATGGCGGTTAGCTGTGCTGCATCGTCTGCAGCCGCTGACAGCGAGCCGCTGGCCAGCAGCAGGAAACAGGCACATAGTTTCGGCATGGGTCTCATTGCTTCAGCCTCTCCGCTGCAGCGCAATTCGCGCAGCTATGTTAATCCCAATCCGCGCCGCTTGGGGGTACAATGAAAACCTACTGGCTGTTAGCGGAGTGTTCTCGTGACGGATAATTCTCAAGCACAAACCCCGGCCAGCGCTGGTTCCGTTCCGCAGCCACGTTTGCCCAACCGCCGCGACGGACTGGTACTGTTCCGCCAGATGCTGCTGTATCACTTCGCCCTGGCGCTGTTGCTGGTCGGCTGTGTCTCGTTCATCCCGGGATTCATGAACCTGTTGCCCATCGGCGGTGTTACCGAGCTGGTGCAAAGCGGTGACCTCACCGTGACGCGGCTCGAGGATGTGCCCGCCAAGGCCGATGACATCGAAATCGTCAATACCGTCATCCGGGCTACCAGCGAGCTGGATCGGCTGGGCTATGCGCGGCAACTCGCCATCGTCCTGGTCGGCGTGTGGCTGCTCATGCTGCCGGTATCCTGGGTGCACAAGGGAATTCACCGGCGCAGCACCTACGACCACTCGCTGGATGAGACCACGCTGATCCTGCCCGGCGTGGTGGCCGCCATCGTGCTGGTAGTGCAGCACAGCCTGGCCCTGGC
>DATDPS010000153.1:0-5970 GCA_035292625.1 Lysobacterales bacterium | reverse complement strand
ATGACGGTGAGTGGGAGCCAGCTGTTCACAGGTTCGGGGTGGCCACGTATGGAACTTCCTTTTCCCGCGCCCAGGCATTGATGGTTTCGATCGGCCCGGTGGTGATGTCACGGAGTGCGGAGCTGCGTTGCGACCACTCGGCCTTGAGGTCATTGAGCCGGTCTGCCGCGCCACCGGTAACGGGTGCGCCGGTTTCGTCGATCACGTCCAGCAGGTAGCGAATCTGCGCTGCCAGCATGGACTCCCAGGCATCTTCGTCTTCGTAGGTTTCGTGCAGGGGTTGATCCAGCAGTGCATCCCAGGCCGTAATGGCCTCCACCGCCGCCTTGCCGGACTTTTGCAAAGTCGCACCGCCGGGGTAATCCGCCATCAGGGTCTTGATCTGCGCCTGCGCCTTGCGTGCTTCGCCCAGCCGCATGAGCACCTCATCCAGCAGGCTGGCAGTTTCGTCCACGGCCTGCGACCATGCCTGGATTTCCTCGCTGGTGGCGGAAACGCGCGGGTCCAGCGCGATGCTGAAGGCCACTTCCTGGGTGTTCCCGCCCACCGTAACGCGGGCGCGGTAGTCACCCGGCGGCACGCTGGGCCCGTCAAAGCCGGCAAATATCTTCACGTCCTCGATGCAATGGATGCCGTCACGCCGCATGTCCCAAACCCACTTGTTCAGGCCCTTTGCAGTGCCCGGATATTCCAGCTCGAAGGGCCGGCGCGGATCCTTGTTGGCGATCTTGCAACGTTCGAATTCCCCCTCCTTGCTGGCATAGCTTCGAATTACCTTGCCTGCGCTGTCCAGAATTTCGATGCTGAGCGGCCCTTCCTGTTTGTCCTTCAGGAAATAATACAGGGGCACACCGCGCGCCGGATTGCTGCTCTCGAATTCGTCCGGACTGCCTCCGCCACGCAGCATGAGGCTCCGCGTCGGCGCGAACAATTGCAGGGCCTGCTTGCCGATGTCAGCTCCCGCCTGGCGCACCAGGAACAGATCGTCCAGCACCCAGAACGCCCGGCCCTGCGTCGCGGCCACCAGGTTGTCCTGGCGGATGGTGAGGTCGGTAATGGGCACCGGCGGCAGGTTCAGTTTCAGCGACTGCCAGTTGCCACCGTCATTGTATGAGACAAACATTCCCGCTTCCGTGCCGGCATACAGCAGGCCTTGCTGCGCCGGGTCTTCACGCACCACCCGCACAAAGGTATCCGGCGGCAATCCAGTGTCGATACGCTTCCAGGATTTGCCGTAGTTAGTGGTCTTGTAAATGTAAGGGCTGAAATCATTCAGCTTGAAACCCTGCACAGCGAGGTAGACCGTGCCCGGGTCGTGCGGGCTGATCTCGATGGCATTGATGTAGGCTTCGTCGCTGAACTTGCCCTTGTGCGGGGGCGAAACCCGGTCCCAGCTCTCGCCGCCGTTGCGGGTCACGTGCACCAGGCCATCGTCGCTGCCCACCCAGATGGTGCCGGCTTCATGCGGTGATTCGACAATGTAGAAAATCGTGTTGTAGAACTCGGCGCCCACGTTCTCGGGTGTCAGCGGCCCGCCGTTACGGCCCTGTTTTTCCGGGTCGTTGCGGGTGAGGTCCGGGCTGATGGCGGTCCAGGTGGCGCCGCGGTCGGTGCTTTTCAGCACCACCTGCGTGCCGAAGTAAATGGTTGCAGGGTCCTGTGGGGAGGCGGCCACGGGCGCGTTCCAGTTCGCGCGGTACTTCAGGTTTTTCGAATCCTTGCCGTACATCATTTCCGGGTAGGGAATGATGGTGCGGGTGCGGCGCTCGGAGTGATCGTACTCGGTCAGCGTACCGTTGATCGAGGTGGCATAAACCAGCGTGGGATTTTCCGGATCGAAGGCAATATGCGCGCTTTCGCCGCCGCCCACGTCGTAAAAGTCGTCCAGGCCGATGCCGCCGCTGAAGGTCTGACTGGCGATGGCGACGGTCGAGTTATCCTGCTGGCCTCCATAAATTCGATAGGGAAAAAGCTTATCCGTGGCCACCCGGTAAAACTGAGCCGTGGGCTGGTTCATGATGCTGGACCAGGTCTTGCCGCCATCGAAGGTAATGGTGGCGCCGCCGTCATTGCCATTGATGATGTTCCTGCTGTTTTGCGGGTTGATCCACTGGTCGTGGTGGTCGCCATGCGGTGTTGAAATCAGTTCCCAGTTCTTACCGCCGTCGATGGATTTCATCAAGCCGGTGTTCAATACGTAAACCGTGTCCTGGTCCAGCGGGTCGGCATTGATGTGGATGTAATACCAGGCGCGGGTATGCAGTACGCGGTGGCCGTTGATCAGCGCCCAGGTTTTTCCCGCATCGTCACTGCGCCACAAGCCGCCCTTGTTCTTTTCGGCTTCGATGATGGCGTAAACCCGCTCCGGGTTGGCGGCCGGGATGGCAATGCCGATCTTACCGATCATTGCCGGCAGGCCGCCCTCGAGCTTTTGCCAGGAATCGCCGCCATCGGTGGATTTGAAGATGCCGCCATCCGTGCCGCCGGACTGGATGAACCAGGGTTTACGGCCGTGATGCCACATCGCGGCATAAAGAATCCGCGGGTTGGAAGGATCCATGACGAGGTCGGTCGCGCCGGTATCGGCATTGACTTTCAACACCTGCTCCCAGGCTTTCCCACCATCGGAGGTGCGATACACGCCACGCTCCTCGCTCGGTCCCCAGATCTGCCCTTGCACGGCCACGTAGGCGATGTCCGGGTTGGCGGGGTGAACCTGGATGCGGGCAATCTGGCCAGCCTGCTTCAGCCCCAGGTGGGTCCAGGTCTTGCCGGCGTCGGTCGACTTGTACACGCCGTCGCCATGGCTGGTGGTGACGCCGCGGATCGGCGCCTCGCCACTGCCGACATACAGCACGTTGTGGTCCGATTCGGCCACCGCCACGGCACCGATGGTGCCAACCTTGAAATACTCATCGGATATGTTTTCCCAGGTGGTCCCGGCGTTCCCGGATTTCCACACGCCACCGCCGGTGGCGCCCATGTAGTAGAGATTGGGCTCGCCCGGCACACCGGTCACCGCGGTCACGCGCCCGCCGCGCCAGGGCCCGACCATGCGCCATTCGAGGCCTTTGAGTTGGTCGGTATCAGCTGCAAACGCAGCGGGTGCAGAGAATGACACCAGGGTCAACGAAATAAGCAAGGAAACGGTAAGACGAGAATAAGAAAAACGCAACGGCATGGATAAACTCCCGGTTAATGAATCAGGTGTCGAGTGATTAAGAGCGGGCTGCTGCAAAAACCGAGGAAAGGCCATTGCCGCGCGACACTAGCGGGCAGAATAACCAATTTTCACCACGCCCGCACCCGCTGCGGGGTTCTGATTGCTCAGGTTGGATTACTGCGTTTTCGCCTGCTTCACGTTACCAGAAGTGAGTACTGTGTGTTGGGGATCGGGCCTATCCGCTGGCAACGAAACGCCGCCGGAGACCGGCGGCGTTTCTCTATCAGTTCGACAGGATCAATTGCTCTGTGGCGGACTCGGGCAATCCACCGCCGGTGTGGTAACCCGCACCAGGTCATACTCAAGGTCGGTGAAACCTCTGGATTGGTAAGTGGAATTGGGCGCCAGGCTCATGCTGATGGAGCCGCATGAATTGGCCACGAACAGCCCGCTGCCCCACACTTCCAAGTCGACATCGTCTGGATCGAAATCATCCCCCCACAATGCGTCATCGGTAATGTAGACTGTGACTTCTGCGGAATCGCCGTTCACCGGCCCGTCCCCCACCAACCAGACCTGGTCGCCGGAGTCGTTGTAGGTATAGAACTGGGCCACCAGGACGTTATTATTGGGCTGTTTGGAGACTTCCAGATTGAAGCCCTCGCCGCTGCGGTCGGCATTGAACCAGTTCCCGCTCAAACCGGCGTTCATGGCAAACCCGGTGCCGCCGAGCTGCTGCAGGTAAAGCAGCAAATTGGCGATATCCGCTGATGAAGGATCACCCAGAGCTTCCCGCGTCATCTCGGTATTGGGTATGCCCCAACGCGCCTTGTGCGCCAGTTCACTGTACTTGCCGTCTTGTGCCAGGTAAGGCAGTATTTCACCTGCCGGTGCGTCATGGCAGCCCTCGCAGGTATCGTAAAACGCTTCGCCGGCTACGGCATCGGCGGTTTCCACGATGGTGTAGAGAACCGGGTTCTGTTCGGGATAGATCGCTGAGAAATATGCGTTCCATTCGGCATCTGCATAGTTGAGGAATTCCGCCAGGCAGGTGAGCTGTTCCGCGGTCGGCAGTTTGTCGCCAGCATTGGGTCCCCCGGTGGAAAAGTCGGGATGCTGGTTCCCCAGCGTGTATCCATTCTCGTGCCCAGCCGTGTTTTGCGCACTGTGCATGGGCATGGGGTTGAGCGCAACCCAGCTGCCGGTACCGTCGGCATAACTTCTACCGCTCCCGTTGTGCAGGATCTTGTCCGAGGTGGCCGCACCGCTCACGATTTCGCGTGAGGTCGCATCACCATCGCCCGCGCCTGCATTGGGCCGGGATGCAGTGCGTGACCGGCGCACATAGCCGCCGTCCGTGCCCAACCGATCCCAGCCATGGCAGGATTTGCAGCGATAGTAATCCCCATTCGCTTCCCCTGTCGGCGTGCCGCTGCCGCCGGCGTCGGTCTTGGTCCAGTTGTCATAAGCCAGTGCGCCCTGTTCGACGCAATCGCTCGGAGTTTGCGCGGTAGCCATCACCGGCAGCATCAAGGCAAGCACCGAGATGCTGAACAAGCGCCCCGGGTTTACTACATTCAACTTCATGGTCTTGCTCCTTTCATGTCGACATCCAATGTCAATCAGCTTCTCTCCCAGCACCCGGCGGACTAACTGCCGGGAATGGAGGAAACTTTCCGAATGGAGGGTATTTGATATGCAGCGCCGAAGCGCTGATATAGGTCAAGGTGGCGCCAAGTGATGTTTCACGGGCTTGTCTATTGCGAGCTGCCAGATAGCCGGTCGAATAGCAGCTTGCGCGCCGGCCCGGACTGCAGCAGGAAGCCGGTGACGGCGCCGCCGGCATCGCGCTGGAAAGTGAAGCTGCCATAGTCGGGGTTTTCGAAGGTTTCGCCGAACATGGCAGTGAGCTCCTGCGGGTCTGCATCGCCGCGGGTAAAGAACAACAGCTTGCCATCGACGAACAGTCGGTGGTGGATCTCCGACTCCGCGTTGAGGTAATCGCCAGCATAAGCCAGAAGCTCCTCCGCCGTTATTTGGCGCCGTTCAAAGGGGATAAACACCCCGCGAGGCTGGCCATCGATGCTGCGGCGCATTTCCACGATGCCGGATTCATTCATGAGGTAGTCGACATAGACTTCAGACGGCAGCCCGATCATCTCGAAGCGGTCGGGCCCGACCGGCACCAGTTCGTTGCGGCGCGTGGGTGAATGAATGGCCCACAAGCGGCCGTCGACTACCCGGATTTCAGCCGCAAAGGCTTCTTCATGCTCCCAGAAATCACCGGTGTAACGCTCCAGTTCCGAGGCAGCCAGGGTGAAGCCACCGGCCGGCTCCCCCGCTGCTGCTGCCACGGTGCAGAAAACCAGGCTGAACAGCGCCAGCAGTTTGACCAAACCTTCCATCGAGATACGCCGTCGTGCGGACCGGGGTTCAATTGTACCCACGATGACCCGGGGGACAAAGCGTCGACACTTTGTTTCAGCCGTCCAATAGGCCAGAATCCACATTCTCCTTCTCTTCTTCACCAATGGAAGCCTAAAAATGAACACAGCACACGCCCGCCGTTTGTCTCTTCACCTGCTCTCACTCGTGCTGCTGGGTGTTGCCAGTGGGCTGCAGGCAGAACAAGGAACGACCCTCATAAAGGCTGCCGCCTGGGTCGATGTCGCCAGCGGCAAAGTCGTGAGCCCGGCCCTTATCGTCGTGGCCGGCGGCAGGATCACGGACGTCAACCCGGCCAGCCCGCCTGCGGACGCCGAGCTCATCGAGCTGCCGGAACTCACCGTATTGCCCGGGATGATCGA
>DATDPS010000152.1:0-19245 GCA_035292625.1 Lysobacterales bacterium | reverse complement strand
ATGTCTCCTCCTCGCGCCTTGCCTCGACGCGACATCCATCACGCAGTTCACTACCGCTTTGGCTGTTACAGGCCACTTGCCCCGCTGCCGGTCCCGGTGGATTATAGCCTTACCGGCACTGAATGGGAGGAGGATTTTCGGGCCGCGTTTACCTCTTGGTACAATCCACTTCCGCGCCTGCTAAACTCGCAAAGGAACCTGCTGATGAAGAGCGCGGTCCGATGGTTTCCACACTCAACAGACTTGGCAAATAAAATGCATTCGGCCTTCATGCCACCAGCAAACCGCCTGAACCGAAAGCTCGCTTTTTTGCTGTTTTTACTAGCGCTGGCGCCCGCGGTTTCAGTCGCACAATCGTGGGGCCCGGTGCAAATTGCCGGCCGGGAGATATGGCCTGGCGAAAGCCTGCGCTACCCCTATGGCGGTGAAACCAGCTTTGAAAGCGCCTATCTGGATGCACCCGTATTTGTCGCGCGGGGAACGAACCCGGGGCCCGTCCTGTGCATCACCGCCGGTGTCCACGGCGATGAGATCAGCGGCACCGAAATCGCCCGCCGCGCATTCAGCTGGGTCGATCCAGCCAGCCTCTCGGGCATGGTGATCGCGTTCCCGATGGTCAATGCGGCCGGGGTGCGCACCGGCAACCGTTACATGCAGGACCGGCGCGACCTCAACCGGGAGTTTCCCGGCCGCTCCGATGGCAGTGTTTCCGCCATTGTCGCCAACAGCCTGTTCACCACCATCGCCGGCCATTGCAATTACCTGGTCGACCTGCACACCGGGTCCTTCAGCCGCAACAATCTCCCACAGATCCGGGTCACGGGGCGCGATCCGCGCGCACTGGAAATTGCCCGGCACTTCGGCGTGGGCATCGTCATCATTGCGGACGGCCCGCCCGGCAGCCTGCGCCGGGAAACTGGCGACGTCGGTATCCCGGCCATTATTTACGAAGCCGGTGAACCTTTGCGTTTTAACCTGGACCAGATTGCCGCCGGGGTGCGCGGAATCGAGAGCCTGATGGCTTACCTGGACATGACCCGGGACTCCAAGTCAACTGAAATACCGGAATCCCGGATTTACACCCGCACCAGCTGGGTGCGCGTGCCAGTGGGAGCCGGCGGCTATTTTTTCCCCACCACCGAGATGGGGCAAATCGTCACCAAGGGCGATCGGCTGGGCACCATCGTCGACCCGTTGACGGATCGCCAGACCAAAGTGGAAGCTACTGAAAACGGCGAAATAATCGGCATGGCAGTGGCGCAGATAGTCCTCTCAGGCTATGCCCTGGTGCACCTCGGGGTGAGCCACCGCTGAGCGGTTGGTTTACGGCGCGGCTTTGAAGGGGAAGCCGGTGAACATCTCCGTTACGCCGCTGTCGATGCGCTGGCGCAGCTCGGCATTGGTCAGCTTCTCATTCAGGCGGCCAATCGCCACGCCTTCCCACACCATGCGCTTTTGCGCCCGGTCCACCATGTCCACGTTAACGGTACCCTGGGTGTACTGGCTGACATGGGTCTGGGTGTTCCAGCCATAGCCGCCCCAGGGGTCGTAAAAGCCGGACCGGTAGCCATAATATCCATACCCACCCGGGGAGCTGTACTGACTGACCTGCACCTTCTCCTGCAATTGCGCGGAGACGTTAAAAAGCAGATCGGGCTCATCGGACTTGACATAACCACGGGCTTCCATCTCGCGGCTGATCGCCGTGCGGAAGGTGGCGCCAAAAATCGTCGAATAATTCTCGCCCTCGATACCCATGGGCTTGAAGAAACCGTAGGTCTTGAAGGAACTGAAATCAACCGAGGTATCGTAATCCGTCTGAATTTTTGGCCCGGAAGCGCAGGCCGCCAGTAAAACCACGCTCAAAGCCGTGAGTACCATATTCCGCAATGCATTTTTCATGTCGATGTCCATAAGTTCCGGTGATAAGTTCCGCTGATAAATTCCAGGCGTTGGCCGCTGATTCTCCTACTTCAATGCCAGGCGCGCAACTTATCCGCTGCCGCACTTTGCCGCGCAGCCCAATCGACGATTAACTTCCGCGAGCCGGCGTTCTATCGGCCGGATCAACATCCAGCACACCGCGGCGGATCTGGTCCCGTTCCATGGATTCGAACAACGCAGTGAAGTTGCCTTCGCCAAATCCTTCGTCCTTCTTGCGCTGGATGAATTCAAAGAATACCGGGCCAACCAGGGTTTCGGAGAATATCTGCAACAGCAGGCGCGGGTCACCCTGCTCCGTTGAACCGTCCAGCAGGATACCGCGCTGCTGTAATTCCTCGACCGGCTCGCCATGGCCCGGCAGGCGGTCTTCCAGCATCTCGTAGTACGCGGCAGGCGGCGGCGTCATCAAGGGAACGCCCCTGGCTCTCAGCGCATCCACGCATTCCGGCAGGTCGTCACAGACCAGTGCAATGTGCTGGATGCCTTCGCCGTTGTACTGCATCAGGAATTCTTCGATCTGGCCGGTGCCCTGGGATGCTTCCTCGTTGAGCGGAATCCGAATCTTGTCGTCCGGCGCGGTCATGGCCTTGGACAGCAGGCCGGTGTACTCGCCCTTGATGTCGAAGTAGCGGATCTGGCGGAAATTGAATATGCGCTGGTAGAAATCGGCCCAGTATTCCATGCGGCCGCGATAGACGTTGTGCGTCAGGTGATCGATGAGCTTGAAGCCACAACCCGCCGGATGCCGCTCCACTCCCTCGATAAATCTGAAGTCGATATCGTAGATGCTCAAGCCATCCTCGTAACGGTCAATCAGGTACAGTGGCGCGCCGCCGATGCCCTTGATGGCCGGCAAACGCAGTTCCATTGGCCCGGTGGGTATTTCGACCGGCTGCGCGCCCTGCTGCAGTGCGTGCGAGTAGGCCCGGTGTGCATCCGCCACGCGAAAGGCCATGCCACAGGCGCAGGGGCCATGCTCTTCGGCGAAGTAGGCCGCCAGGCTGCACGGTTCGCGGTTGATGATGAAATTGATGTTGTTCTGGCGATACAGGGTTACGTCCTTGGAGCGGTGCTGCGCCACGGCGGAAAAACCCAGCATTTCAAATACCGGCTCCAGCACACCCGGCCGCGGTGAAGCAAACTCAACGAACTCGAAGCCGTCCAGTCCCATGGGATTTTCAATGCTGCCAGTCATTATTTCTCTCCTTGATTCCCATTGTACGGCAGCAGCAGCCCCAAGCGCCGGCCGGCTCACCGATCCTCTTCAAAGGCCTGTGAAGCGGTCTGCACGGCGGTCAATGCCTCTGCAAACGGCACGTGCTCCGCCATCGGCGCGGAGGGCCGGCGCGTCAGGCGCACCAGCACGTAAACAAACACCAACAGGTGAATGACGGCCGTGAACAGGTACAGCACACTCTCCGTGAGCAGGGTCATCGCACCAGCGGCAAGAAATGGACCCACGATAGCGCCAAGGCCATACATCAACAGCAAACCGCCGGATACCATGACGTATTCACCCGACTGCGCAAAATCGTTGGTGTGCGCCACGGCCACTGAATACATCGGAAAAGCCAGACCACCCCACAGGGCGCTGAGCAAAATGAGCTGCATCATGGATAGGGAACCATAGCTCAGCCACAACACGATGCCCACGGCCGCGGATGCAACAGCAACCACGGCAACCACGATGCGCCGGTCCACCCGGTCTGACCAGTAGCCCAACGGCCACTGACCGGCGGCGCCGCCAATCACCGCACCGGTCATGAAACCAGCCGCCAGCGCGACCTTGTCGGAAACACCCGCCGTAAAAACGGGCGCCAGCGACCAAAAGGCGCCGTTGGTCAGGCCGGCGGCGAAGCAAGCCAGCATGCCGGTATGAGAAATCCGGTACAAGCGGCGCAAATCGAGCCGCAGCGCTTCCGCATGACGGGGAGTCTCGGAAGTTGACATCACCACCGGCAGAGCCGCGATCGACACCAGTACGGAAGCGATGGCAAACAGGGCCATGTCTTGCGGATCGTATAGCAGGATCATCTGCTGCCCCGCCGCGAGCACGGTCATGCTGATGAATACGTAAGCGGAAAAGACCGTGCCGCGATTTTCGTTGCTGGACTGCTCGTTGATCCAGCTTTCAATCACCACGTAAAGCACGGCAAAACAAAACCCCGAGGTGAGGCGCAACACCCACCATGCCCAGGTATCCAGCCACAGGGCGTGCAGCAGCGGCGCCGCCGAGGCCAGCGCCGCCATGGCCGCGAACACCCGTACGTGACCCAACTTCTGCACCAGTTGCACCCCGCGCAAACAGCCGAGGGTAAAACCCAGGAAATAAGCGCCTCCCATCAGGCCGATGGCCACGGTCGAAAACGACTCCATGTTGGCGCGCACCGGCAACAGGGTGGATTGCAGGCCTTGTCCGGTAAGCAGGATGGCAACACCCAGCAACAGGGGGGCAACGGGAGTGAGGGCTCTTATCATGGTGTGCCATCATTGTCGCATGCGCCGTTTCCCGCCACAAAAATCCGCTAAAATCCATGCTCATGGTGACATTCAAAATCGGTGCTGTTCGGCCGGCCCCTTGTCACCGATTCAATTATCGCCGTCACTGGAGCGCGCCGTGTTAAAGTACCTTCTGTCCTGCCTGCTTTGCTTCAGCCTGGCGTCAGCCCAGGCCGCACAGGACCGGGACTATTTAGTCAGGTTCGCCGGCACTTTCATTCCCGAACGAGGCGTGGTTGCAGCCAGCATCCGCATCACCCAGTCCCACCCCGAGGTGCGCGAGCTTGACCTGACCGCTCCCCAGTCGAGATTCCGCAACTTTTCCGGTGATGGCAAGCTGGTGCGCAAGGGCCAGCGCGTGGTATGGACCGTTCCCCGGGAAGGCGGAACCCTGTCATACGAAGTTCCAGTCGACCACAATCGCGGCGAACGGTTTGACGCGCGCATGGTCGATGACTGGGCCATCCTGCGCCTGGATGACCTGTTTCCCGCAGCCAGAGTTCGAAGCCTGAAAGGCGCAGTTTCCATTTCCCGCCTGGAATTGCATGGACCCGCGGGCTGGATCTTTGAAAGCCGTTATGGCCGGGTAATCGATACCGTCAGGGTGGAATCGGCGGAACGCCGCTATCATCGCCCCACCGGCTGGCTGGTTGCCGGGCGAGTCGGCTACCGGCGGGCAAAAATTGCAGAGCGACTGATAACGGTAGCCGCTCCGGTTGGACAAGGCATGCGGCGCCAGGACCTGCTGGCCTTCATGCGCTGGACCCTGCCAGATCTGGTCAGCGTATTTCCGGATTTCCCCGATCGCCTGCTCATCGTTGGCGCGCGCGACGAGATGTGGCGCGGCGGACTGTCGGGCCCAGGTTCCATCTATCTCCACGCCGAACGCCCGCTGATCAGTGAAAATGCCACCAGCGCTTTGCTGCATGAGCTGGTGCACATGGTCACCGGCCAGATCACCGCGCCGAAAGAAGA
Source organism: Lysobacterales bacterium (assembly GCA_035292625.1). GTDB lineage: Bacteria > Pseudomonadota > Gammaproteobacteria > Xanthomonadales > SZUA-36 > SHZL01. Next base: position 13,827 of record DATDPS010000152.1, on the reverse strand, counting down.
CTGGATCATTGAAGGCCTGGCTGAATACTACAGCCTTGAAACCCTGCGCCGCAGCGGGGGCATAAGCCCCCAGCGCCATGACAAGACCCTGCGACAGCTGTCTGACTGGGCGAAACGTGAAAATGGCCGGCTCAAGTCACCCTCCGGCGGGGCGGACACGGCCCGTGCCGTGCTGGTATTAAACCTGTTCCAGACCGAACTGACACGGCACGAGGCCGGCAGCCTGGATGCCGTTATCGGTAAATTGCTGAACGGTGAAGCCATCAACGGCGAACGACTGCTGGAGCTGACCGAAGCGCAGTTGGGAGTGGACTCACCCGCCCTGCGCAAGGCACTGAAAACCTACCTGGCCCCCGCGGCGGGATGATGATGATGTTGACCAGCCGTGCTGGTAAACTTGATGTACAGCATGAGCAGCAAAAAAACATCCGCAAAAAAAAGACCAGGTTTCCCCACGCTGGAACAGGTCCGGCAACTGCCGGTGCACCTGAGCATGACGGTGCCGCCGGAGTGGGAAGACCGCAACGGCCACGTCAACGTCCAGTATTACCAGGCCCTGTACGAACTGGGTGGATACCAGGTGCTGGAAGACATGAATGTGGGCGACGCCTACCTTCAGGCCACCAATTTTGGCCTGTTCGATTTGGAACACCACCTGCACTACCGCGCCGAAATCATGGTGGGCGACCAGGTCAGCTGCTATAACCGCATCCTGACGCGCAACGAAAAGCGCTTCCACGGCATGTATTTCATCGTCAACGACAGCCGCGAATCCCTGGCGTGCACAGTCGAATACATCACCGCCGGGATCGCCCTGGGACTGCGCCGCACCGCGCTGTTCCCGCCCGAGCTGAATCGCAGCGTCGAGCAACTGTGCATCAGGCACCAGCAACTGGAGTGGCCGACACCAACCTGCGGTGTATTGAAAATCTGATTCTCAGATGCCGACCGAAAATCCCTGCAGGAAAGAACACAGGTTATCACCCAGTGCATCGCACAGGTAACCGCCCTCTTGCACCAGCACAGTGGGCAAGCCCAGACCGCGAATCGCCGCGGCGATTTTGCCAAAACCGGCGGTGCTGACCGCCAGGCCCTGGAACGGGTCTCCCGCATGGGCATCAAGCCCCAGCGCCACCACCAGTGCTTGCGGGGCAAACGAGCGGATGCGGTCCAGCGCGGTATCCAGGGCCTTGAGATAACCATCATCTCCCGTGCCCCTGGGCAAAGGCAGGTTGAAGTTATAACCCAAACCTGCAGCGCTGCCCCGTTCCTGCGCATGGCCCCAGAAGAAGGGGTAAAAGCGCAACGGGTCAGCGTGGATGGAAACCGTCAGCACGTCCGCACGGTGATAGAAAATGTCCTGCGTGCCGTTGCCGTGGTGCACATCGATGTCGAGGATCGCCACCCGTTCGAAGCGCGTGGTCAGCTTCTGTGCGGCAGCAGCGACATTGTTGAGGTAACAGAATCCGGCAGCAAAATCCCGTGCGGCATGGTGCCCCGGCGGGCGCGACAGGGCGTAGCATGCGGCATCGCCCTCGAGCAGCAAGACTGCGCCGTGCACGGCCGTGTGTGCGCTGACCAGGGCACTGTCCCAGGTCTCCGCGGCAATGGGGCAACCGGTGTCAGCCATGTGGAAACCGGCCTGGCCCACGGCCGAGGCCGGGTAAGCGCCATCGCGCCGGTCGGGATGGATGTTGGGCACGACTTCCGCTGACGCGCCTTCGATATAGCCCCAGCGCCGGGCGATGTTCCGCAGGAACTGGATATATTCAGGCGTATGCACCGCCACCACCGGGGCCAGGCCGTAATCCGCCGGTTCGACGTGCTTCAAGCCCGCGCTTTGCGCCGCCGCCAACAGGCGCTCGGCCCGTTCGGGAACTTCAGGATTGGGCTGCGGTGCTCCCGAAGACAGGAAGTACCGTGGGTGGTGACGTTTTTGCCGATCGGAAAAAATGACTTTCATAAATTGTTCTCGAAGACCGCCAGCTTCAAAGGCCACTGGGCGCCCGTTTCAGTCCAGGCGTTTGAGCGCCTCAAACCCCTCCCCCACCGCACGGAAAATATATTCGTGCGGGGCGCTTTCCATGCCGATCCCTGAATAAAACGCCCTGGCTGCAACGTTTCCCTGGTCGACCGAAAGGCGCATGTAGACCGCTCCCTGCTCCCCGGCACGGCGAGCGGTTTCCGCTATCAGCCTGCGGCCCAGCCCGGTACCGCGCTGGCAGCGGTCCACGTAGAGGTCCTGGACATAAACTCCACGCCGTCCCATCCAGGTGGAAAAACTGTAGAAGAACAGGCAAAGGCCCACCGGCTTGCCGGCCAGTTCCGCGATTAACCCGTGAAAACAGCGTGAGTCGGAGAATCCGTAACGCAACAGGTCCCCGGCCTGGCTGCGGATCCGTTCCGCCATGCCCATCTCCGCAGCCATCGTCCTGATCATGGCGTGCAGGGACTCGGCATCCCGTGCGGTGGCGGTTCGTATACTGGCTGCGGCTGGCCGGGATAGGGGCATCATCTTCACCGGCCCATTCAGGCGGCCGCGTTGACGTCCAGACCCAGGCGCAGGGACAGGGCGTCCAGGCTTTCCACCAGGATGGCCATGATTTCGTCGATGTGCCCGTCTTCCACGATCAGCGGCGGGCAGATCATGAAATGGTCCCCTTCGAGGCCGCCGCGGGTGCGCCGTGAATAGATGATCAAACCACGTGAATAAGCTTCTTCCACCAACTCGACGTGGGCGTTCATTGCGGCCGGCAATGGCTGCATGGTCGCGCGGTCCGCCACCAGCTCGAACGCCAGCAGCAAGCCTTTGCCGCGCACATCACCGATGAAGGGGTAACGCAGCATCAGACCTTGCAAGGCAGACTTCAGCTTGTGTCCCTGTTCGCGTGCCCGCTGCACCAGGCCCAGCCGCCCAACTTCCCGCACTACCGCAAGGCCGGCAGCACAGGCCAGTGGATTACCTGCGTAGGTATAGCCGTGGGCAAAACCGCCGTTGGCCATCACCGCATCGACGATGCGCCGGTCCGCGGCCATCGCGCCCAGCGGGGCATAGCCGGCGGCAAAGCCTTTGGCCATTGCGATGATGTCGGGCCGGTGATTCCAATGTTCACAGGCCAGAAACCTGCCGGTGCGGCCGGCCCCGGTCATGACCTCGTCGGCGATCAGCAGGATATTGAACTCGGCACAAATTTCCTGCACCCGGCGGTGCCAACTGTCGGGCGCCACCAGAGCACCGGTGGAGGCCCCGCCCACCGGCTCCATGATAAAGGCCAACACGCTTTCCGGCCCCTGGCGGACGATTTCCTCGCGCAGCATTTCGGCATAGCGCAGGCCGCGCTCATCGAGGCTGAGTTCATCGTGATCGAGGTAGCAGGTCGGCGCCGGAATCTTCGGCATGCGCACCATCATCGGCGCAAAAGGCTCGGTGAATTGCTTCATGCCGGTTACCGCCGAGGCGCCCAGGGTCGACCCGTGATAGGAAGGAAACAGGGAGATCACTTTCCAGCGGTTGCGCTGGCCTTGAGTGATGGCATACTGCCGCGCCAGCTTGAGACAGCTTTCCACGGTTTCAGAGCCACCGGAGGTGAAGAAGATGCGATCCAGCCCGGCCGGCATCAGGGAAGCCGTCACTGTCGCCAGGTCTTCGGCCGCGTCATTTTCAAAATGCAGCCGGTAACCGAATGTGGCCTTGTCCATCTGCGCTTTCATGGCGCTCAGCACCCGCTCGTTGGAGTGGCCGATGTTGGACACCATGGGGCCGCTGGACGCATCCAGGTAACGCTTGCCGTCCGTATCCCAGAGGTAAACTCCCTTGGCCCGGTCCAGCCGCGGACGCCGGGCTCCGGTCTGGTAAAACAGGTGGCTGCTTCGTTCAGGCTTCATTTGGCGCCTGGGGCGGTAGATTTTCTTCACCATCGAGCAAGCCTTCCCCTTCACTGCCGACATGTGCAATGGAAATTCCGGTGAAGCCGTACATCAGCGACACCAGCGGGTTGACCAGATTGAAAAACGCGAATGGCAGGTAGGCAAACGTGGCAATGCCCAGGGTACCGGCCATGAAGGCACCGCAGGTATTCCAGGGCACCAGCGGTGAAGTCAGCGTGCCGGCATCCTCGATGGCGCGCGACAAATTGCGCGCACGCAGTCCGCGGCGGCGGAACTCGGCGCGGTACATCTTGCCCGGTAGCACGATGGCCATGTACTGGTCGCCGGCGATGATATTGGCGCCGATGCAGGTCAGCAGCACGGAACCAATCAGCGCGCCGGTCGACTTGGCGGCGCTCAGCACCGACTGGATCAGGCGCGCCAGCAAGCCGGCATGCTCCATCACCGCGCCGAAGGACAAGGCGCAGATGATCAGCCAGATGGTGTTGAGCATGCTGCCCATGCCGCCGCGGCTGAGCAGGGAGTCGATGGATTCGTCACCCGTGGTGGAAACATAGCCGGAAGCAAAGGCACTCCACACGCCTTTCAGCATCGCCAGTGACTCGGGCAGCTTGGCATCCTGCGCAAACGCCAGCACCGTCGAGGGTTGCAAAATGACCGCCATCACGCCGCCGAACAACGCTCCAAACAGGATGGTCGGCAAGGCGGGATACCTGCGCATCGCCATGGTGAATACCACCACCAGGGGCAACAGGGTCCACAGGCTCAGGTCAAACTGCTGTTGCAGCAGTGCAGTGGAATTGAATGCCACTGCCTGCCCGGAGGGTGCATCGATGTTCAGGCCAAGAACCAGAAATATCAGCACGGCAATCAGGTAGGACGGGGTCGTGGTCCAGACCATGTGGCTGATGTGGGTGAACAGGCTGGTTCCGGTGACCGCCGCCGCCAGGTTGGTCGTGTCCGAAAGCGGTGACATCTTGTCGCCAAAATAAGCGCCGGAAACAACCGCGCCCGCGGTGATTTCCGCAGAAACACCAAGCGCCGCGGCAATACCGATCAGACCGACACCGAGCGTGCCAGCGACCGTCCACGAACTGCCGATACTCAGCGAAGCAATGCTGCAAATCAGGCAGGCAGCTGCATAGAAGTAAGCAGGGTCGAGGATTTTAACGCCATAGAAAATCATTGCCGGCACCGTCCCGGACATCATCCAGGTGCCAATGAGGGCGCCAACCGCGAGCAGGATCAATATGGCCGCCATGGCGGTGGAGATTCCCTGCACTACGGCAACCTGGATTTCCGGCCAGCCGTGGCCATTCTTGATGGCGACCACCGCGGCCACCATCGCTCCCATCACCAGCGCCACCTGGCTGGCGCCCGCGGATGAATCGGAACCGAACAGGTAGACCGAAAGCGACAACAAAAAGATAAGCACGATAATGGGAATCAGCGCATCGACCAGTGATGGCTCTCGAACGCGCGCCTGGCGGGTGGTTTCATTCACAGGTGTATTGTTTCCGAGTGGGTGTTTGAGTACGTGAGGGGGTAGAAAGCCCGATTCTAACCCGCAGCTCACAGGAAAGGCCCGGAATCTGCACTTGCCGTTCCGCTTTGCTGCAACATGCGGGCTGGCCCAATGTCATTGCTTGTTCCCAAAGGCCAGGTCGCCGGCATCGCCCAGGCCCGGCACGATGTACGCCCGCGACGTCAGGTCCGGATCGACTGCACCAAGCCACAGCGTCGTGTTCGCCGGCAAATGCTGGCGGGCGAACTCCATGCCCTGCTCGCTGGCCAGGACAGCCACAGCGTGCAGGTGTCGCGGCACACCGTGCTGCAACAACGCTTTGTATGCCAGCACCATGGACGAGCCGGTGGCCAGCATGGGGTCGCAGAGAATGAGGCTACGGTCATTAAGTGAAGGGCTGGCGAGATAGCCGATTTCCACATCGAAGCTGTCCGCATCGCCATGGTGCTTGCGGCAGGCTGAAATGAATGCGCTCCCGGCTGCATCGAAATAGTTGAGCAATCCCTGGTGCAACGGCAAGCCGGCGCGCAAAATTGCCGCCAGTACAGGTTGTTGTCGAAGGACCCGGGTCGGCGCAACTCCCAGGGGGGTTGTCACTTCGCCGGTTACATATTCCAGCTCCTTGCTGATTTCATAGGCGAACATCTCGCCCAAGCGCTCGAGGTTACGCCGGAAGCGCATGCGCTCCTGCTGCACGGAGAGATCGCGAATCTGCGCCAGCAACTGGCTGAAAAGCGAAGGATGTTCGCCCAATACACGAATTTCAACCGCCATCAGTTACTCGCGACATGGTGTTTTGCACCCGGGCCCTGGATCAGTCCGGAGCCGTGCTCATCAACATCTCGATCTTGCCGTCTGGCAGCAAAATGCCGTTGGTGGTGGTAAAAGTGGTCAGCCATTCGCTCATGAACGATTGCGGGTGTGGACTGTACTTCATTTGCTCGCCGGCCCGCGGCCGCACTGAAATCGTCTCCGCATCGAGGATTCCATACTCCCGGTTGAGCAGGATCGTTGCAGCGCTGTGCACACCGAAGGCGTGGGCCCGAGATTCCGGATGCCGCCAGGGCCAAAGCGCGCCGCTGAAAGCGCGTAACTGCTTTTCATTGAGGTAGTGTGGAAAATCCCACAGAAGACAGAGATCCAGCGAAGTGCCTGGCTGGAATCCGAACAATTCCTGGAATTGTTTTTGCAGGATGCGGGGCGGGGAATCGCGATCGATCCTGCCTGACTGCAGCGCGGAGTACAGGTCCAGGAGGTGGAGCTTGCAGCGGAAACGGGAAAAAAACGCTACGGTCTCGGGCAAGGCCCGGCCCACATCAAGAACGGTCAGTCGTTTTTGTTGATCAAGGGAGCCAAACAGCTGTGGCAACAATTTGCTGGCCTGGCGCGTATCGCGGCGCTGTTCCTGCGCGGGCTGAGACCCATCCTCCAGTCCGCGAGCCGGCAAGTTCACAGAAACTCCTTAAGCCAATCAGCCGCTCTTCAAGGCAAGGTCAGGCCCGGTGGCGCTTGTATCTGAAACAGCGGCAGGTTTCACCACCACCTTGGCAGCGGCGAGCGGCGCCTGAGCCTGGCTCGTTTCGCCCGGATCCATGTCGATGCTGCCTTTGAAAACCGCCCCGTCTTCGAGCAGCATACGCGGCGCCACGATATTGCCGCGGACATTTCCGGTGTTGCTGATAATTACCTTTTCCTTGCCGGTCAAATCGCCCCTCACTTTGCCGGCGATGCGAATGAGCTTGGCGGTAACATCAGCGTTGACATCCCCTGTCTTCCCCACCGTAACTTCGTGAGAACCCAGGTGGATACTGCCTTTCACCTTGCCTTCAATGAGCAGGTTTTCGTTACCGCTGATATTGCCGTCAATGGCAATGCCGGGACCTATGACCGCCGCTTTTGCCACGGCCTGGATCGAGGCTGATACAGGGGCTGCTGCATGCTGGATCGGGTCGGACTCACCCACGTGGGGTGGGTTTTGATTCTTGTCTTTGCGCTTGTCAAACATGGCGGATTCCATTTGCTGGTGACCAGGGGTTTTGTAATGCTACCAATATGAAACAGATCGGGCCAGTGGGTTATGCAAACCCGGGTTATGCAAACCTGGCCCTGCCATCCCACCGCAGGCTGTTCGACCGCCTTGCTCTCCTACTTGCCGTTCTTCTGCTTGCCGCGCGTAGACTCGGCTCCAGCCGCATCGTCTTTTTTATAATCACCGATTACCGATTTAACGGGACAGACAGAAAATATGGGGCACTTCTTGCAACCGACGGCGATTGCTACCGGGCACAGGGTCATGACTCTCTCCTCTCAAGAGATGGGTGCGGAATGTAAACCCGCCAGCCATCTTACTCCAAAACCCGCGCCTACTGTGGTTTCAGGTACAGCTGATCGATGAACACCGTGTTCAATTCCCGTTTGCCAGCCACCCGGTTGGTATCCAACACCCGGACAATCATCGTACCGGCCGGTGCGTTGATTACGGCAGAGGACTGCACGTTGGAACTGGAGGTGGAGCTGACCGTGAACAGTGCATTCCAGCTGCTGCCGCCATTGACCGAATACTCAAACCGGAAGGTGTCACCGTCAGTCGAGCCACTGCTCCAGGCATTGGCCCATGCCGTCAGGCTCTGGCTGGAAGCAAGGGTGAAATTCCAACGCAGTTCCAGGTATGAATATCGTGAATTCTTGCTTCCGCCCGATTCACGCTCCCTGATGGATTCGGTCGAGCCATCGTCGGCATGCGTGTTGGCGTAGGTTCCGCTCACCGTGCCGGCAATTCTCGTTTCACTGACCGCAAGCAGGTTGCCCGCCGGTGGTGGTGGTGGCGGCGCCTGGGTGGTGGCGCTCATCGAGGGGGCTGCACCCGTGGCATTGCCTGACTGGTCGCGCGCAATGACATTGAAAGTGTAACTCGTGCTGGCCACCAGCCCGGTGGCAGTGTGGCTGTTGGATGATTTCCAGCCGCTGCTGACGCATCCGCCGCCGCCGGCCAGGCACTGGAAGTTGTATTGCACCACGCTGGTTTCATCCGTGGCCACCGTGGCCGTCATGGCAATGGCGCTGTCACTGGTGGCTGCCGGCGGGCTGGCCCAGGTCATGGGGTTGGGCACGGGCGGCGTGCTGTCACCGCTGCCTGAGGTGAGGTTGCCATTGATAAAATACTGGCCCAGGCTGGCGTAGTCCGAATAGCCCGTCGTGGTCGTACCATTCCCTTCACCCCAAACCAGCAGGTGATAGGTGCCGGCGGCCACCGTGGCGCTGACAGCAGCAAACGTGTCGGTCGCCGGATCATTGGAAGCCACCAGGCTGCCCGCTGCGTTCCTGAGTTCAGCCTTGATGTCCAGGTTGGCTCCGCGACGGGAAGTGGAACGGTAGAAAGCGTCCCAGGCCGGTCGCACGGACAGGCTGAGTGACCCCGCGCCCGCGGTAAAACTGAACACATCGACGTCCACCCTGGAATTGATTACGCCCTTGTTTTCGGTCAACAGGTTGTGCGGATCCAGTTCCGGATTGGACGACACCACGCTGCCATCCGCCCCGATGACCAGCACCGAACCCGCGCCGGGCGCATCGCCATGGTCGTCCGGCTTGAGGCCCAGCTTGGCCTGGATGATGGACAGGTCATCCTGGGCCTGGTTGGCATTGGGGTACTCACCCTTGCTCCATTCCGTCACGTTGTTGTAGTAGCTGTTGCCCATGATCGGCGCCCACGATACCAGGCCGCTGCCGTGCCCGGCGTAGTAGGTGGTGCCGGTCGTCGTGCCGTCATGCGAGAGGCCCAGGTTGTGACCAAATTCATGCGATGAAGCTTCGGCAGTGTAGGTTTCAACCCCGCCGCCGAGGTTGTTGAAGTACACCAGCGCCGGGGAATAGTAGGTGTGGTAATTCGACAGGCCGAAGACATTGACATAGGCCACGCCGCCCGCTCCCTTGCTGGGCATGTTCTTGCCGGTGGCGTCCGTGTCCCTGGTCACCAGCACGCGCCCGGTATAGCGGGTGAAGTTGGCCGGTGCTTCCGTGGTTACATCGATGTTGTAGGGCGCCAGGTCTTCGGCCACGCGGTGCCAGATATCGACAATGCGCACGCGCTCCGTATCGTTGAAACTGGCAGGGTTTCCGTCCAGGTCATAGGGCACTCCGGAAAAAGTGCCCGAACCCCACGCGGTGGCGGTGAAGACATGCCCGTTGAAGTCGAGATACACGACATTTGGGGCGCCCGGCCGGCTGTGCAGAGCGAAGGCATCGGCCAGCGTACTGCTTGGAACTTCTGCCGCCGTGGTCGCTGATGGAGCCTGCTGTTCCAGCGTGGCATCCGGCAACAGGACGTCTTCGAAGTACACACCGCCCTGCTCATCCACCCGCAGGATCTCCAGGTCAGTGCCGGTGAATTCAATTTCCTGCAACCAGCGCAGCGCCCTGCTGCTGGCCTGCGGCGACAGGCTTTCCAGACTGCGCCGTAACTGCCCGGGGGGCAGATCGCTGATCTGACTTGGCTGGCCGAGCCCAAACTGCCGCTCCGCCAGTCCCTGCCCGGACTGCGCAAACAATGAGGCGCTGGCGAGAGCCAGGCCAAACATAACCAGGAAAAAAACGAAAAATCGCGAAAAAATGGCGTCCATGTCCCCCTCCGATGCGTGCCGAAAACAGCGCATTTCGATGAAGCCAATGCTCCAAAGGTGTTCTTCCGTGAAACACAGGGGAAATAATCCGCCTTTTATGCCATCAATGCAATAAGCGACCGGCCCCCAGCAGCCACACACATCCGCGCCCGGCGCGGGATCAAACCGCTTTTCGAGCGAGGGCCAGGATGAAACTCCGTCCCCAGGCGATCACCTGAAGAAGCAGCAGCAGGCAATAGGGTATGGCCCCCGCGATAGCCACGGTTTTGTTCACGTCCGCGGACTGACGCAACAGCAGCCCGGCGGCGAGCAACACGGTGAGGCTGCCCCACAGGAGCTTGGTGCGGTTTGGCGGGTCGGGGTCTCCGCGGCGGCTGAGCATACCCATGACATAAGCCGCGGAATCGGCGCTGGTGACCAGGAATACGAACAACAGGACGCAGGCCAGGTAGCTGAGCAACACGCCCACACCGCCCGGCATGCCTGCAAACCACAGAAATAGAGGCAGTGTGTAATCCGTCTGGACTGCTTCCAGCAGCACGCCATCATGCGCCGCATCGTGGGCCAGCGCGCCGCCGCCCATCACCGCGAACCAGGTCACGGAAAAAAGCACCGGCACACCCAGGACACCCAGGATATAGGCCCGCACACTGCGCCCGCGACTGATGCGGGCAATAAAAATGCCAACAAATGGCGTCCAGGCAATCCACCACAGCAGGTAGGTGATGGTCCAGCTGGTGGACCAGTCCAGCCCGCCGTTCACTTCCAGGCGGCCAATTGACCAGGCCGGCAGGATCTCGGCATAACGCCACAGGCCCTGCCACAGCAACTGCAGGACCCCGCTGACATCGGATTGCCACAACACCAGTAGCATCAGGGCGAGAGCGAGAATGAAATTACCGTCGCTGAGCCAGCGGATGCCGCGCCGGATACCCGAACTGGCCGAAGCCAGGAAAGCGATGCCCAGGGCCAGCAGGATCAGCGTGTAGCTCATGCCAGCAGGCAGGCTGGCGCCAGACGCTTCGTCCAGCCCATGGTGCAAGAGGATGGTGCCATTGGCCAGGGCCCCGGCGACACCGAATACGACAGCGGCAATGGCCATGGCATTTGCCGCCACACCCAGGACCTTCAGCCAGGCAGGCCTCAACCAGCCCTTCATGCCGGTCTCGAGGACGCCGGATGGCGATTCCGGCGCTGCGTGACGGTAACTGAACCAGGCTATGACCAGCCCGGAAATGGCATACAGGGCCCAGGCGTGCAATCCCCAGTGAAAGTAAGTCACCGCCATGGCGGTGCTGTACAAATCCGCGCCAGCCGGCAGTGGCGGATTGGCGACGTGGAACAAGGGTTCCGCCACACCCCAGAACACCAGTCCCGAACCCATGCCCGCGGCGAACAGCATGGACAGCCAGGAAAGCGTGCCGAATTCAGGCTTCTCCGATTCACCACCCAGCCGCAGCCGGCCCCAGGGGCCTGCCACCAGGAACAGGCACAGCAGTAGAAACAGCGTGGACAGCCATAATATGGGCAAAGCGAATGCCTGCATGAACCAGGCCGTGGCAGCGCCAATGGTTAAGGTGGTGAACGCGGGAAAAGCCAGCACCAGCAGGGCTATGAGGCCGATCAGGATCGCCGCCGCGCGTATCATGATGGAAAACTAGGGGCCCTGTTCCAGGGCAGAAATATCGGCCAGAAACAGGGCACGGTATCGCTTCACGAGCAACCGGCGGCGCAAGGCCGCCGGGTATATCCCGCTCGATGGCCCGGACCGTGGCCCGGAATCACTGACCGAAGTAGTAGGAATAGCGCAGGCCAAATTCACTCGCGTCGTTGCTCAGCATCACCAGCAGGTAGTCGCCGGTATTCAGGCGCGCCTGGTCATAGCGCTCGTCGGTCACATTCTGGCCGTAAGCCGTCAGTGACCAATCCTCGCTCGCCGCGGTGTACATGACAGCGAGGTTGAGCAGGGCGCGCGAATCGATGCCGGTGTAGCGGCCCGGATCGGCGGTCGGTTCGCCGTACATGTCATCGCGATAGGACCAGTCGGCGCGCAGCAGCAGGTTGCCGCCACTGCTCAATTGCATGTTGTATTCCGGGCTGATTGAAGCGGTCCACTCCGGGGTCAGGGGCGCCACGGCCACCGGGTCGTCCACGTCCACGTTGATGTAGCCGACCGAGGCATGCAACATGAAGTTCTCACCCAGCAGCAGCGTGCTTTCCCATTCGGCGCCGGTGGAGTCCTGGTCGACGATGATGTTGCGCGTGTCGAAACCGGCGCCCGTCGTGGTGCTGACCTGGTAAGGCAGGTCCGAGTATTGCGTGTAGAACACCGCCAGGCCCATGCGCAGGTAATCCGTCGGCTGGCCCTTGAGGCCCATCTCGTAGTTCTGCGCGGTGATGTTGTCGCCCGCGACGAAACAGTTCTCCGGCGTGACATGGCCCGGGTAGCTGAAATCGAGGTTGCCGAACAGGCAGTAGGCGCGCGGTGGGAACTGGCCGGATTGGTAGCCGTTCTGGATCGTGCCGTAGACGCTCATGTTGTTGCTGAACTCATAAACTCCGGAAACATCCCAACTGATCTCTGACCAGTCACGCTGGCCGTTGGTGAAAATCAGGCTGTCGATGATGTCGACAAACGCTTCCTTTTCATCATCGGTATAGCGCAGTCCGCCGGACAGCCTGAAGCTGTCGGTGATGTGATAACCGATGTTGGCGAAGACCGCCTTGCTCGTTACGTCCTGTTCCAGGTAATAGGTGCCAGCGCCGCCGTCGAAATAGTTGGGGTCCTGGTCGTTGAATCCTTCTTCATCGAAATAGTACAGGCCGGCGACGAAATCCAGCTTGCCGTATTCGCCGTTGAGCTGCAGTTCCGCCGAGGTCTGATCCGCCTCGCCGACCTCGGGGTAGGCTTCGCTGTTGTCGAAAAATTCATCGTCGTCGAGCCCCGCGGTGTACTCGGAATGGCGGTCGCTGAAGATCAGCTTGCTCGAGAGGTTTTCATTGATGGTCCATTCGGCGGTTGCGGAAAAGCCCATTGCCTCGTTGGTGACTTCGGTCTGGTCGGCCTGCCCGCTGTTGCTGTCGTAGGGATCGGCGGACATATCGGAGTTGCGGTAGCCTTTCTTGTAGAGACGACCGTTCGGCACCTCGTCGAGCAGCGTGTGGTAGGGCCGCAAGCCGTTCTCACCCTTGTTGCCGTCAGCGGTCAGCAGCAGCGAGAAACTATCATTCGGTGTCCATTCCAGCGCAATACGCCCCGAAATGTCCTGCAGTTCGCCCACTTCTTTCTTGGGATTCTCGATCAGCAGGAAGTCGCCAATGCCGTCCCGGCTCTGGTAGGCGCCGGTGACCGACACCGCCCATGTATCGCTGAGCTTGCCGCCGGCGTAGAGATCGCCGTTCAGGCGGCCCCGCGTGCCTACCTGCATGGTGGCGCGGCCACCCTCCATATCACCCGGCTTGCGCGTGATGATGTTGATGGTGCCGCCGATGGAGTTGCGGCCATACAGCGTGCCCTGCGGCCCGCGCACCACTTCCACCCGCTCGATATTGGCCAGGCTCCAGTTCTGCCCCACCTGGCGGCCGAGGTACACGCCGTCGATATAGACGCCCACGCCCGGGTCGGTGGTGATCAGGTGGTCCTGCAGGCCGATACCGCGGATGAAGGGATTCACTGACGCGGTGTGTCCAGCCGAGAATTCGGTCACGTTCAGGTTCGGGACAAACTTGCCGATGTCCACCAGGTTGGTGATTCCGGCCACCTCGATGGCTTCAGCGGTAAATGCGGTGATAGCG
>DATDPS010000151.1:0-5684 GCA_035292625.1 Lysobacterales bacterium | reverse complement strand
TTGAGATCTCTCCCAAATACCAAATTGTGTAACCTATGTGCCCGGAATACTGTGTAACCTATGTGTCGGGAAGCTCAGTCGGCATTGACGTCTCCTGTATCGATACTGACCCAGACAGCGAAGTTTTCTGTCGGTATCGATTCAGGATTGAATCGCAGGCCACCGCGATTTTCCAGGTAGACGAAGGTCTCCGGTTCCTCGAACTTCCAGTCTGCCCACATGGCGATCACGGCGGCGTCCTGATCGCCATCCGCATCAAAATCCTCAATGACCGCGCGCAGTGCGCCATGCATCGGGTAAAAATACGCTTCAGTGAATGTCAGATCACCATTGTTCCGGAAGATTCGCAGCCCATGGTACGGCTTGGGTTTGCTGCTGGTAAATGGATGCCCGGTGCTGTTGCCGCCGGTGAAACCGGGGTCAGATTAAAATGCCAGAGTAGACTTGTTCAAAGTGCCGGCAGCGCTGCTTTACTCTGGCACTTGACTCTGACCCCAAATTTCAGGGCTCTCCTGCCATTAACGCAATTGGGGCAGACGGCTTTGGCTTCCGGCTCCGCCTTGCATGCCGCAGCACAACATAGAACACCGGCGTCATCACCAGGCCGAACAGCGTTACGCCAACCATGCCGGAAAATACCGTCACGCCCAGGGCATGCCGGACTTCCGCGCCGGCGCCGCTCGACAGGATCAGAGGCACCACACCCGCGATGAAAGCCACCGAAGTCATCACAATGGGACGTAGTCTGAGCTTGCTGGCCTGCACGGCGGCACGTACCAGGCTCATGCCCTGGAGTTCGAGGTCGCGGGCGAACTCGACGATCAGGATGGCGTTCTTGCAGGCCAGCCCCATCAGCACCACCAGGCCAACCTGGACGAAAATGTTGTTGTCGCCGCCGGTCAGCCACACGCCCGTCAGGGCGGCCAGCAGCGACAGTGGCACGATCAGGATTACAGCCAGGGGCAGGATCCAGCTTTCGTACAGCGCCGCCAATACCAGGAAAACCAGCAGGACAGCGAGCGGAAATACAACCAGGCTTGCCTTGCCCTGGGTGACCTGCGCATAGCTCAGGTCGGTCCATTCGAATGCCATGCCGCCAGGCAGCACCTGGGGTGCCAGGGCTTCGATGGTCGCGATCGCTTCGCTGGACGAAACCAGCCGCGGGTCGGTGCTCCCGACCAGGTCCGCCGCCGGATAGCCGTTGTAGCGGATCACCGGATCGGGGCCGTAAGTCTGGCCTACGGTAATGACGCTGCCGATCGGCACCATCTGCCCGGCCTGGTTACGCGCCCGCAAGTCGGTAATGTCCTCGGCCTCGTCGCGGAAGCGGGCGTCGGCCTGCGCGATCACCTGGTAGGTGCGGCCGAAACGGTTGAAGTCATTGACGTAAATCGAGCCCAGGTAAACCTGCAGGGCTTCGAATACTTCGGTCAGGGGCAAACCGAGCTGCTTGGCTTTGGTGCGGTCGACAGTCGCCTCGAGTTGGGGAACGTTGGCCTGGTAGGAAGTAATCGGAAAGGTGAAGCCCGGTTGCTGGGACAGAGCGCCGGAAAACGCCTGCACCGTGTCCTGCAACTCACCGTAGCCGAGCCCGGACCGATCCTGCAGGTAGAGTGAAAAACCCGACCCGGTGCCCAGCCCCAGTACCGCTGGCGGCATGATAACGAACGCAAAACCCTCCTGGATGGACTGCAGCTTGCCGCTCAGCTCCTCCAATATTTCCTGCGCGGGGCGGCGGCGCTCGCTGAACGGCTTCAGCGGCAGGAAAACGGTGGCCGTGTTGGGTGTATTGTTGAATTGCAGTACGTTCAGCCCGGGGAACGCCACGGCATGGGCCACACCCTCGGTGGAAAGGGCCATCTCGCTCATTTTTCTGACCATCGCTTCCGTGCGGTCCAGCGAAGAACCTTCGGGCATCTTCACACCGCCGATCAGGTACAGCTTGTCCTGGGTCGGGATGAAACCGCCGGGCACCGCCTGGAATGCCACCCAGGTCAGCGCGATCATGCCGCCGTACAGCAACAGGATCCGCGCACTGCGCCGCAGATTGCGGGACACGTTCCGTGAATATGCATCGGAGCTGCGGTTGAAGGCCCGATTGAAGGGGCGAAACAACCAGCCAAACAGGCGATTCAGAAACCGCGTTGGACCATCTGGCGGCGCGCCGTGCGCGCGCAGCAGGCTGGCTGCCAGCGCGGGGGAAAGCGTCAGGGAGTTGATTGCCGAGATGATGGTGGAAATCGCAATCGCCACCGCGAACTGCCGGTAAAACTGACCGGTCACACCGGACAGAAACGCCATCGGAACAAACACCGCCGTCAACACCAATGCAATGGCGATAATGGGCCCACTGACCTCGCGCATCGCCTGGTGCGCGGCTGCTTTGGGCTGCAAACCGTTGGCGATATTGCGTTCGACGTTTTCCACCACCACGATCGCATCGTCGACAACGATACCGATCGCCAGCACCAGGCCGAACAGGGTGAGCGTATTGATCGAAAACCCGAGTAGCAACAGTACGGCAAACGTACCGACAATGGACACCGGAACGGCCAGCAGCGGAATGATGGAAGCCCGCCAGGTTTGCAGGAACAGGATGACCACGACAATCACCATCAGGATGGCTTCGATCAGGGTCTTGATCACCGACTTGATGGAATCGCGGACAAACACCGTGGGATCGTAAACCACCTGCCACGACACACCTTCCGGAAAATGCTGCGCCAGCTCGGACATCCTGGCGCGCACGTTGTCGGACAGCTCGATGGCGTTCGAACCAGGAGACTGGAAAATCGGTATGGCCACTGCCTGCTGATTATCCAGCAGTGCCCGCAAAGCGTACTCCGAGGCGCCCAGCTCAATACGCGCCACGTCCGACAAGCGCGTGATCACGCCGCCGTCGCCGGTCTTGATGACGATGTCTTCAAATTCCTGTTCTGAAATCAGCCGCCCCCGGGTGTTGATGGACAGGGTAAGGTCCATTGCCACCGGCTGGGGTGGAGCGCCGAGACGCCCGGCGGAGACCTGGATATTCTGCTCACGGATTGCACGCACGATATCCCCGGCGGTCAGATCACGCGAGGCAATCTGGTCCGGATCCAGCCAGATTCGCATCGAGTAGTCGCCGGCACCGAAAATGCGCGCATCACCAACACCGGGAATGCGGGCGAGCTCATCCTTGATGTGCAGCACCGCGTAGTTACGCAGGTAGACGGCGTCGTACTGACCCTCGGGCGAAGTCAGGTGGACCACCATGGTTAGAGTCGGCGAGCGCTTCTGCGTGGTCACCCCGAGCCGGCGCACGTCTTCCGGCAAGCGGGCCAGAGCCTGGCTGACACGGTTCTGCACCTGGACCTGGGCCTGGTCGATGTCGGTGCCAGGCCGGAACGTCGCGGTCAGCGACAGAATCCCGTCACTGCCGGCCACCGACTTCATGTACATCATGTGCTCAACGCCAGTAATGGCTTCCTCCAGCGGCGTGGCCACGGTTTCGGCGATTACTTTGGGATTTGCACCGGGGTAGGAGGCCGTGACCTGAACCGTCGGCGGCACCACCTGCGGAAATTCGGTGACTGGCATCAGCGGGATGGCGATAGCGCCAGCGGTGAAAATCAGGATCGACAACACCGCGGCGAAAATCGGCCGCTCGACAAAGAAACTGGAGAAATTCATGAGCCCGTCCCACTCTTCGATTGGTCCCCACTCACGGCTTTGTGCAACGCTACAGCTCGAATCGAATCGTCTGGCATGTCGCCCATGGCGATGGGTTGTGGATCAACTACCATGCCGGGATAGAAAATCTTTTGAACGCCGTGCACGATCACCTGGTCTTCGGCGGTCAGGCCCTCGATCACGATCCTGAGGCCGTCGACCAGCCGGCCGAGCTTGACGTCACGCCGCAACGCCTGGTTATCCGGACCGAGCACATACACGTACTTCCGGTCCTGGTCGGTGAGGAAGGCCTTGTCATCCACCAACAGGACCGGATGCTTACCTCTGCCTAGCAACTGGACGCGGGCAAACAAGCCCGGCGTGAATGCCCGGTCAGTGTTATCCAGCACCGCTCGGGCCCGGATCGTTCCAGTTTCCGGGTCGAGTTGATTGTCGACGAAGTCCATGTAGCCTTCGTGGGGATAGCCTTGTTCGTTGGCCAAGCCGATGCGCACCGGGTTGCGGGCATCGCGTGAGCTCGGCCGCTCACCGCTGCGTGCCATCTCGACATAGCGCAAATACGTCTGCTCGTCACCTTCGAAATACACGTAGACGGGATTTAAGGAGACAACCGTGGTCAATAAGGTCGCGTTTTGCTGGGCGGTAACCAGGTTGCCCGGCGTCACCAGGGCCTGTCCGGCGCGACCATCGATGGGCGAGCGCACTTCGGTAAATTCCAGATTCAATCGGGCCACGTCCGCTTCAGCGGCCGCGGCGCGAATTGAGGCAGCCCCCTGTTCGGCGGCGGCCGCGCGCTGATCATATGCTTCCTGCGAAATCATGCGCGCGTCGACCAGTTTGCGCGCGCGCGCCAACTCGGTGCGGGCCAATTCCGCCTGGGTCCGCGCCTGCGCCAATTCCGCCTCAGTGCGTTCCAGTTCCGCCTGGTAGGGACGCTGGTCGATGACGAACAGCACCTCCCCTTTGGTCACTTCCTGCCCCTCCACATACTTCACCGCATCGATGTAGCCGGAAACACGCGGCCGGATTTCCACCGATTCAGAGGCTTCGACGCGCCCATTGAACTCGTCCCACTCCACCACTTCGCGCGACACCACCTGGGCGACGCTGACCTGCGGAGGTGGCGGCCCCTGCTCAGGCCCGGCACTGGAAAGTTCACAACCGCTTAGCATCAGCGCTGCGGCGAGCGGAAGTCCGGCGATTATGAGTATGTAGCTGTTCATGAAGATGTCCTCTAACACATGTGATTGCTTTTCGTTCGCCATTCCGCTTGATCCAGGTCAGGAATCAGGTCTTGACATTAAATTGTCATACTGCAAGAATGCCAAACGTTACTATACCGTTCGGTAACATTTGCTATGTTACTGACCGGTCACTAACTTTGTCAATAGGTGGAAAAATGAACTCGACTCGAACAGCGGTTGGTAAGCGCCCCAGGCTCCCCGCGCGCCAGCGCATCTTTGATGCTGCCAAGGAATTGTTCTACCGCAATGGCATACGGGCTGTCGGTGTCGAAGGTATTGCCAGCCTCGCCGGGACCACGAAAATGAGTCTGTATCGGAATTTCGAGTCCAAAGACGAACTGGTTGCCGAATGCCTGCGGGATCACAAGCGCGATTTCTGGAACTGGTGGAATTCCGTTATTGGGCCGCTGGCGGGAAACCCCAGGGCGCAGTTACTGGCGCTGGTGGATGCTTTTGTCACCGCCCGCTGCAACAAAGAGAGTCATGGCTGCCC
Organism: Lysobacterales bacterium; assembly: GCA_035292625.1. GTDB lineage: Bacteria > Pseudomonadota > Gammaproteobacteria > Xanthomonadales > SZUA-36 > SHZL01. The sequence goes on along the minus strand of DATDPS010000151.1, from coordinate 275 downwards.
CCTGGCCAACGCCATCGTTGAAATACACGAGGATGAACATCCTGGGCGCAAGGTCATCATGGAACACAAGAACGAGATTCGCGGCCGCTTGCATGAATTGTGCGAACAGATCGGCGCCAGGAAACCTGCACAACTCGGTGATGCGCTGATGTTGTTGATCGAAGGCGGTTACGTCAGCCAGTTGACTTTCCAGCACCACGAGGGACCGATAGACAGCCTGCCCTGGGCGGCCCGGACGCTGATTGACTGTCATCTGGCTTCCCCCTGAGCCCACT
>DATDPS010000150.1:0-2207 GCA_035292625.1 Lysobacterales bacterium | reverse complement strand
GATCGAACTGCACGACGTGCACTTCCAGTATGGCGACCACCAGGTGTTCCGAGGGCTGCAACTCCTTCTTCCGGCGGGATCCTTCACCACCGTATTCGGGCCTTCCGGCATCGGCAAGAGCACCTTGCTGGATCTGCTGTGCGGCCTGGTGGACCCCGTATCCGGGCAGGTGCTGGTCGACGGCATCCCGCTGCAGGACATCAACCTGCGCCAGTGGCGGCGGATGATCGGCTACGTCTCACAGGAGACCATCCTCCTGCACGACACCATCCTTGCCAACGTTCTTGTCGGGGAGACCGGCGTCGATGCCGCGGATGCCGAGCGCGCGTTGAAGGATGCCGGGGCCTGGGAGTTTGTGACTGCCCTGCCACAGGGCATGCAAACGGTGATTGGCGAACGTGGTGGACTGTTGTCTGGCGGCCAGCGGCAGCGCATCGCCATTGCCCGCGCGCTCGCCCACCGGCCCCGCCTGCTGATCCTGGATGAGCCGACCAGCGCCCTGGATCCGGACAGCGAACGCCTGATCTGCGAAAGCCTGAAGGCGCTCGCCGGTCAGTTGACTATCGTAGCGGTATCGCACCGCAGCGCGGTCAGCCTGGCGGCCGACCGGGTTTTCCGGCTGCAGGACGGCAAAGCGGTGGAGATGACAGGCGACAGATTCTCGATCGACACGGCCCCGGATGCCGAGGCGCGCAGCACCGCATCCAACATGTAGGGGTTTTCGCCGGCGCACATTCACGCCGCCCGCATCTTCCTCGCTGTCACCTTGCTGCCGTGGACTGCTTTGTCCCTGTGATTTGTCACTTGTAACTGTTTATTGGTGCCCGGGGCCGGGATCGAACCGGCACGGCGTTTCCACCGAGGGATTTTCTTACCACTACGGTTTTCACCGCTGCGTTACCTAAGACGCATTTGTGGTCTGGACTTTCCCTTTGCCATATCGCAGAATTTAATCGCAACTTAGGCAGGGGCCGTCAAGTCTCTACACTTTCCCCGGAACATGAAGTTGAGGAAGTACAGCGAGCAAGATCTCAAGCGCGCCATTTTTGCCTCGAAATCACTCAGGCAAGTACTCACCCAACTCAATGTCGCTCCTTATGGCGGCAATTACGATGTACTGAGACGGGCCATCAGCCACTTTCGACTCGATACATCGCATTTTACTGGCCAAGCCTGGAATCGTGGACTGAAGCTGCCGCCTCGACAATCAGTCGAGCGGTACCTCAACAACGAAGTCCCGATCCAGTCGTACAAGTTGAGAAACAGACTTTTAAAGGAAGCCATCTTCAAACCTGTCTGTGCGGGTTGCAGCCGCACTCGGTGGATGCGCAAACCCATTCCTCTTGAACTTGACCATATCAACGGAAACAACAAGGACAATCGACTGTTAAATCTTCGTCTCCTGTGTCCCAATTGCCACGCACTGACTCCAACATACCGGAGCAAGAAGCGATCCAGGGCTTAGCTCGGGATTGCCACCAGCAACCGCTGCTGAGGTTTCCCCGAATTTGACCCCATCCGCACCAGCCGTTTCCGGACTGGGCGCTCATTTTACTTAAGTCCCTTGTGTCTACCTGTTCCACCACCCGGGCAGAATGATGGAGGCTGGGGTCGGAATTGAACCGGCGTACACGGCTTTGCAGGCCGCTGCATGACCACTCTGCCACCCAGCCCCGGCGCAATTCTAAACAAAAAGGCCACTCACGGAGTGGCCTTTGTGGAGGCTTCAAGTTTGGAGCGGGAAACGAGTCTCGAACTCGCGACCTCAACCTTGGCAAGGTTGCGCTCTACCAACTGAGCTATTCCCGCGGGACATCAATGCCGGCAACCGGATTACGGTTCCGACAGCCTCACGCATTGTAATGGCACCGCGCCGCCTGTCAATGATCCTTCACCCCGCAATCAACCCGCAATCTATTGTTTATGCTGGGTTTCCCGAAGCTTCGGCCAGGCACTCGCGATGTACTGGCACATGGACCAGAGCGTCAGTAGCGCCGCCACGTAGAGCAGGACGAGCCCGATCCCGTAGACCGGCAGACCCCACAACGGATCGCGGAACAGCAACAGTATCAATGCGAGCATCTGGGCGATGGTCTTGATCTTTCCATAGATGGAAACGGAGACACGGCTGCTGGCTCCCAGCTCGGCCATCCATTCACGCAGCGCGGAAACCGTGATCTCCCGTCCGATGATGACCGCGGCCGGCA
>DATDPS010000149.1:0-4446 GCA_035292625.1 Lysobacterales bacterium | reverse complement strand
TATGCTCAAAGTCGGCGGCATCTACGTCTCGCCAACCGAAGTGGAGGGTGCCCTGATCAGCCATCCCGCGGTGCTCGAAGCTGCAGTTGTCGGCCGCGCCGGCAGCGATGGGCTGACCAAACCGCAGGCGTTTATTGTCCTCAATGCCGGGCATTCAGCCAGCGCCGCATTGGCCGCTGAGCTGCAGGAATTTGTCAAATCACGCCTGGCGCCCTACAAGTATCCGCGCTGGGTCAATTTCGTCAGCGAACTGCCAAAAACCGCGACCGGGAAAATCCAGCGCTTTAAACTGCGCCAGGGCTGACATATCGGAAAATTCATCAATGTCTGGGTTGAGTTACACGATGGTTAGAACCCGGACACATACCCAGGCAAATACTCTATACCTAATCCCCCCGAGTATTTCGGAGACTCTTTTGTATGAGTCAAGCCGCCTTGGCCCAATTCGAAGCTCTGGCCGTTTGCTCTGGACAAGGTTTGCAGGCGCGCGCGCACTGAGGCGCCCATGTTCTTTATCGTTTTAGGCATTGGCCGTAAGGGCCTCGAGATACGGCCGGATCACGGTGGAAACTCCTCCATGCTCTGCGTGGCGTGCAATCTCGGCAGGCGTCGCCTTGCGCTGCCGCAGTGCCTCCTGAAGTTCCTCGATGGCGATCGATAGTCCAATCTTGGTTCTATGTCTGAAACAATCTGCGATGGTCCTGGCGACTCCGAGTACTTTGACGGGAACACCTTCGATGACATAGGTCTCGACTCCCTCCGCCAGCAAACTTTCTGTGAAGCGAATCACGCGAATGGGCATGCCAGTGGGTTTCGGAGCCCAGTCGTTCTTCCCGATCGCCATCCAGACTTTGGAAGGGAGTTGGTCGGTCAGACCATGGAACGCCAGAGCCGATACGAGGCAGACGATGCCCTTTGGCAGGCGCTTGGCAGCCTGCGCCAGACTGTGGTTCGGATCCAGTTCGGCGTCGGGCAGCTGATAGACACCGCGTGCAAGCCGGCTGACCTCGCCAGCTCGCTCCATACGGCTCATGGTTGTGGCGGTGATACCGGCGTTACGCAGCTCCGCGAGACGCATGATTCCACGTTCCTGCAGGAGGTTGTTGGCAAGCTCACGTTGGGAGCGGAGTTTCGTCATTGATACAAATGCTTATCGTGTAGAGCCTATGGTCCGAGGATTTGTATTACAAAAGGACACTCAGGCATAGTCGGAGCGCTTTGCTGCGAATGGATGGCGCCGGCTACCTAACGCAAGCGCTCGATCACGACGCTTGCCAGTTGCAACAGTTTGCGCAATGGCATGGGCAGGTCATCCCAGTCCATGCTGTCCATGGTATTTTTCAGGCCCAGCCCCAGCTCGGTATCGCCTTCGATGCGGATCCGGCGTTGGAAAAACAGCGTGTCCGGATCGGCCTGGCGGGTGGCCAGCAACAGAAAGCCCAGGCTTTCACCACTGATGCAGACATCATCTTTCCATTCGCGGTTTACTGGGGTGAAGCGGTCGGTGTCGATGCGTACCAGCCAGTTGATGTTTAAATCCGTCACTTTGACCCTGACTTTGGCGCCGTTTAAAAAAACCATTTCACCGTGTCGAATGGGCTCGCGGAAGGCTTCGTTCAGCGCCAGGGACAGCACCGGCTTTTGCGCTGAATAGGGAATGAACCGCCCGGGCAGTCCTGCTACTTTCCTGGCAATGGGGCGGACAAATTCAGGGATTGTCGGCATGTTCTGCTCACTGATGACTCGTCGCGGCGCTGAATCGGCGCTTGCGCAAGTATATGAGACCGATTCGACACTGCCTTGATTCCGGTCAAAACATGCTCGAATTCTGCCCCTAGAATGTGGGCTCAGTCGCGAGATGGAAATAAACATGGAATTGGTGTGTCCCGCTGGCAACCTGCCTTCTTTGAAGGCTGCCGTAGACAATGGCGCTGATGCTGTTTACGTCGGCTTCAAAGATGACACCAATGCGCGTCATTTCGCCGGACTGAACTTCAATGCACGAACCATTGAGCAGGGCGTGTGCTACGCGCATGACAGGCGTAAAAAAATATTTGTCGCCATCAACACATTTCCCCAGCCGGATGGCTTTGAACGCTGGAAGATGGCAGTGGACCAGGCCGCGGAGTGCGGGGTCGATGCGCTGATACTGGCCGATATGGGTGTGCTGGACTATGCACATGAGCGCTGGCCCGATCTGCGCCTGCACCTGTCGGTCCAGGCATCGGTGACCAGTGCAGTGGGCATCAGGTTCTATCACGAGACCTTTGGTATCCGCAGGGTGGTCCTGCCCCGCGTTTTGTCCGTCAGGCAGGTCTCCCAGGTAATCAAGGATTCACCGGTGCCCGTGGAAGTCTTTGGCTTCGGCAGCCTGTGCGTGATGGTGGAAGGCCGCTGCCTTTTATCCAGTTACGTGACGGGCAGATCGCCCAATACCTATGGCGCCTGTTCACCCGCTTCCCACGTGCGCTGGGAAGAGACCGATGATGGCACCAATACCCGGCTCAATGGCGTGTTGATCGACCACTTTGGCCAGGGCGAAAAGGCGGGCTATCCAACGCTGTGCAAGGGGCGATTCCAGGTAGGTGAGCATATTTTCTATGCCCTGGAAGAACCCACCAGCCTGAATACTCTGGCCATCCTGCCGAAACTCCGCGAGATCGGCGTCAGCGCCATCAAGGTCGAAGGCCGCCAGCGCAGCCCGGCTTACGTGGCGCAAGTGACAGCAGTGATGCGCGCAGCAATTGATCTTTGCCTGCAGAATCCAGCCGGCTACCAGCCAAAGAATCAGTGGATGCAACAACTCGACGGCGTTTCCGAAGGTGCCCAGTCCACCCTGGGCGCTTACCACAGGCCCTGGCAATAAAACACGATGAAATTATCCATTGGACCCATCCCGTATTTTTGGCAACGCGAGCAAGTTCTGGGCTTTTATGAGCAGGCGGCGGACAGCCCCGCCGAAATCATTTACCTCGGCGAAGTCATCTGTTCCAAGCGGCGGCAGTTGGACCTCGATGATTGGCTCGGCATCGGAAAAGATCTGGCGCAAGGTGGCAAGGAAGTGGTCTTGTCCTCCCTGACACTGCTCGAAGCCGCTTCCGAATTAAGTTCCTTGCAAAGGCTTTGTTCGAATGACGCTTTCATGGTCGAAGCCAATGATGTTGCAGCGATACAGTTATTGTCCAAGGCAGGCAAACCTTTCATTACCGGTCCCAGCGTCAACATCTACAACCAGCGCAGCCTGGCTTTGCTGGCGGGCAAAGGGCTCAAACGCTGGGTTTTGCCCGTGGAACTCGGCCTTCAAACGCTGCAAGACCTGCAGGCACGACGCCCCGAGGGCGTTGAAACGGAAGTGTTTGCCCTGGGCCGCCTGCCGCTTGCGTGGTCGGCACGTTGCTATACCGCGCGCTCCCACAACCTGCCCAAGGATGACTGCCGCTTCGTTTGCATGGACTACCCGGACGGGCGCCTGTTGAAAACACGAGAGGGCCAGGATTTCCTGGTTCTCAATGGCATCCAGACTCAGTCGGCGCTGACCCACAACGCGCTGGAGCAGGTACCTGAACTGGCAAACCTGGGAGTCGATGTGCTTAGAATCAGCCCGCAGTCGAGCGGCACTTCGAGAATCATTGAAATTTTTGATGCTGCCCGAAAAGGCGCCGAGACGGGATTACTGAGCGAAGAGCTGTCCGGCTTGCTACCCGTTGGGGCTTGCAACGGCTACCTTATCAAGCAGGCAGGAATGGATCATGGTGCTGCACAAGTTGTTTGATCATCATCAACGCCAGGTGAACCGAAAGGCATTTGGCGATCTGCGGCAGTTTTCTGCTGCACTGAAAGCAACCGGACAACTGAAATGTGTACCTCAGGTGGTGTCGCCCCGCCTTCAGATCACCGAGTTGTGCCATCGCAGCCTACTCGGTAGTGGTCCGGCCCTGCTGTTCGAAAACCCGCAGGGCCATGACATGCCGGTGCTGGGCAACCTTTTTGGCACGCAAAAAAGAGTGCTTGCCGCCCTTGAACTGGAAACCCGCGAGGATTTGCAAGAACTTGGCCGCGATCTCACCATCCTGAAAAATCCCAAGCTGCCCGACAAGCTCTCCTCTTCAATGGAAGCGATGGTGGGCTTTGCCCGCCTGGCGCATGTTCCTGTCGTCAGGAAAGATGCCGCCCCCTGGCAGAATCACGTCATCGAAGGGCCGGATGTCGACCTGGAAACATTGCCTGTTTCGACCTGCTGGCCCGAAGACGCGGGGCGCCTCATTACCTGGGGCCTCGTGGTTACCCGCGGCCCCAACAAGCCGAGGATCAACCTCGCCATCTACCGCCAACAGCTGATTGGCAGGAACCAATTGATTATGCGCTGGCTGCCGCATCGCGGTGGCGCGCAGGATTTTCGCGAGTTTCAGCAAGCCAATCCAGGCAGGCCTTTCCCGCTTGCAGTAG
>DATDPS010000148.1:0-2518 GCA_035292625.1 Lysobacterales bacterium | reverse complement strand
GGGTCTGAGCATCAGCAAAAGCCTGGTCGAAGCGATGGGAGGAGAAATTGGCGTCGAGAGCGAACCGGGGACGGGAAGCACGTTTCACTTCACCGGCAAGTTCGGTCTGCAGGCGAAGCAGCAACCTGTGATTCCGCTGACACCACAGTTGCAGGGCATGCGTGTGCTGGTCGTCGATGACAATGCCACAGCCCGTGATATCTTCGTATCCATGCTGCGCGGACTCAAGTTCGACCCGGATGCTGTAGCGAGCGGCGCGGCTGCCGTTGAAGCGCTGCGGCAGGCCCAGGCTGAAGGCAAGCCGTATGGTCTGGTGTTGATGGACTGGCAAATGCCGGGAATGGATGGCGTGGAGGCCATCAGGCGTATTCAGGCCGATACCAGTCTGACGCAGGCACCGACTTTCATCATGACCACCGCATTCAGTCGTGAGGAGTTGCTGGAGCAAGCCCGGGATATAGCCTACTCAGGCCTGTTGGCCAAACCGGTGAGTCCTTCGACCCTGCTTGATAGCATTATGACGACGTTCGGGAAGAAAGTTGTGCAAGTATCCCGCCAGCCGGGCCGTCACGGCGACTTCCGGGAGACGGCCAAGCTGGTACGTGGCGCCCATCTTCTACTCGTAGAGGACAACGCCGTGAATCAGGAAATCGCGGTGGAAATTCTCTCCGACGCCGGTGTGCGTGTCGACGTGGCCAACAACGGTGTCGAGGCGATAGACAAAGTTCAGCAGGCCAATTATAACGCCGTCCTGATGGATTGCCAGATGCCGTTGATGGATGGCTATGAAGCTACCCGCCGTATCCGCACCGACGCGCGTTTCCGCGACCTCCCAATCATCGCGATGACGGCCAATGTCATGGCCGGTGATCGCGAACTTTGCATCGATGCCGGAATGAATGATCATGTGGGCAAGCCGATCGATGTGAATGAATTATTTTCGACACTGGCACGCTGGATCAAGCCCGCCAACGGCGAGGTGACGGCAACCACGGCTGAAGTGGACCAGGAAGATTCAGCTATTCACATTCCCGGGGTCGACGTCGAGAAGGCATTGCGGCGCGTGGGCGGCAGCATCAAGCTTTACAAGATACTTCTTTCCCGGTTCCGCGAAACCCAGACAGATACGGTGCAACTTATCAAGGAGGCCCTCGACCGCGCCGATATCGAGATGGCGACGCGCGAAGCGCATACCCTCAAGGGACTGGCCGGCAGTATTGGGGCAACAGCTCTGGCCGAGTGTGCAGGTACGGTCGAGGGCATGTTGAAGAAGAATGAGACCGCTGGCATGGACCAGGCGCTGGCGAGCCTGGAGAAATCCTTGTCCGGTTTCGTGGCAAGCCTGCCCGAGATTGCGCCAGCAGCGGGCAGCGATCATTCGGCGCAGATTACGGCCCAGCGGCCCGTCGACCCGGCTGCCCTCGGTGCCGCCCTGAGTGAGCTGGCGAAGCTAATTGCACGGGACGACACGCGTGCGTCCAAAGCCTTTGAGGCAATCTCCGGCGACTTGCGTACGGTTGGCCAGGGTGAACGGAGCAAGCAACTTCAGAATCAACTCGCCCAATATGATTTCGAGAACGCTGCTGTCACACTTGAAAAGATAGCGCAGGAGTTAGCAGGTTGATGCAAAACTATAGTACTTGCCATGACTGCGTTGCTCGCCCCCTCAAAATCCTCATGTGCTGTCGTGTACACTCCGGTTTTTACGCCGGGCGTCCTGCCCTCCGCCCCTGCGGGGCCAGCTCAAGCTGTTCAAAATCGCTCCCGGCGATTTTGTCGGGGTTCGCGCCTTGTCTTGGCTGCGCTCATGACGTTTTGCATCAACCTGTTAGGTGTGGTTCTGCAAGGCTGACTGTCCTTAACAGTACCTGCTGGCCACTATCTTCATATTTCATTAATTTAAGGGGAAACATATGTATTCAGTAGCCGGCAAAACCATGCTTGTCACCGGCGGCAACAGGGGCATGGGTAAACTGTTCTGCGAACACGGCGTGGCGGAGGGCGCCAGAATTATCATCTGGGCTACCAACGAGCAGACCATGAAGGAGACTGCCGAAGAGTTAACCCGTCGCGGCGGCAAGGTAACTACCTACAAGGTAGATGTATCCGATCGCAAAGACATCGAGATGGCTGCGGAGAAGGTCCTCAAAGAGCACGGCACGGTTGATATCCTGATCAACAACGCAGGAATCGTTGTGAGTGGTTATTTCTGGGAGCACACCAATGATCAGATCGAGAAAACCATGCACATCAACAGCGAAGCATTGATGTATATTTGCCGGGCGTTCCTGCCCGGCATGCTGGAAAAGCGTGAGGGCCGCATCGTGAACATGGCGTCCGCCGCAGGGCTGCTTTCCAACCCGAAGATGTCCGTGTATTGCGCGAGCAAGTGGGCGGTGAACGGTTGGTCCGATTCCCTGCGTCTGGAACTGGAACAACAGGGTTACTCCAATATTTGCGTGACCACGGTCACGCCCGGCTATGTCGATACCGGCATGTTCAAGGGGGCCAGGGCGCC
>DATDPS010000147.1:0-4576 GCA_035292625.1 Lysobacterales bacterium | reverse complement strand
ATGGTCCTGGCGTGTAATCCGATGCCGGGGCGACGGGAATGCCGGCCTCGAGAAAACTCTTGTGGGCAAACATCGACTGCATCTTCTCCGGCCCGTAGTCGACCCACTTGTTACCGTGGTAATAGGCGTAGGTATAAAATGGCGCCGGAATGATCCCGGCCGCCTTGATGCGAAAAAGTATCTTGTCGTTGATCAGCGAGCAGTGCTCGATGCGATGGCGCGGATTGGGGCCGCTGTGGTGCTGCAGCACCCGCTCATAGGCGTTCAGCACCATGTCGATGGCCACATCGCCGTTGGCGTGAATGCCGATGCGGAAACCGTGAGCGGCAGCATCATTCACGGCCGCATCGATCTGCTCCTGGGTCATGGTCAGGATGCCAAAATCATCCGGCTTGCCTGCGTACGGCGTGCTCATGCTCATGGTTCGCTCGGACGCCGAACCGTCCGCCGCGAACTTCACCGCGCCGATGCGGATCATGTCATCGCCAAATCCCGAACGGATGCCAGCCTGTTTCATGCCTTTGAACATTTCGCTGTTGCCATCCGGCATGAAGGACAGGCGGAAAAACAACTCGCCGGCGGCTCGCGCATCCTGGTAGGCAAGGAAGTCTTCGTAGCTGCCATACGCATCGGTGGTCGAGGTCAGGCCAGCTGCCAACATGTTCCGCGATGAAATCTTCACTGCCTCCTGGCGCAGGCTACGGGTCATTTGCGGCCAAATACCGGCACTCTGAAATGGCTCGACCGCTAATTCCGCGACCTTGCCGGTGAACTCGCCGTTTTCCCGGTAAAACTTGCCGCCCACCGGATCGGGCGTGTCGATGGTGATGCCGGCCACCTCGAAGGCCTTCGAATTGACCACCGCGGTATGACCACCCCGGTGGGCGACATATACCGGGTGGTCTTTGACCACTTCGTCGATGTCCTTGCGGTTCAGCGGGCGCCCGTCCTCGAAGATGGTGTCGTCGTACATGTAGCCGCGCACCCAGTGCCCGGGTGGTGTTTTTGCCGCCTGGCCCCGGAGCGCTAGTTTCACCTCGGCGATACGCGGCAGATTGACGTTGACACCCGTGGCCTCCCCGGCCAGCAATGGGTGACTGTGCGCATCGATGAATCCCGGCGTGAGCGTCATACCACTTGCATCGATGCGTTGGGTGCCCGGGCCAGCCAGGCCGAGAATGCTGTCGTTGGAACCCACGGCAAGGATGTGATTACCGCGCACCGCGACGGCTTCGGCCAGCGGCTGACTGGCATCCATGGTCAGTACCCGGCCGCCGGTGATGATGGTGTCAGCAAGTCCGGATGAAATTTCCGCCCGAACCACCGCCGGCCAGGCAGCCAGGCCGAAGGGCGCAGCCAATGATGATCCCAGGAGCCCTCGTCGCGTTACACGGTTCATATGCACACCTCTTCGGGTTACCAATAATGAGGGCCTGATGGTTCAGCCCGGAGCAATTTATTGTTGCATTTTGTAGGTGATTGTAGCTTTTCAGAATCCGCACCGGGCAGTTTCGGCTCCCAAAAAGACTTTGATTGCAACATAGGCTGTAAGATGGGAGCTATCAGCACGGGCCCAACGGGTGGCAGGATTGCGCCGAACCTTTGTCAATCGAGCGGAAATCAAGGGAAGACCGAAGATCGGCCTTGCCCTGGGTAGCGGTGCGGCGCGCGGTTGGGCGCATATTGGCGTAATACGCGAACTGGCCGATATGGGAATCCGGGCCGATATCGCCACCGGTTCCTCGGTCGGTTCCATTGTCGCCGCCGCCTACGCTTCGGGCAACCTGGATTCGTTCGAGGAGTGGATTTCCGGCTTGCGCCGCGTGGACATCATCCGCCTGCTGGATGCCAGGATGGCGGGGGGCGGTTTTCTGCAGGGCAAGCTTCTGATGGACGCCATCAAACGCCGCATCGGTGACCGCAACATCGAGGACCTGGAAATTCCATTTGCCTGCGTGGCCACCGAACTCGGCACGGGACGGGAAATCTGGCTGCGCCATGGCTCACTGCTGGATGCCTGCCGCTCGTCGATTGCCCTGCCCGGCCTGTTCGCGCCCTCGCGCCAGATGGATGAACGCCTGCTGGTGGATGGCGGCCTGGTCAATCCGGTGCCAGTGTCCTTGGCGCGCGCAATGGGTGCGGACATTGTCATTGCAGTCAACCTCAACGGCGGTCTCGTGGGGCAACAGTATTTCCTCGGAGGCGCCCGTTCCGATGAGGCGGAGCCAGGCACTGAAATTGTGCCAGCGCCAAGACAGGAAAGAGACTCGGCACTGACGAAATGGGCGATCAGGATGAAAACCGGCCTGGGTGTGCGCCTCGACTCTTACATCTCGTCCCTGCGCAAGAAAGAAACCTCCGACCCCGGCCTGTTCGATGTCATTGTCGCGGCCATCGACATCATGCAGGATCGCATCACCCGTTCGCGCATGGCGGGTGAGCCGCCGGACATTCACCTCACACCCCGGCTCAGCCATATCGGCCTGATGGATTTTGATCGCGCCCATGAGTGCATAGCGGAGGGGCGCCTGGCGGTGCAGCGCCAGAAAGCTGAACTGGAAAACTTGGCGAGGGTGCTGGGTAATTCCGGCGATGCCGAGCCAAACCCGCACAGCTAGAGCGCGCAGACTCCTTGAACCTTTACTGGCTCTTGCTGCAGTACCAACGATTGAAACCGGTATAGTTAAGCACCTTTTGCCACGCCAACAATAACAACGGGGGCCCTATGTCATCCTGGTTCAGCCGTTTCCTTCTGCCCGGTTTCGTCTTTCAATCCATCTGTATTGCCGGTGGCTATGGAACCGGCCGCGAACTCGCAGAGTTTTTCCTTCGATTTGGGCCCGCAGGTGGTCTGCTGGGCATGGTGCCAGCAATGGTCTTGATGAGCTTGACCGCCATGGTGGCTTTCGAGCTGGCGCGCATGACACAAAAATATGACTACCGGGCATTCCTGCAGATCCTCCTCGGACGGGGCTGGGTGGTGTACGAGATTGCCTATCTGCTTTCCATATTGCTGGTGCTGGCCGTCATCGGCTCAGCCACCGGGACACTGATCATGGAAACGTTTCACATTCCAGGCAGTATCGGCACCGTATTGCTGCTCGCCACCATCGCGTTTCTCGCCTTCAAGGGCACCCGCGTGATCGAGGGCGTGATGTCGGCCTGGTCGTTCATTCTCTACGTTGTCTACCTGGCGGTCTTTCTGCTCAGCCTCCTGCACTTCGGACCGGCGATCAAGAACACCCTGGCGACGTCCGCGCCAGAACCGGGATGGTTACTTTCCGGCACCCGTTACGGCGCGCTGCAGCTCGCCATGTTGCCCGCCGTATTGTTTGCAACGGCGCATATCGCGCGTCGCAAGGAGGCATTTATAGCCGGAGCGCTGGCCGGCCCCATTTTGATGATACCCGCGGTGTTGTTCTTCATTGCCATGCTGGCGCACTACCCGGCGATCATGGAACGGCCCGTGCCGGTCAATTTCATCTTGCAGGCGCTTGATTCGAAAGTACTGATGATTGCTTTTCCCATCGTGTTGCTTGGCACCTTCATAGAAACCGGAACCGGCATGATCCACGCGTTCAACGAACGGCTGGCGGGCAGCCTGGGGTCGTTCGGTAAAACGCTGCCAGACTATATGCGCCCCCTGACCGCGATTGGCCTTATCGTGGGTGCGCTGCTGATGTCGCGCTGGGGTATTATCGATCTGATCGCCGTCGGTTATGGCGCCATGGCCTGGGTGTTTATCGGCGTCCTGGTCATCCCCCTGCTGACCATAGGGGCCTGGAAGGTTATGCACTGAGGCACAAGGAGCGGGAAGATGCGAGCGGTGTTCTATGAAAAATTTGGTGGCCCGGAGGTATTGCAGATCGGTGAACGGCCCATGCCGCAACCCGCCGCCGACGAAGTACTGGTGCAGGTGGCGGCAGCGGGCGTTAATCCGATCGACCGCCGGCTGCGCAGCGGCGAATTGCAGGAATACTTCGTCCGCGAATGGCCCATCATCCCGGGCTGGGATGTGTCCGGACGGATCGTGAAAATTGGCAAGGCGGTTGACGGCTGGAAGGAAGGCGACGAGATCGCCGGACTGGCTTTCGTCTGGACCCTGCACCACGGCACCTACGCGGATTACGTGCCGGTGAAGGCCACGTCCATCGCGCGCAAGCCGGAAAACCTGTCCTTCCATGACGCTGCGGCACTGCCGCTGGTCAGTCTCACCGCTTGGGAATCGCTGGCGGAGTATGCCAGGCTGCAGCCGGGTCAATCGGTGCTGATCCAGGCCGGAGCGGGTGGCCTGGGCAGCATGTCCATTGCCATCGCCAGGCACCTGGGCGCGACCATCTACACCACGGCGCGCGAGGAGAATTTCGACTACGTTCGCGGCCGCGGCGCCGACCATGTGATCGACTATACGAAAACTGATTACGCCCAATATATACGGGAGCGGGAACCCGAAGGCCTTGATGTCGTGCTGGAATCCCTGACCGGCGATGGCGTTATTGAGAACGCGATCAGCCTGGTCAAGCCGGGCGGCACTGTTGCCTTCATGAATAACGAGCCCCCGGACATGCCCGAAATT
>DATDPS010000146.1:0-7786 GCA_035292625.1 Lysobacterales bacterium | reverse complement strand
GTTGGAGCCGTGCCCTACTTGTCACAGGGATGACGAGGCTGACTGGATGATGAGGATGCACCAAAACACCTGACCTGGAGAGATCTATGATTGGATACGTAACTGTTGGCACCAATGACCTGCCGCGGGCAGCGGCTTTCTATGATGAATTACTTGCCGTGATGGGTGCCAAGCGATTCATGGAGTTTGAAACCTTCATTGCCTGGCAAGCGTCCCCCGACAAACCCGGCTTTGCCGTTACCAAGCCCTACGACGGCAAGCCCGCCACGGTTGGCAATGGCATGATGATTGCCCTGGCCGTTGATTCAAAGGAAATGGTGCACAAGGTTTATGACAAGGCCATCGCACTGGGCGGCAAGGACGAAGGCCCGGCCGGACCACGTGGTGATGAGTTTTACGCCGGCTATTTCCGCGACCTGGACGGTAACAAGCTGGACGTATTCTGGGCTACCCAGGGCCAGGAATGATGCGCAAAGGAGCGCTTCTTTCTGTTCTCATGTAACAACAACACGCTCAGGAGATTTACATGAAATACCGCTTGCCACATCAAACGATCCTTATCATCCTTGCGGCCGCAGGGCTCGCGCTGCCAGTGATGGCGCAGGATGCCGGTGGGCTCACCAAGGAGCAGGCCGGGAAGGTGCATCCATCCAAGCCAGCGTATTCGCCCTATGCCGGGCGCAACTTTCCGACCCGCCCCTTCTTTGGCGACACGCACCTGCACACCTCATTTTCGTTTGATGCCGGCGCATTCGGCGCCCGGTTGAGTCCGCGCGACGCCTATCGCTTCGCTAAGGGCGACGAGGTAATCGCATCGAGCGGTCAGCCGGCCAAGCTTTCCCGGCCGCTTGATTTTCTGGTGGTGGCCGATCATTCCGACGGCATGGGCTTCTTCCCGCTGCTACTCGGCGGCGATCCCCAAATCATGGCTGACCCGCAGGGCCGTAAGTGGAACGAGATGATCAACTCCGGCCAGGGCGCCGAGGCGGCCATTGACATCATTACCAGCTTCGGCAAGGGCACCATCCCCAAGGCCATCATGCCCACTCCCGGCACGCCGGCCTATAGTGGCGCCTGGCAGGAAACCATCAAGGCCGCGGAAGAAGCCAACGACCCCGGCCGTTTCACCGCCTTCATTGGCTACGAGTGGACTTCGAACACCAGCGGCAACAACCTGCATCGCAATGTCATCTTCCGCGACAACGCCGACAAGGCCAGCCGGGTTGAGCCCTACACCACGATCCAGCCCCTGGGCAGCGACAATCCGGTGGATTTATGGAAGTGGATGGCCGCCTACGAAGAGAAGACCGGCGGCAATGTGCTGGCCATCGCGCACAACGGCAACCTGTCGAATGGTCGCATGTTCCCGACCGTGGAAGCCTTCGGTAAAAAGCTCAATCCCGAGTATGCGCAAACGCGCGCCAGGTGGGAGCGGCTGTATGAAGCCACGCAAACGAAGGGTACCGGTGAGGCGCATCCGTTCCTGTCGCCGAACGACGAGTTCGCCAATTTCGAGATTTGGGACAAGGGCAATCTCGATGGCAGCGAGGCGAAGCAGAAGGAAATGCTTGAATTCGAATACGCCCGTTCGGCCTTGAAGAACGGCCTCAAGCTGGAGCAGGAACTTGGCACGAATCCCTACAAGTTCGGCCTGATCGGCAGCAGCGATGCGCACACCGGTCTTACCGCCATGGAGGAAGAAAATTTCTTCGGCAAGACCACGCCGCAGGAACCCAGCCCGGAGCGTATGACTGCTACCTTCTTTGCCAATCCCAAGACGGGCGTGAAAGTCATGGACTGGGAGGTGACTGCCTCCGGTTACGCCGCGGTGTGGGCCAGCGAGAACACGCGCGAAGCGCTGTTCGACGCCATGCAGCGCCGCGAAACCTACGCCACCACCGGCCCGCGCATGGTGGTGCGATTCTTTGGCGGCTTCGACTTCGAGGCCGGGGACGCTCACAACCGGCTGCCGGCGCAGATCGGCTACACCAAGGGCGTTCCCATGGGCGGCGATCTGAGCGATGCGCCTGTGGGCAAGCCACCCACTTTCCTCGTTGCGGCTATGAAAGATCCGATCGGCGCCAACCTGGATCGTATTCAGATTATCAAAGGTTGGGTGGATAACAAGGGTAGCGTGCAGGAAAAAGTCTACGACGTGGTCTGGAGTAATGCCGACAAACGCCAGCCCGGCAGTGACGGCAAACTGCCGGCAGTGGGTAATACTGTCGATGTAGCCAACGCGACCTGGACGAATACCATCGGTGATCCGGAACTCATCACGGTCTGGAAAGATCCGGACTTCGATCCCACGTTGAGTGCGTTTTACTATGCGCGCGTGCTCGAAATTCCGACCCCGCGCTGGACTGCGTACGATGCAAAACGCTTCGGTGTCGAACCACTCGAGGGTACTACCATGACATTACAGGAGCGCGCCTATACCTCGCCTGTCTGGTATACGCCGTGAATGGTTGGAACCGTCTGGGCCGGAGTCAAAACTAAAGCAGCTTATGGGATCAGGGCGGTAGAACCGTCCGTGCCGCTTGCGGCAAACGTTGGTGCGCGGCGCGAACTTCGCGTCGCGCACCAGCATGTCGCACTGGGCGCCGCGTGAAGTCTGACAGCTGGTAACGTGACCCACGAAGGCGGAGCGGGCAGTTGTCTGCCCTAAAGGCGAAAGTCTACAATGCCCTGAAGCGTCTACGTCTCATTCCGTTCCTGGCCCCATACCCGACGGGGACTTACTCCCACTCAACCATTCGGAGGATTTATTGGGAAAGCGTGTTGCTGTCATCGGCGCCGGTCCCGCCGGGCTTGCCACCATCAAAGAACTTCTGGATGAAGGCCACGCGCCCACCTGCTTCGAGCGCGCAGACGGCATTGGCGGCGTTTTCCGGTTTCACCCGGCCGATGGCGTGGTGTGGGAGTCTTGCGAACTCACGTCGTCACCGCTGATGACTTCATTCTCAGATTTTCCGGCCCCAGCCGGCCAGGTGATGTTCATGCCAGTCGGCGAATACGTTGCCTACCTGGAGCGCTATTGCCATGCGTTCGACCTCCATCGGCACATCCAATTCCGGGCCACGGTCGAGGCCGTAACGCAGAATCCAGCTGGCGACTGGACAGTTCGCATAAACACTGCATCCGGCGCCCGCGTGGAAGTCTTCGATGCGGTCGCGGTTTGCTCCGGGCTGCATCAACACCCGCACCTGCCACAGCTTCCAGGACAAGAGGCATACACCGGCACGATACTGCACGGCGCGCGATACCGCGGGCCAGCCCAGGTCGCCGGCAAACGCGTTCTGGTGGTCGGTGCGGGCGAGTCCGGCGCTGACATTACGGCTGAGGTCTCCAATAATGCCGCTGAGACCGTGATGTCATTGCGCCGCGGGGTGGCCGTGCAAGCGCGAGTCCAACTGGGTAAGCCGAAAGATCTGCAGACTTCCCGGCTCATGAACAGTACCGCCCACTGGGTTTTCCAAACCCGCAATCCAGCGGATAATCACAAACGCAGCGTCTATCGCTGGACTTTCCTGCCATTCCTTTTCATTGATAAAGCGCTGGCAAAAATTTCCCAATTCGTTTTCGACTTCTTTCCGCTGCTGCTGGCGCCTTCGCTGGCGGAAATCCGGGCCAATCTGCGCACGCGGAAACTCTCCCGGCAGCTACTCCGCGAATCCGGCGGTACCTTCACCGAGCAATTTGGCACCAAGGATGACGAGTTCGTTCGGGCCATCGCGACGGGACGCTGCCGGCGCGTTCCGGCCATCGCGCGCTTCGACGGGCCGTGTGTCGTGTTTGTTGACGGTTCCAGGTTTACACCGGACCTGGTGATTTTTTGCACGGGCTTCGAAACGCGCATGCCGTTTCTCGACCCGCAGCTTGCCCTGGCGCCACGTTACCTGCACGCATTCAACCCCGATGTTGGCGCCAGCCTGGGTTTCATCGGTTTCCTGCGGCCTGCTTTTGGTGCCATTCCACCACTGGCTGAGCTGCAGGCGCGTTGGTTCGCGTTGCTGCAGAGTGGAGCGCTGGAGCTGCCTTCCAGGGAAGAGATGCAGCAAGCCATCGACTACTGGACACACTACCGCGCGCATTTCTTTGGCGCCCTGAAAAAAACCCTTCCCCATCTGGTGGAGCACACGCCATTCTGCGATGCACTCGCGGAACGCGTCGGATGCAAGCCTGCCTGGCGGGATATCCGCCGCGAGAGCCGCCGCTTTCGCTATAAATTCATGGCTGGGCCGTTCGTTGCCGCGCAGTACCGGTTGGTGGGCCCGCACGCAAGGCCAGAAATCGCGCGTGCGGTGATCGAGAATGCACCCGTCATGCACCCGCTTCCAGATCGTCTCAATCTGCGGCTGCGCTGGGCGCTGTCACGTACCCTCCATCGTCTGCGGGGACCTGAATACGCCCCCAAGCTGCAATTGAACGAGAAGTAGCCACGCAGGCTGAGCGATAGAGCGCTAGCCCGCAATGGTGCAACATGCGCGCTAGTCAAACGACAGACCCAGCGCGCCGCCGCTCAGCGCCCAGATCGAGAAATTGAGCAGCCAGGCGAACAGCAGCCACAGCAGGTAGGGCAGCATGAGCAGGGCCGCGGCGCGCGATGCCATTGAAAATGCCCTGATGCACAGGACCACCAGGCCGATCAGCAAAGCCATGTCACCCAGCGCCCAGCCGGAACGGTGCAAGCCGAAAAACAGCCACAACCAGGCGACATTCACTACCAGCTGCAACAGCCAAAACGTCAGCGCTCCCAGCCGGGCCGGGTGAGTGCTCACCCACACCTGCCACATGGCCAGGGCCGTCAGCACGTAGAGTACCGACCAGGTTGCGGCAAATACCCAGGGTGGCGGGGCCCATTGCGGCTTGCTGATGGCGGAATACCACTCGCCGGCTTCGAAACTGCCGCCAATCAAAGCTGCCAGCACCACCAGCAGAAGAAAAACCGCTAACGAAGCATAACGCAGGACCATCGCATGTCTCCCTGTGACAGATTAACCCGCATCATGCGGGTTAAGAGATCGATGTACATGACCCCAGCGCCGTCGCTGCAAGCCATCATAGCGAGCGCCGCACGGCATCCAGGCCGCTCAACAGCAGGTCGGCGTGTTCGCGCTCGAAGACCAGCGGCGGACGGATCTTGATGACGTTGTGCAGCGGCCCGGAAACGCCGGCCAGCACCCCGAGACCGCGCAGCCGGTCACTGATGTGCCCGGCTTCTTCGGCGGCAGGTTCAAGGGTGGCGCGATCACGCACCAGTTCCAGCCCGTAAAACAGACCCTTGCCGCGCACATCGCCGACCAGCGGCCATTGCGCAGCCAATGCGCGCAGCCCCTTGGCCAGGTAAGCACCCACATCGTGAACATTTTGCAGGATGTTCTCCCGTTCGATGACGTCCAGCACCGCCAGCCCCACGGCGGTGGAAACCGGGTTGCCGCCAAAGGTGTTGAAGTAGTGAAACTTGCGTGAGAAGGCCTGGGCAATGGCCGTCGTGGTCACCACCGCAGCCAGCGGATGGCCATCGCCGATGGGTTTGCCCATGGTGACGATATCGGGCACTACCCCGGAATCCTCGAAACCCCACAGGTGGTCGCCCAGACGGCACAGGCCTGACTGCACTTCATCGGCGATGCACAGCCCCCCCGCGGCCCGCACTTTCCCATAGACCTCGCGTAAATACCCGCCGGGAGCGGTCAACACACCGTTGGAGTCGAAAATCCCATCACACAGGAACATCGCGGGTTTGCGGCCGCGGCGCGCCAGCTCGGCAATGGCGCCATCGACCAGCCCGGCGTACTTTCCGGACACACCGGGATCCCCCTGCCGGAACGGGCCACGAAACGTATCGGGAGCTGCAACCGCCACCAGGTAATCGGGGCGTTCTGCCGCCGGGTATTCCGCGGTGGAAAGTTCGGTGACGACCATGGAGTTGCCGTGGTAGGCGTCCTCCATCACGATGGCGCCATCATTACCGGTCACGGTGCGGGCGATGCGGAACGCCAGGTCATTAGCCTCAGTGCCGGTGCAAACGAACATGCAGACCTGCAAATCACCGGGCAAGGTTGCACCCAGCCGTTCGGCATAGCGCACCACGTTTTCGTGCAGGTAGCGGGTGTGGGTATTGAGCGTGGCCGCCTGCTCGCTCAAGGCCTTGACCACGTGCGGGTGGCAGTGGCCCACCGAGGCCACATTGTTGTAACAATCGAGATAGCGTTTGCCATCAGCGTCGAACAGCCAGACCCCCTGCCCGCGCACCAGGTGCACCGGCTTGTCGTAAAACAGGCGGTACGCCGGCCCCAGGGCGCTTTCGCGCCGCCGCAGGAGTTCCGCATCCCGCGAAGCGGATGGTGGCTGCGCCGAATCGCTCATGTACAGGTCTCCCTCAATGCACGGTTGAATGTTTCGCGGTCCAGCTCCGTGAGCCTGGCCAGGCTGGCAATGAGCGCGGGTTGATCGTCCGTCACGAAGGCCGGCGGATGTTGCATGTTACGGCGCCGGAACTCAAATAGCTCCAGGACCAGGATGTGGCGCGCGATCACCAGGTCCAGCAGCAGATCCGTCTCGGCTGGCCGCAGAGGAATCACCGAGTTAAAACCGCGGCACATGGCTGCCGCCACCGCCGCGGGCCCGCTGGCGTGGTGGATAAAATCGCTCAGGCTGGCGGCCAGGTCGCAAATCAGGGGTCCATGAATCATGTCGCCAAAATCAATCAGGCCTGCCACCTGCTCGCTGGCCGCCGACTGGCGCAGCAGGTTGGCGCCATGCCCATCCTGGTGGATCACTTGCCGGCGCAGGCCGGCCAGCGCCGGAAAGGTAGCCTGCTCGAGGCGGCGCAGAACGGGAGCTACAAGCACCCGGACCTCGGCGCAAAGCAGTTGGCGTAATTGCTGCCTGAACAACAGGCCGTTGGTGATATCCCAGGGCATGAAATGCCGCTGGGCCGGGTGGGTGAAGCCCTGCAGCGCGCGGCACAAGCGGGCCAGGAAAGCGCCGATGCGGGTCAGCCCCCGCAAGGACGGCGGCGGGCCGTCCTGGTAGCGAATGCCTTCCAGCCAGGTCAGCATGCGGACCTGGTGTGCTCCTTTATCGCTGGACGTCCAGTACACCACTTCTCCATCCGCGCCGTGCACCATGCGCGGCACCGGGATGGTCGCATCGTGCTGCTCGATGTGCAGCAAGGCTTTCGCCTGGAAATCGATCACGGCCTGGTCTTCGCCAGTGCTGGAGACCTTGAGCACGTAGCCATGGCCATCATTCGAGACAATGCGGCAATTCTGGTCGCGTTCACCTTCCAGGTGTGTGAACGTCCCCGTGATATGGAATAAACGCCCGGCAATCTCCCGCAGCTGTTCCAGGGGCAATTCCGGCGGATCGAAATTGAAATCCGCGATGGTCAATACGTGGCTGGGTTTCTCGTCGGCTGTATCGTTCATGAATGAGCAGGATCGGCGCAGGGTGGCGCGCAGGTATCTCCTTGGCAGGTATGGCATTGCATCACAGCGACCCGGCCGCTTCAAGACTGCTCTTTGGGACCGCTCTTTGGGACCGCTCTTTGGGCCACGCCTTTGGCCCGCTTTTCTTGGCCAGGCAGACCTGGGTCATTGTCATTCGCTATGAAGTGGATTATTAAAATCAATTTCACCTATTCTTCGGGGAGGACTATCCTGATCGCCCTGGATCACTCCCGTTCCACGACAACCGATTGGAGGTACTAATCACCATGGCACTTAAAGGCAGCAAAACCGAACAGAACCTCAAGGATGCATTTGCCGGCGAATCGCAG
>DATDPS010000145.1:0-11144 GCA_035292625.1 Lysobacterales bacterium | reverse complement strand
GATGAAATTCAATCTCAAAGTCATCCTGCTCGGCGGTCTCGCGTTCTATGTAGCCCAATTCATCGTGTCGATGGCTACCGCCCCGTTCATCCACGATGGCATCCTGGCGGAAGTGTACGATGCTACGGCAGCTTTCTGGCGCCCGGAGCTGAATCAGGATCCGCCGGACATGGCTGCATTGATGCCGCGTTGGATCGCCACCGGCCTGATCGCAGCGTTTATCCTGGCCGGAATCTACGACAATATCCGCCCGGCGCTGGACGGTTCCGGCCTGGTGAAAGGCTTGAAGTTTGGCGTGATCACCTTCCTTTTCTCGGCGACAATGTCTGCCGGCTGGTCTGGCGTTTTCAACCTGCCGAATGAGATCTGGCTGTGGTGGAATGTCGAAAGCCTGTTGATTTATGTCGTCAGCGGCGCCGTGCTGGGTTTGGTTTGCACCAAGCTTTCCCCTGGCTAGAATTCTTTCATGATCTGACACGCGGGCCGGGCCCCATGGCGGGCCCGGCACGGATTCTTCCCAACCAATGGCACTGGGAGGGGTGGAGATGGAACCGGGATAATCCACCCCTTTGTCAAACTGCGTGCGCCTTTCCAGGAGTTTTCATGTTCAAGCGCCCGATTCACTTCTTTATTGCCGTCCTGCTGGTCGCCGAAGTTTACCTGTGGATGCAGCCGGAACCAGCTCTTTCGGACCTGAAGGTCAAGGAACCCTCCACGCCAGTTCTTAATCAGAACACGGCAGTCATCGCACCCGCGTCGGGCATCCACCTGGACGCCCTGGATCGTACAGTCCGGCCGCAAGAAGACTTTTACCAGTTCGTCAACGGCGGCTGGCTGGACTCATCAGAGATCCCGCCGATCTATTCCGGCTATACCGTTTATCACCAGGTGTATGAAAACGCCGAAGAAGCCTTGAAGCAGATCATCGAGGCGGCCGCAGCCAATCCCGGTGAACCCGGAACGGAAACGCAGCAGGTCGGTGACATCTTCAACAGCTGGATGGATGAGGAGGCCATCAACGCGCGTGGCGTCGCAGCCGTGCGGCAGGAGCTGGACCGGGTAGCGTCCATCAGTGATACCGCATCGCTGGCGCGGACCATGGCACAGCTCTATCGCGCCTCCATCCAGACGCCCTATACCATGGAGATTTTTCCGGACCTGAAGGATTCATCCACCAATGCCGTGTATTTCGAGCAGAGCGGACTGACCATGCCAAACCGGGATTACTACCTGGAACTGGAGAATGAGAATTTCAAAACCGCCCGGGAAGCCTTACCGGGCTATATCGCCAGGCTGCTGGTCCGTTCTGGAATGAAAGTTACCGAAGCAGAAACAGCCGCGGGCCGGGTAGTTGCCCTCGAGCAGGCACTGGCTGAGGTCCAGTGGGACGAGGTTGAAAACCGGGATCCCGAGAAAACCTACAACCCCTACGCCATCAGCGAACTGGTGCAACTGGGCCCTGACATGGACTGGCTGGTCGTACAGGACGCGCTGGGTTTGCAGGCAGTAAATTCATTCGTGCTCTATCAGCCCAGCTATTTCGCGGCCCTGGATCGCCTGCTGCGGGAAACTCCCCTCGATGACTGGAAGGCCTACCTGAGCTTCCGCGTGCTGGACAGCCGCGGCCTCTATCTCGATGCCATTACCGCCGCCACCCGCTTTGACTACCGCAACCGCATCCTGAACGGCCAGCAGGAAGAACGCCCGCGCTGGAAGCTGGGTGTCAGCCTGGTCAATACCCTGGTGGGCGAAGCCGTCGGGAAACTGTACGTGGCGCAGCATTTCCCGCCCGAAGCCAGGCAGAAGATGGAAGTGCTGGTCAGCAATGTCATCGCGACCTTGAACGAAAGCCTGGAAAGCCTGCAGTGGATGAGCCCGGAAACCCGCGCCAGGGCGCAGGAAAAGCTGGCGAAATTCACGCCAAAGATCGGCTACCCGGACGAGTGGAAAGATTATTCCGATCTCGAGATCATCGCTGGAGACAACATTGGCAATTTGCGGCGCGCGATCGAATGGAACCACCAACAGGAAATCGACAAGCTGGGCAAGCCAGTGGACCGCAAGGAGTGGTTCATGACCCCGCAAACGGTGAATGCCTACTACGACCCGACCAAGAACGAAATCGTCTTTCCCGCCGCCCGTCTACAGCCACCGTTTTTCCAGCTCGACGCCGATGATGCGATCAACTATGGCGCTGTCGGTGGCGTGATCGGTCACGAGATCAGCCACGGATTCGATGACTCCGGCAGCAAGTTCGATGGCGACGGCAACCTGTCGAACTGGTGGACGGAAGAAGATCGCGCCGCATTCGAGGAACTGGCTGCTGCGCTGGTGGCGCAGTACAGCGAGTTTGAACCGTTGCCGGGCATGCGGGTCAACGGCGAGTTGACCCTGGGGGAAAACATCGGCGATGTATCGGGCGTGGCCATGGCCTACCGTGCCTACATCCGCAGCCTCGATGGCGCCGAACCACCGGTGATCGATGGCTTCACCGGACCGCAGCGCTTTTTCATCGGTTACGCTATGTCGCGCAAGGGCAAATACAGGGACGAAGCGGTCATCGGCCAACTGGCCTCTGATCCGCACTCGCCACTGAAGTACCGCGTCAACGGCGTCTACCGCAACCTGGACGCCTTCCACGAAGCCTTCAACACAGCCGAAGGCGACGGCATGTGGCTGCCACCGGAGCAGCGCGTGCGCTTGTGGTAAGGCGCTGATCCGTCAACCCGGGCTTGACCCATCGTCATGCCGGTCAATGGCTGGCAGCCTTACCCGGCCCTGATTGTGCTTCCGGGATTCCCTTCTCCCCGCCAGGTGATCGGCGTAACATTCTGCAACTATCCTTGTGGAGGCATTGAGTGTCTTCAGACGGAATGAATTCCCGCCGCTCATCCGGCATGCAGCGGTCGCTTCTGGCGATCGGTGCCATGCTTGTTCTGATTGCCGGACTTTCCACCTGGTCAGCCGGTCTCAACGGACCCTACCAGTTCGACGATTATGTGACACCGCTGGGCGACCCAGCCAGCCAGTCGCTGGACGCCTGGGGAACCTTCCTGCCGCGGACCCTGCGGCCGGCGACCAAGCTCAGTTATGCCCTCGAGGCCGAGGCCGGGCTATCCGGCCAACCCGCGGCGCGGCGCGTCGTTTCATTCATGCTGTTCGCGCTCGCTGCTGTGCTGCTCGGCCTGCTGATCGCTCGACTGGAACCCCGCGCGGCGCCGTTCGGCGCTCTGATGCTGGCTGCCGTGTGGTTCCTCCATCCGGTCCAAGCCGACAGTGTCCTGCTGCTGAGCGGCCGCACTGCGCTGTTGTCCGCGGTATTCCTGCTGATCGCATTGCTTGCGCTGGAGCGCTCGCGACCGCTGCTCTCAGCCATCCTGTTCGTACTCGCCTGCCTGGCCCGGGAGACCGCGTTGGCTGGGCTGCTGCCGCTTGCCGCACTGGCGGCCAGCCGCCCGGGAGTGTCAACGCGTAGCGTCTTGCGCGAGTTGTCACCCATTCTGGCGGGGGCTGCGTTGGCGCTGTTGTGGATGCTGACCACGCCCCGTTACCTGCAACTGGCCGAGTTCTCTTTGCTGGGCCGGCCCTTCTGGCACAGCTTCTTCAGCCAGGTGGGAGCGGTGCCGCTTGGACTGGACCTCTTGCTACACCCCGTGCGGCTGTCCGTCGATTACGGCCTGCCCTTGCCAGGCAAAGCCACTGATCCGCTGTTCCTGTTCGGCCTCGGCCTTTATCTCGCTGCCGCAGCGGGAATTGTCCTGCTGCTGCGGCGTTCGCGAATTGCCGCCGTTGGCCTGGCCCTGTGGCTGGCAGCCTTGCTGCCCACCCAGTCACTGATCCCCAAGCTCGATGCGCTGTCCAACCGTCCCTTGAGCCTGGCGCTGGCAGGCTTGCTGCTCCTCGCCGCGCCCATCCTGCTCACCGTCTTCGAAGGCGTTCGTGGCAAAGCCAGCAAGAGTGCGGCCACGGGCAGCGCAATTTTTCCTGCGGGCCCCGGCCTGGCGGCGGGCGTTGTCGCCCTGGCGCTGCTGGTTCCGCTGGCCGGCGCAAGCGTGCAGCGTGCCGAACTATTTCGGACCGAACTCAGCCTGTGGCAGGACGCCGCGGCAAAATCCAGCGCCAATCCGAGGCCCCATATGCAGTATGCGGCCTTGCTGCATCGGGCAGGAAGAAACCGCGAAGCCCGGGAGGCCCTGTCGGCTGCCCAGGCCATCGATCCCTTCAGCTCGCAGATCGCCGCCATGGCCAAAGCCTATCAGCCCGAAGAGGTGTCGCAATGAACCGTTTACTGCAAACACGCCTGGTCTTGCCTGCCCTGCTCCTGCTCGCAGGCGTGTTGTTCCTGAGCCCGAGCGCGGTGCTCGATGCCAAGACCGTTGACTGCGTGCCGTCCGAGGGCTGCCCCGAAGGGATGGAACCGCCAGCCTGCTGCCAGCCACCCCCCTGCGAGGTTTACGAACATATCAAGATCAAGAAAGCGATCAGGTCCCTGTACAACAGAAAAGGTGTAAAAGAGCGGGTCATCAAGCAAGCGGGTGGTGACAACCGCGCAGCGGCCGTGCTACTCGATGAATGGGTAAAGAACAAGGCCAGCAAGATGGGCAGCCAGCTTCGCTGCAAATGGGAAGCGCCCTACTCGTATCCAGGTCAGTACGAAACCAAGTCCTGGTGTGAAATTTTCGCTGATTTGCCTGGAGATAATGACGAGAAGCGGAGCAAGGCGGAGGCCAATGACAAGGTGAACTCCTGTTCAGAGTTCATCGATGCCATCTGGACTCATGAGGGCCACCACCTGGAGAAATGCAATACTACCAATAGTACGGTCAGGGCGAACGAGCCCCTCACGGTTTTCGCCGCCGAGGAACGCGAGGGCTATCGCCTGGAGATCGACAGCCTCAAGGCCAACCTTGAACAGTATTGGCATGCGTGCAGCGTCGTGGCCGATGCGGAAACCGAACGCCAGATCGCGGCGGCGGGGATTTCGGTTCTGAGGGATAAGGCGTCGAAGCAAACGCCGAAAAAACCGCGCGCGTCCCCCGGGGGAAAGTGAAGCCATGACCATGCTGCAGCGCATTCTGCCGATTTCAATTTGCCTGGCCATCCTGTTGCTCACAGCTGCTTGCTCGGATGACGACACACCAGCCCCCGCGGAAACCGCTGCACGGGATTCAGTCAATGCATCCACGTCAGAACCGGACCAGGCCGGGTCCTTGACCAACCATTCCGGCTCCGGCTTCGATCCCATCATCGAGTATGACTCGCAATGCCCCGCCGAAGACGACAACCCGTCACTTGAGTGTGAGTGGCTACGTGCCCTGGCGGTGGCCGATGTGGTTGAAGCACTGGAACAGATCGAGCGCTCCCGCGACCAGCGGGGGGTGGAAGAAGCGATGGCAGCCCTGGACCTGTCCGATGAGCCGGAGATCCTGGTCGCAGCCTGCCAGGTGCTGGGCCGCTTCCCGGACACCCCAGGCATCGCGGAGAAAGTCACACCGCTGTTGCTGGACAGCCCCTACCTCGAAGTGCAACGGATGGCGGCCCATTTGCTGAGCCGCACGCCCGAACCCGCACTGGCCGCGATGGGTTCACAGTGGCTGGGCAACCATAATTCAGCCCCAGGTGATGATCCCTACGCCGAGCTGCCCGGGGTGCCTGCACATTACTGGGACATGGACTTCCCGGACTACCAGGGAGCGGAGTGGTTCACGCCGGCGGATTCGGACCGTTCGGTCGGCTGGATCAGCAGTGACGCGGCCGCAGAAGTCGCTGCCCGTCTGAGCGAAATACTGGGTGTCCCCGCTCTGGATTACCAGCAGTGGGCTGATCGCTCCCAGCAGCAGATGCTGAACGCCGCGCAGGCTATCGATCAGTCCAAGATCGCTGAAGCCGAGAAACTGATGCAGGAGTATCTCAAGTCGCAGGATCCCAGGCTGCTTGAAACCATGCAGCGTCTGCAGGAAGAAGCCTACGCCCCCTTGCAGCGCCTGTCAGAAGGCGATCCAATGAAAGTGGACCAGGTGGCGACGCCCCCTTCGCAGTCCCAATATGACCAGGTTTTTTACCTGATCGCCGAAGAACGCGACGGCCACGTCGCCCGGCTTATCCTGGTTTACCGGCAAGCCGCGATCGACCGCACCGTCATGCAGATGGCCTGGGACCTTCGGGACTACCCACCCGCCTGGGAATAAGCGCGATGAATTCCGGTGCTGGTGTTTTTCAGGCGCGGAAAATAGCGCTCGTCTCTGCGCTGGCCATACTGCTACTGGCCAGCAGTGGAATCAGCCAGCGCACCGATCTCTGGTGGTTTGATAGCTTGCAGCAATTCGGCGCCAGCCGCGCGCCCCTGCCGGCCGACACCGCGCTGGTATTGATCGACGAGCACGCGCTGGCCGTGATGGGCCAGGCGCCGTTTGCCATGCGCTGGCCCTGGCCGCGGGCGGCTTTCGCTGCAATGATGGCCGGCCTGCGGGCAGCCGGGGCGGAGCGGATCGCGGTGGACCTGATTTTTTTTGAAAACTCGGCGGCAGCAGAACAGGACTTGCTGCTCGGCGCCGTGGCGGCGGGAATCCCCGCAGTCATCCTCGCCACGGTTCCCGGCCGTCTGCCCGCCATCTGGCCTGAGGCCT
Organism: Lysobacterales bacterium; assembly: GCA_035292625.1. Lineage (GTDB taxonomy): Bacteria > Pseudomonadota > Gammaproteobacteria > Xanthomonadales > SZUA-36 > SHZL01. Next base: position 4,518 of record DATDPS010000145.1, on the reverse strand, counting down.
TCCGGCAACAGCATCCGGAGCTGTTTGCTTCCGCGGCGAAATGGGGATTTGTGCGCACGGCCCCGGATGCCGACTCCGTGATCCGCAGTTATGCGCCGCGCGGCTCACTGGCCGAGGCGCTGCTCGATGCGGGAGCACCCGGCCGTGGCCTGCCGGACACACCCGTCCTGCTGCGCTGGCGCGGCAACCTGGAACAGCTGCGCGCGCGCCATCTGCCCATGTTATCCGCGGCGCCATTCCTTGTCGCCGGATGGGGGATCCTGGAGCAGGCGACTCGGGCCAACCCGGAACTCGACCCTGCCGGACTGGTGGCTGCGATCGATGCCGCGCCTGCTCCCGACGGTGCGGCATTCAAGCAGGTGCGTGGTAAAACCGTGTTTATCGGCGCCAATGCCGCGGCGACATTTGATGCCATCGCCACGCCGCTGGGAGCGCCCGAACCCGGAGTGGTGCTGCAATGGAATGCCTTTGCCAGCCTGCAGGCGGGTGATTTCATCCAGCCCGTGGGGCAGGGTCTGAACTGGGCCGTGGTGCTGCTAACCATTGTGCTGTTGCCGCTCGCCGGGCGTGCTGGTCTCAGCCTGCGGCGGCCTGCGCTGGTGGCAGGCGCGATCGTGTTGTTGGCGGTGGCCGCCAGCGCCAGCCTGTTTTTCGTTGGGTTCTGGTTTGCCCCTGCCTTGCCGGTTGCGGCGGCGGCGATCGGATTCACCGCGGTCGCGGCGGAAAGCTTCCGGGTCGAGCACGCGCGCAAGCAGGAGATACAGGCCTGGTTCGGGGCTTATGTTTCGCCCGCGGTGGTCAAGCGCCTGGTGGCGGATCCGAACGCTATCGAACTCGGCGGCGAGCTGCGCGAACTAACGGTTTCCTTTTCCGACATTGCCGGATTTACCACCATCAGTGAGCGCTTGACACCACCGGAACTGGTGACCCTGATCAATCGCCTGCTTGAGGGCCAGACAGAGTGCATCCTCGAGCACGGCGGCTACCTCGACAAGTACATCGGCGATGCGATCATGGCGGTATTCGGCAGTCCCGAACCGCTGGAAAACCATGCGCAGCAAGCCTGCCGCGCCGCACTGGCCGGCCAGGTCGCGCTGGAAAAATTCAATGATGAAATCGAAGGACAGTACGGCATGCGTCTCGGCATGCGCACGGGCATCAACACCGGTCCGGTGGTGGTCGGCAACGTTGGCTCGACGCGCAAGCGAAATTACACCGTGCTGGGTGACGCGGTGAACCTTGCCTCCCGCCTCGAGGGCGCCAACAAGGAAACCGGCACCGCCATATTGCTGGGACCGGCAACCGCGGCGTATGCTGCCGAAGCGATGCTGGTGCGTCCGGTTGCCCGCCTGCAGGTGAAGGGCAAGACGCAGGCCGTGGAGGTATACGAACTGCTGGCTGAGCGCAGCACGGCAGATGAACACACCGTGGTTTTTGCCGATACTTTTACCCGCGGATTTCACGCCTACTGTGAGAGGAATTTCACCGCGGCCGCCGCTGATTTCACCGAGGCCCTGGGTATGCGGCCGGACGATATTCCCAGCAAGCGCTATCTCGCGCAGTCGCGGGAGTTGGAAGCCGCGCCGCCCGGTCCGGACTGGCAGGCAGTGCTCAAACTGGAGACCAAATGAGAATTAAGCGATCCCTCGTTTTAACCGCCACCTTCATCCTGGCCTGCGGTCTTGCGCTGCCTGCCAGCCCGGCGGAATTCAAGCAGGGCGGGAAAGCCTGGTCGAAACACCACGAGACCTCGCTTTTGGCCGAGCCGGGACCTTTGGCACCCGTGGTGTCGACGGTGGGTTTTGCCGAGAAACTCAAGGTGCGCGAAATCCAGGGCGCCTGGCTGCGGGTAAAGTCGGATGAAGGGGAAGGCTGGGTATTCCAGGGCAACCTCGCCAGCGAGAAGCCTTCACTGGCGCCGGGAGCGGGGTTCACCACGGTCGATGCAGCCCGCACCGATACGGTCGCCGCGGCCCGGCCGCTGGCGCCCGCGGCACAAGGCTACGCAGAACGGCATGGCGCCACCGATGCACAGGCAGACATCGACTGGACCGACGCCGAGGCATCGAAGCTGACGCCACAGGACATGGTCGCCTACATGAGCAGCGAGCAAAAGGGCGAGTATCAGCCATGAAACGCGCCACCTCCCTGGGCTTGGCCCTCGGCCTCTTGTTGATCTCCTCCGCGCAGGCGCAATTCCCGGGTCTCGGTGACCTGGCCAATGCAGTGCAAAAAGCCAAGCAAACCTCGGACGACGCGGCGCGTATCGCCAAAGGCGCGTCGGGGCTATCGCTGGCTGAAGAGGTCGCGATCGGCGACGCCGTTGCCCTCACCATCGTCGGCCGCTACGGAGGGGTGTGGCGGGACGAAGCGGCCACCCGCCGGGTCAACCTCATTGGCCGCGTACTGGCACAATATGCGACACGCCAGGACCTCGAGTGGCGCTTCGGTCTGCTGGACTCGCCGGCCATCAATGCGTTCTCGGCGCCGGGTGGCCGGGTATTCATCACCCGGGGCTTGTACGAACTGCCGCTGAGTGACGACGAACTGGCCGGCGTGCTGGCGCATGAAATCATCCACATCGACCAGCGCCACGCAATCGACATCATTGCGCGGGGTGAACTCATTGGCGGCGTTTCCAGCCTGGTGGCGGATAACAGCGCCAATTTCGCTCCATACGAGGCCATCGTCGGCAATGCCACGGAACTAATCCTGGTCGACGGATTCGATCCCGGCACGGAGTACGAAGCCGACGCGGCGGGGCGCGATTTATCGGCCGTCACCGGCTACGCGCCTGGCGGTTTGCGTGTCGTACTGCTGCGGATCGGTGCCGACAATGGACAATCAACGGAGGTTTTTTCCACGCACCCATCCACCGAAGACCGCCTGGCAAGACTGCCCGATGATCCGGCGCCGCCGATAGGCGCAGCGGCGGATGATCCCGCAACCTGAGTGAGTAGCGGCTCGGCCCCTCGTCATTCCGAGCCTGAGCCAGAATCCGCAACGCCTCGCGATCGCCGCCGTTCCGCCTCGATCAGCGCGCGTTTTCTCTCCATGCCCCAGCGGTAGCCGCCCAGCGTGCCATCGCCGCGCAGCACGCGGTGACAGGGCACCAGCACGGCGATGCGGTTCGCCGCGCAGGCCGATGCGGCCGCGCGCACGGCTTTTGGCGCATCGATGCCGGCGGCAAGTTCAGCATAGCTGACCACCTCGCCTTCGCGGATCTTCAGCAGGAACTCCCAAACGCGAATCTGGAACGCGGTGCCGCGCAGGTCAAGGGGCAGGTCGGGCCGCGGCCCGCCTTCGCTCAGGTGCGCGTCAAGGGCGGCGATCCAGGCTTCCAGCAGGGGCTCGGCTGCGGCCGGCACGGGTGTCAATGCCGCCCGTGGATATTCGGCTTCGAGTTCCTGGATGAGGGCGGCCTCATGATCGCCAAAGCGCACCGCGCAAACACCGCGGTCGGTGGCGGCCATCATGAGCAGGCCAAAAGCAGTGCGGCGAAACGCGTAGTGGATCGTCTCGCCCGCCCCACCCGCGCGGTAACTCGAGGGCGTCATCCCCAGGCGGCCGTCGACCAGCTCATAAACCCGGCTGGTCGAGCCGAATCCCGAGTCGAAGATCGCTCCAGCCACGCTGTCGTCCGTGCGCAGCCTGGACTTCAGCCGCTCCAGCCGCAGCGCAGACTGGAATTGCTTTGGCGTCACACCCAGGATCGCCTTGAAACTGCGATGTAGGTGATAAGGGCTCAGGTCCGCAATGGCGGCAAGGCGCTGCAGCGAAAGCGTTTCGCCGGCATGCGCGCGGATGTATCCGGACAGCTCGATCATCTTTCGCGCCGACGGGTCCAGGTCGACGCTGGCCAGCGGTCGGCAGCGCAGGCAGGCGCGGAACCCGGCGGCCTCGGCCTCCACCGCCGTCGTGTGGAAGGCCACATTCTCGCGGCGCGCTTGGCGAGCCGGACAGGATGGCCGGCAGAATACTCCGGTCGATTTCACGCTGTAAAAGAAAGCACCGTCTGCCTCGCGGTCACGCACCTGCACCGCGCGCCAGCGAACCGCATCTTCGGCAAAACGCAGTTGCAGTTTCTCAAGTTTGCTTTGGGGTTCTTTCACGTGCAGGGGAAACTGAGACATGGCGGCTCCTTCAATGATGTCGTGGCGGTCATTGTCGCCCCATCACCCGCCGTATGCGCTCCGATACTTGCGCCTGAATTCCAGGCTGCCTCATGCCGCTAATGCCACGCAGTTTACCACCGGAAAAATCCTGCCCGCAGGCGAATGGCGGCGCTGGTAGCAGGGTCGCGGGCAAATGTGCCGCCGGCCATGGGGTTCAGCCTGCAGCTGAATTACAATGCAGCACAGGAAAAGGCATACTGGGGGCCCTGGCCCGGCGGGATTTTCTTGATGTTTTTTGGCACCCGGCCGACCCATTCGCCTTCACTTTGAACGGTTGAACCGCCACATGCTGATCACAGGCGCTGTGCGATCTTTCCTGGGCCGCCTGCGCTTTCCCGTCCAG
>DATDPS010000144.1:0-11364 GCA_035292625.1 Lysobacterales bacterium | reverse complement strand
GGCCGCCAGGATGCCGATCTTGAAGCCTTCGATACGGTCGTTGACAGACTTGATCCGGACCAGGTTGTGGTTGGCCCCGGGGGCGCCGAGGTCCGCGAGATGCGAACTGCTACCGCCGATCACCCGCCAACCGAAAGCGTCCTGCCCTCCGGGACGCAGCGCGTAGAGGTTGTCCCGCGACTCGACAGTCACGGAGGCGCCGGACACCTCGTCCGGGCGGCTCGCACCGCCCGCGGCGCTCAGAATACCTTCGAGCCGGTTGCCGTCCAGGGCAATGGTCAGGGCGCCATCGGCCGCGAAATTGATCGCGAACAGGGCGCTGCCATTCGCGCGCACGACCGATCGCTCCAGGCGGGCGTTGATGGTTGCACCAACGTGCGGGGGAGGAGTTTGGTGCCGCCCCGGGTTCCTGGTCAATACCACGAGCGCGTGACCGGTCGGACCTTCCGTCCCAACTCCTGGCTGGTTGGGGCTGACGATTTCGCAGTCGGCAATTTGTGCAGAGACGGTATCGCCGGCCGCTCGCGATCCCACGACGATCACGTTGCCCGAACGTTGCGGTTCGCTGCCAGGTTTGGTCTTCAGATCCTCAAGGCGGAGGCCGCGGAGGACCACGCCATTGCCCAGCGTCAGCAGGTCGCCCTCGAAACCCGCTGTCACGCGAATCGTGGTCATGGTGCCGGGCTCGAATCCCACAGGCAATCCATTGTCCACGCGCATGATGCCCTCGCCCTCGAGGATCGCGCCGTCCGGCACCGTCAACGGACGATCGACGGCGTAGTCGCCGCGCCGTACCCGAATGTGCAGAACGGCACTCTGCGGCTCCAGTGCGGCCACGAGTTCTGCGGCCGTGCTGACGAGGACCACGTCGCCCGAGTCCGATTGCTCTGACGCACACAGTTGCGGCGCGGTCATGCTGATCAAGGTCAGCAATGCCAACCGCGCCAGCCGGAATGGACTGTGCTCACCGATTCCCAGAACCGGTACCTGAAACTCAAAAATTAATTGCAATACCGACTTCATAGGTTGCCGGATACCCTGGGCTGGACTGGAGCAAAATGTGATTGTAATAGTCCGCGTTGGTCAGATTACGGCCCGATGCAAAAACATGCCACTTCGTGTCCCTTGGTTCGAAGGTCAGGAAAATATTCAGCAGACCAAAACTGTCTTGTGCCAGCAGCGGATCGTTTTCCTTGGTGAAATAGAAATCGCTGCGGTAGTTGTATTCCAGGCGCACGGAAAGATCACCCAGGTGTCCTAAGGGATGTTCGTAGTTGATCGCTGAGGTTGCACTCCATTCCGGTGCGCGGCTGATGGTGTTACCGGAGAGCTTGTCGCCGGTCCATTCGCTTACGAACTCGACAAACTCCCGTTTTGGCATCCAGACCACACCAGCAGACAGGGTTAACCGGTCATTGATTTGAAAATTTCCAGTGATGTCCAGGCCATAAATTTCGGCCTGTGCTGAGTTTTCTATATCGGAAATCACGGCACTTTGATAAATGAAAACCGAGCTGATCTGCATATCGCGGAAGTCGTAGTAAAACGCCGCGCCATTGAGGGTCAGTCGCTGGTCCAGCCACCGTGAATTGGCGCCCACTTCAAACGCTGTCAGGTTTTCGGAGTCAAAATCATCAAACTCGCCACTGGGTAAACGCGTAGTCGTCACACCACCACTTTTGAATCCGGTGGAAACACCGGCATAGACGAGCAGGTTTTCGGTCGCGGCATACTCCAGGTCCAATCGCCAGGACACGTTATCCTCGTCGTTCTCAGCGGTCGCTAATGTTGGGCTATCTTGTAGTCCCGTCCCAATGCTCGACACGCGATTGTCCTCATGGCTCAGGCGCAATCCGCCGGTCATGCTCCATTTCGCAGCCAGTTCTAGCGTTGCCTGGCCAAACAGTGCATAGGCAGTTTCTTGCGAGGTAGCCAAGTAGTCGTTCCGCGGCTGCGGGTTCTGCAAAGGGATGAGGTTGTAAAACCTGGTCGACCCGTCCCCATTCAAATAGTAAGCGCCTACCAACCAATCGACGGTAGCGTTCCTCTGCGAGACCAGCCGGATTTCCTGGCTCCATTGATCGAATTTCACGGGGTCGCCGCTTCTGACGCAACCTTTGAGCCTGGGATCCCCGGCACAGTCGTCAAGGTCACGCACGTCACTCTTCGCATAGCCTGTAATGGAGTGCAACATCGCAAATCCATAGTCGTACTCGACGTCGATGCTGGCATTGTCGCTTTTGGTTATGAGGTAGGGATTCTCCAAGGTCACCGTGGTAAGCCGGATATCGTCCGGATCAAGGAGAAACTCAGGTGGTGGCAACCATAGCTCGCCGCTCGCGCCATCATCCGTGACATGCTGGGCCATGAAGTCAATGAGCAGCTTATCGGTCGCGTTTACCCGTAAAGAGGCTCTGAGCCCCCAGAAATCGCTCTCACCAAATGCCCTGTCATCAATGGAATTTTGAATGTACCCGTCCCCCTCCGAACCAATAAAGGCCAGGCGAAAGGCGGCTTCTTCGAAGGGTACATTGACGTGACCCTGCGCGCGGACCGTGTCGTAACTGCCGTAGGACGCTTCAATTTCAGTATCGAATTCTTCCTGCGGTGCCCGGGTGATGAAATTAATTGACCCGCCCGTCGAATTCCGCCCGTACAGCGTGCCCTGAGGGCCCTTGAGCACTTCGATACGGTCCAGGTCAAACATGCGAACGATCGCCAAATTGGACCGGCCCAAATAGACGCCATCCAGATGCGTCGCGATCGACAGGCTGGTGCCTAACTGGTCGCCGACGCCACGCAGCGCGAAGCCGGCGCCAAACAGGCCGAGGCTATTTACCACCAGGCCGGGAATATTGAACTGCAGCTCATGCAAGCGGGTTACATCCACTTCATCGAGAAAATCTGCTGACAGAACCTGCACGCTCATGGGAACGTCTTGAAGACTCTCTTCGACTTTCCGCGCCGTGACGATAATCTCGTCCAGCGTATCCCCGGGGGCTTTTGATTCCAGTGGCGCCTGGGAAAGCGCCGTTGTTGAAATCAAAATACCCACCGCGGACAGACTCAGTAGCCATCCGGAACGAATTGTCATGCGGAGTTGCTGCGTTGCAGCCTCAGCCCTGTGATCAATGCAAAAGCGGTCAACATCATCACAATGCTATAGACGCTGGGTGCGACTATCCACTCCGGTTGTTGCAACAGGTTCAGTGCGATCAACAGGCCCAGTCCCACGTTATGAATGCTGAGTTCGATGGCGATGGTCTGGCGTTGGATTGCGGCCAGCCCAAATGCTCTTGCCAGCAGGTACCCACCCAGCATGGAAGCCAGGTTGAGTGCCAGCAACACCGGGCCAAGGACCTGGAAATTCTTTAGCAAGAAATCGAATCCCACTGCAAAGGCACCGAGCAGAAGGACCAATAGCACGATCACGTTGCCGATCCGGACCCAGCGGTCAGAGCGCAGCGCCAGGCGCTCGGTATATCTCCGGACGATCATGCCGACTGACAAGGGCAGCACCATCACCAGTAAAAGCTGCCCGAAAGTGGCCACCAGCGGCAGCGCAATGACATCCATGCGGCTGACTTCCGGCGTACCCAGCTGGATGATATCCAGTCCCAACCCGACGATGATGGGCGCGAACACCGGCGCGAGTACGGTGGATAGGGCCGTGAGTGTCACCGACAGGGCAACATCTGCGCGCGCCAGGAAGCAGATCGAGCTGGAAGCAACTCCGCCGGGGCAAGCCGCCAGGATGACGATTCCGGCGGAGATCGCCAACGGCAATGACAGAAAATTGACCAGCAAATAGGCTATTGCTGGCAACAAGACAATCTGACCCAACAGTCCAGCCAACACGGCTTTGGGATAACGAGCCAATCGCAAGAAATCGCCACCGACCAGTTGCAAGCCCAGACCGAACATCAGCAGCGTCAGCGCAATGGGCACGAAAACCCTGAAGATCGATTCAATCATCTGGAAGAACTTTCCTCAGGGCTGGCTGGCTATGCATCAGAAAACCCAACCCGGCGCATGATGTCGATGAATTCCGGGGTGGCGCGAAGATTGTTCCACTTGGGTTCGACCTTCACAAAAGTCACCCTCGGGTCTTTCTCGTCGATCCCGCGCGCCAGCCAGGCGTATGCCTGCTCGGGTTCATCCAGGGCGTTGTAAACGAGCGCGAGAGCATAGGGTGGGACATATTTCTGGCTTGACAGCTTTAGTAACTCGTCCAATACCGTCCTTGCTTCCTTTCTCCTGCCCAGCTTGATCAGGGCGCAGGCCCCGGCGGCCATGGCGTGTGCACTGCCGCCGGAAAGCCTTTGTGCCTCGTTCGCCGCAGCGACCGCTTCGGCAAACCGACCGCTTTCAAGATAAACGCTTGAATAGTACAAATGGGTGAGCCAGAAGAGAGCGTCCAGGGCCACGGTTTGATTCAATTTGGCCAGGGCTTCATCGGGTCGCCCGGCGTGAAGAAGGAACTGACTTTCGAGCGCATTGGCCACCAAGTAAAGCGGGTTGAGTTCCCGGGCTCGTTTCACTTCTGCCAGAGCCTCCAGGTGTCGGCCGGTGTTGGAGAGCAAATGCGCGTAGCCCAGGTGACTTTCCGCGTCGTTGGGGTCGCGCGCCAGGGCTTGCTTGAAATGACTCTCCGAAACGCTCCAATTCCATTCGTACCAGAACATGATCAAACCCAGGATCGCATGACCCTCGGCCAGCGTGCCATCAATATCCAGGGCCTTCTGCGCCGCCTCTTTTGCTTTCGGGTAATGCTTGATGGGACGCAGCTCAGCTGCCAGTGGTAGACGGAACAGGGCATTCGCCAGCCCAAGGTAGGCCTGGGCGTAAGAGGGGTCCAGGGCAATGGCCCGCTGAAAGTAGCCAATGGCGGTCTGCATTTCCGGCGGCGTCAATCGAACCAGGTGGAAGCGGCCCTTCAGGTACAGTTCGTAGACTTCGGCGCTTACCGTATGGCGGCGGCCCAGGCGCTGCTTTTCTTCATAGCCTAGTTGAGCGGCGAGGGCAGCGGCTACCCGCTCGGCAATCGCGTCCTGCACGGCAAAAATATCCGAGAATTTCTCATCAAAAGTGCCAGTCCACATCGCAGCTCCCGTTGATACCGCCATCAACCGTACCGTCACCCGGATGGAATCGCCCCATCGCTGAATGCTGCCTTCCAGTACCGATTCGACGCCCAGCTCACGCCCCGCAAGCAAGGGGTCCTGATCCACATCTGCGTATTTTCGCACCGAGCCGATGGGGCGCACGATTATCTGTCGAATGCCGCTCAGGCGGGCAATCAGGGTGTCGGCCATGCCCAGTTCCAGGGCGAGGTCGCGGTGTTCGGCCACCAGGGGCTGAAACGGCAGAACTGCGATGGCAGGGACGGTAGGAGCGGGCTTTTCCGGTGGGGTTGAGCGCGTCTGCACTTCGGCGACGAAACGATAACCCCGCCCCGGTACGGTCACGATGTACTGGTGTTCGCTCTTGCTCTCTCCCAATACACGCCGCAGCAGAGAGATGTTCTGGTTCAGGTTGTTTTCTTCGACGACCCTTTCCGGCCAGATCGCTTTCATCAACTCTTCTTTTTTTAACACCCGTTCCCGGTGTTCCAGCATGTACAGCAGGGTGTCAAAGGCCTTTGGAGTCAAAGGCAAGGCTTGACCTCCGCGGCTGAACAGCAGGCGCTTGCCCGTGTCCACGCGAAACGTTCCGAACTCATAAACCTGTGCTTGGGGCTCGGGCATGTGGCTTTCAGAACTTTTCATAAAGTTTCACAGCATTCTAAGGACTTTCATGCCCATTGGGTAAGAGTATTGCTACCCAGGAGTCAATTACGCCGTCGCTGCAATCAGCAAATTCTTGTCGATCCAAAGATAAGGAGAAACGTTATGTTTAGCAAAAAGAACCTGTCCATTCTGACGGTTGGCGTCACGTTGGCCGGGCTGCTCGCCATCACTCAAGCCGGCGCCTCCAACCAAGACCAGGGGCACTACAAACTCGGTGGCGGTTGGGTCGGCCAGGCGGCAAGCTTGTGGACGTGGACCGCTCTTCAAACCCCCCTAGACCCGGAGGCGACGGAAGCGGCATTACGCGTCAATTTCACGTCCTATGGCGCCGACCTCGCGGATTTGGCCGCGGCTTTTGGCGCGGACTCCTGGAGTGACCTCGTGGGCCAGGAAGTGATGATCAACCGTGACACCGCTCAATGGACGCTGGTGGGCTACGCGCAGGCGAAGGGACCGAATAACGAGCTGCAGATTCGCGCTATCGCCGTCGCCTTTGGCACGCTCCAGTTCATTGATCCTGATCACGACGTGATCCACGTCACCGTTACCGTGTACCCCGCTTCGGCCGACGCCGACGGTGACGGGATGCCCGACCCGGGCGCCGTTCCGGTGATCACTATTCCTGGCATCACCGAGACCGGCCAGCGCGTGCCCATCTTCCAGTAGCTGGGGCGAGTACCGGAACGTAAGCGATTTAAATAATTGACTGGAGACTTGGAGATGAAGACCAACATCGTAGTTTTATTAGCGCTTTTTATCAAAAACCTAGGCGGGAGTGAGGGTAAGAAAATGGCAAGAAACAGCTCGAAGATCACGTATTGCACCTTGGTGATGGTAATAGCATTGGCCATATCGCACTCAACAGCCATGGCGCAGGGGTCACCAATTGAGCCGCTCGGATTTGGGATCGAAGGTACCTGGGACTTGGAGACTAGCTTCGTGGATTGTACGACCGATGAGCCGTTGTCCCCGCCGGGACGGTCCCTGGTTTCCTATGTACAAGGAGGTACACTCATAGAAGAAGCTTCGGGAACACCACCTTCAAGGCGTTACCCCGGCCTGGGAGTCTGGCAACATGTACGCGCGCACACGTACGCATACGCATTCAAGATATTCCAATATAACGCGGATGGAACATCGAACGGAAAGATCGTTGTCATTGGAGAAACCGAATACAATTTGGACGACACAACGACCAGCTCAGCTTCTGCCAGAATCTATAACGCCGCCGGAGCGCTCATTGTAAGCAGGTGCGTCATCACCTTCGGAACACGATTTACCGGTGAGCAATAGGCGAAGTTGAGTCCGTCGAAGTTCCACTCGGCACTCGAAGGCCAGCGCATCTGATCTGGGTGGCGTGAGCATGTGAGGACACCTCAAGCTCACGCTTACCCAGATCAGAAGAAAAAACATACCGTCTTACGATGTACTGGTGTTCGCTCTTGCTCTCTCCCAATATTGGCCGAACTCATAAACCTGTGCCTGCGGCTCGGGCACGTGGCTTTCAGAACTTTTCAGAAAGTTTCACAGCATTCTAAGGACTTTCATGTCAACGAAGTAACAAAATTTCTCCCAGAGCTTTTAGGACCTACAGGTCAAGTGAGCAGGATATGGAAAAAGTACACAGACGGTTGAACGGAAAGGCCAAACGGCAGATGGAAATGACCGGCGCCTGGGGCGTCGAGCGCTCACGGACCCCGGTTACGCCCCACAGCCCGGCGCAGCCAAATTACTTGCCGGCCATAGCTTTGGCACTCTCCTTGCTCGTTTCGGTGCCGGCTTGGGCGGTTGGTTCCGTGCTGAGCGGGATGTTCGACGGTTCCGAGCCGGCCATAGATTCTCTGTCAGGATTTGAATGCGCTCACACCCCTTTGGGATACCAGCAAAGTACCTTTGAGGTATCAACAAGCGGCACCTACACCTTCAACGATGCATTCGGCTCATTACGTAGTGTCGGTGGGGTAGATGTCACCGTCCTGGTGTACGAAGGGAGTTTCGATGCCTCAGCTCCTGGAAAAAACCTGATCGCGTCGGCGCGTGTCGACTATCCCGCTAACGAAGCGATCCTTGCTGCGGGCACCGCCTATACCTTGGTCGTGCAACTGGCCTGCGTGCCTTCAAAAGGCGCCTGGGCAGTGGCGTTTGTTGGCCCCGGAACGGTGGATTCCGATGATGCGGTGGCCGTGCCATCCTTCACCTCGGGTACGTTCGATAGAGATGGCCCGATGATGAGCAGCAACTGCTCTGACGACTGGGGACCTTACCCCGCCCACTTCGAGCAGTCGGGGCCAATCCAGGTTTCACGAACCGGAACCTACTACTTTTCCACCGCGGGTATTTACGGCCTGTGCGTGTCGGTCTACTCGGCGCCCGTAGATCCCGCCTGGGACAGGGAGTGGGTCAACCGCGTAGGCGGTGGATATGGGGAAGGATTTGAACTCAAAGCCGGACAGGATTACTACATCCTGGTCCAGTCTCATGGGGACTCGTACGGGCTTGCGCCCCCCGCTCTGGATGAGTCTGACGACTACTTTTTCATAATGGCCCCACCGGCGCCGTTTCGGGTAAGCCGCGGCCTGGCCGACAGTTGGTACAACCCAGACACTCCCGGCCAGGGTTTCTTCCTGGACGTATTCGAGAGCCGCAACCAGGTCTTCCTTGGGTGGTTGACTTATGCGATCGATCCGCCGGCGGATGACGAGTTCGGCCATCGCTGGATGACGGCTTCGGGGCCCTTTTGGGGCACATCTGCCGATCTCGCCATCGAGTGGACCGCCGGGGGAGGCTTTGACGCCCCGGATCCTGTGCCCGAACAGCACATCGATGGAACGATCGAGCTTGAATTCACCGACTGCACGTCTGGCCAGGTCAACTATGCCTGGGGCTTCGACATATTTGGCAATCCAGCGGTTTCAGGTGTCATCCCGATCCAGCGCATCGCCAACGATTCAGTTGCATTGTGTGAATCGCTGTATCGCGGCCCCGGTATGCCGGGCCCCCTATAGGATTTGAGGGAGAAACTTCCATGTCCGCATTTTCTCGCGTCACCACACAAGCTATGGTTCTTGCGGTTTGCCTGTTCGGTTCTGCGCCTGCCTGGGCGGAGAGCACCATCCTGAGCGGAATGTTCGACGGCGCTGAGCCGGCCATCGATGCGCTACATAGCTATGGCTGCGCCCAGGAGAAATTGGGCTATGTCCAAACCACGTTCCGCGTGTCCATTGATGGTCTGTACCGGTCCTACAACGCATTCGATCAGCTTGATCGTCATGGCGCGGTGGCTGTTTACCATCGGGTGTATGAAGGCAGTTTCAATCCGACGGCTCCCGGTCAAAACGTCAAGAACATCCCGGGAACCGACTCTCACAAGTTGTCCAGGGGTGTTACCTATGTTCTTGTCGTGCAGCAACTGTGCGAAAACGTCGAGGGCACATGGGCGATGGCGTTCATCGGCCCTGGATCCATCAGCTCTGACAATGTCGTGGCTCTGCCGACTTTTACGAAGGGTAAATTCACCGCGAATGATCCGACCATGACCTCGGACATCTGGGGTGACAGAAACGCCCCCTACAAGCAGTCGGGACCCGTCCGGGTTTCACGTGACGGAACCTACTATTTCGCGGACATGCTTATTGGTGCGCAGGTATCTCTGCAGGTATATACGGCGCCCGTCAATCCGGCCAACCCGGCGGTTAGCCGCGTGGCCTTTGCCGCGTATGGAGAGCCGTTGATCGAGCTACAGGCCGGACAGGATTACTACTTCGTCACTCAGTGGATTTCTGGAGACAAAGCTGGCGAGTTCCTGTATGTGCTGGCGCCACCGTCACCGTTCCGCATAAATCCCGGCCTGGCCGGCAGCTGGCACAACCCGGACACTCCGGGGCAGGGTTTCTTCCTGACCGCCTACGAAAAAATCAACCAGGTCTTCCTGGCGTGGTTCACCTATGCGATCGAACCCCAGGCGGGTGATGAGTTCGGTCACCGCTGGTTGACGGCTTTCGGAAAGTTTGCAGGCAGTTCCGCGGAACTTGCCATCGTATGGACCACCGGGGGCGGCTTTGATACCGCGACACCTGCGCCCGAGCAATACCTGGATGGAACAATCGAGCTGGAATTCACCGACTGCTCGTCCGGCCAGATCACCTACGGCTGGGGTTTCGATGAAACCGATTCTCCAGTGGTCTCTGGCGCGATTCCGATTCAGCGCATCGTCAACGATTCAGTTGCATTGTGTGAATCGCTATACGCCGGCCCTGGCATGCCGGGGCCGCTGTAGCGTTTCACCGGCACTGCCTCGGTCGATGTATTCGATGCTGAGGACAGTCTGATCATGGCCCATTGCGCTACCGAAGCGGGTAAGCGATTTGAATAATTGACTGGAGAGAAGTGATGAAAACCAACATTGTTCTTTTGATGGCGCTTTTGTTAAGTTTCAATGCTCAGGCTTACTCGAACTTCATTAGTAACCCCTACGCACTCTTTCCGCCCGGCTGCGTCACGGTACCTGACCGACAACTGCAGCTTTTCGGCGATGACATCGTGAAGGTCGCGGAAGCTCGGATCAGCCTGCCTAACGCAAGAGGAGATAATCTCCTGCCGGCCGATCTGGCCGTTTACCGTGTCGCCTGTGCCGACCCGAATCGATCGGTGATCTGGCTGGAGTTCGTTAGCCCTGACTACAATTACTATCTCTACGAGACTCCTTCGGTCGGCCTGATCATCGACGGTGGCTGGCGAAATTTCAGACTTTCCCGGGAGCCGGATACCTGGGGCGTGGGCAATGGGGATCAGAATCCGGGCACGGTGTTTGGAGGAGAAATGGGCGGGATGGGCTGGGAAACCTCCTGGATCTTCCTGCTCGACAGCGACACCCCGCTGGCATCACAAGGGTCCGGCTGGGGGTATGACGTGACAGCGGCACAGTACAACGACAGTCTGGCGCTGCACCTGCGGTGGCAAGGCACGGAGGGGGTTGTTATTGACATTCCGTCAACGGCCAGTGTCTTTGCTGCCAAGTCGCTCATTCCCTTGAGTGGGCGTTTGTCCGGCAACTGGGTAGTCGACGGGGCGCCTGACCAAGGATTCGTCATCGCGGTTTCGGAGCTGGTTGGGGATTCCATTCCATTGCGGAACTTCGTCGATGGGCAGGACGAACTCGAAAAGCTTCCGCTCCTGTTCTTCCTGTCCTGGTACACGTTCGACGCGAATGGCGGCATGTTGTGGCTCACCGGCGCCTCGCAGTTTCAAATGGGCGACACCGAGGTCACTGTTCCCATTGTACTGGTCACCAATGGCGAATTCCTGGGCGATAAAACGGCGGACCGGGAAGTGGTGGGCAGCGTTACCATTACGGGCAACAACTGCAATGACCTGAAGTTTGAATATGTCCTGACCGACATCGGTCTGGGCTCGGGAACGAAGCGCTTGCAGCGTCTGTTCTCGCTGGAAACAGCGGGCTATACCTGTCGCGATCTCGAAGCACGCATTCTGTCCAAATAGAGAGTTGGGCCCGTCGCCCTTTACCCCGGATCTGATCCGGGGTCTTTTCTTCAGACAGTCCAACCGAAATTGGGGT
>DATDPS010000143.1:0-4521 GCA_035292625.1 Lysobacterales bacterium | reverse complement strand
GCTCCTTCCAGCTGGTCGTGAACCGCCCATTTCGCGTAGTGTCCGTAGGTAAGGTTATATGCCGCCTTGCCCCGGCCGGTGGTCGTGCGGTTATCGGTGGTGAACACGATGAATCCCTGCTCGGCCATGTAGCGGTGCCACAGGTCGCGCTGCTCGCCGCGGGCACTGCCCCACTGGTTGACCACCATTTGCGAGCCGGCATTGCCGTAGCCGTAGGCGATGACGGGGTATTTCTTCGCCGGGTCGAAATTCGTCGGCTTGATCAGGTAGGCGTCCAGCTCCACGCCATCCGAGGTTGTATACCTGATGAACTCCGGGTGCGGCACAGCATAGTTCGCCAGGCCTTTTAGATCATTGGTTATCAGGGTTCTGATGACGTCGCCGGATGGCTCCCGCAACACCGTTCGTGGCGGTGATGCGGCATTCGAGTAGGTTTCGATCACCCGGCTGCGGTCCGGCGAGAAGTTCCAATCGTACCAGCCCGGCGCGCCGCTCAGCTTCTGCACTTCCGAGCCCTTGAGGTCTACCCGGTAGACATGCTGGTCGATCAACGAGTCTTTCTTGCCGGAGAAGTAGAGCCATCCGCCCGCTTCGTCGAGGGCGATCAGCCTGCTGATTTCCCAATCGCCCGAAGTGAGCTGCTTCTCGGTGCCGGCGTAGTCGTACAGGTAGGCGTGGCGGTAGCCACTCTTCTCCGAGGTCCAGACGAAACGGTCTGCGTCCTGGAAGAAAATCAGGTCCTCGGTGATGTCGATCCAGGCTGGGTCCGTTTCCGTGAGGACCACACGCGAGCTCCCCGACTCGACGTCCGCCAGCAGCACGTCGAGCCGCTCGTGGTCGCGGGTCAGTCGCTGGATTGAGAGCGTGTTCGCGGAGCGCGTCCAATCGATGCGCGGGATGTAGTCATCGGGGTTGTCACCGATCTCTATCCAGTTGGTCTTGCCGGAGCGCAGATCGAACACACCGATCTGGTTTACCGCATGCTTCTCCGCGGTATTGGGGTACTTGAGCGCATGGACTTCGTTGTACTTGCCCAGCTCGTCGATGATCCAGTAGACCTTGACGTCGGTCGCATCCAGCCGCCAGAAGGCGATCCTGTTGCCATCCGGTGACCAGTGCCAGGCGTCGACAAAGCCGAACTCCGTGCTGCCGTAGTCGAAAATCCCGTTGAAGATATTCTCGCTGCCATCCGTGGTGATGGCCCGCGTTTCGCCATTCGCCAGTTCCGTGACATACAAATTATTTTCCAGCACGTAGCCAACATGCCGCCCGCTGGGCGACAGGCGGACATTGCGCAGTGCGGTGCTGCCCCCAGCGAGGGGGGTGATCAAATTGCCCTCGGTATCGAGGATGAAGTGCGCAGCCTCGAAGACGCTGTCCCAGGTGCGTGTCTCCGGTCCCGTCAGCAGCAGGAAGCGACGGTCCTTCGACCACCGGTAACGCGAGATGTCGATGGGCGCGCCTTGGTGGGAAAGAACCTTTGCGGGGAGAAGCACGCGTGTTTCACCCGAGGCAAGGTCATGCTGGTGGATGTCGAGCAGGCCGGTATGTGGATCGCGCCGCGTAAACGTGAAATTCGCTCCGTCCTCGCTCCACTGCACGTTATTAAGATTTTCGCTGCGGAAGTCCGGGCTGGAGAATATGCTTTCCAAGGTCAGCGATGGCCGGTTCGCGGCTGCGAATCCGGCAATGGCATGCAGGATGGCACAAAAGCCCACTATCCAGCAAAACGTCAGCCTGGTGCGCATTTCAGTCTCCCGGTCGGGTTGGCGGTATCGAACGTCACCGCCACCATAAATAACGATCGCACGGGTGGCAATTGCCGACTGGCATGAAATGTATTGCGTTTAGCGCAACCCATTCGGCAGGCAACTGTGCGTGGTCCTGCGGGGGGTGACACTGGCCGGTGCTGGAATTGCTGACGGCGCCGGACGGCGCCGGCTCAGCCGTCGTCCTCGTAGGATCTGTCCGACCACCAACGGGCGCGCCCGTTGATCTGCTCCTCTACGCCTTCAATGAATTCCAGGACCAGGCGATTGAAGGCTGCCGGATCTTCGAGCATCAGCAAGTGGTCCACTCCCGGCATCACGTGAAACCGCGTGTTCGGCCACAGTCGGTGCGCCTCCGTGGCGCCGTCCAGGAAAAAGACATCGCCGAGTTCCGCGACGATCAGCAGGATGGGCTGGTGCATCTTCGTCATGTCCGGAAAGTCGTAGGCGTTCCACGGTCCAATGTGGATCGGCGCGGCCATGTCGGACCGCTGTGGATTCATCGCCACGCGCGGGCTGTACTGGTCGAGCATGCGATCCAGAATGGCCCGGGTTTCCGGGCGCGACTGCGCCACCTTGGTGAATGATGATTTCTTCGATCCGTCCCTGCCCTTCAGGGCTTCCTCCAATGAAGGCGGCGGCGCTTTCAGGCGCGGCACCACAGGATAGAACGCGCTTTGCTCCGAAATCGGCGCCAGCGGTATGGTGGCATCTGCGAACGTGATGCTGCGGACCTTTTCTTTGTGCAGGTGCAGGAACTGAATGATGATCGCGCCCCCGCGGGAGTTGACCACGAAATGAGCATCGCGGATGCCGAGGTGCTGCATCAGGGCATTCAGATCTTCGGCGTGGGCGGTTTCCGAGTAACCGGTGACCGGGTCGTCCGAAAGGCCGTGACCTCGCCGGTCGTAACTGATGAACAGGTAATGGCCCTGGAACTCGTCCACTTGCTCGGTCCATAGTTCATGCGAGTAGCCCTCTCCATGAACGAATATGACCGGTATGCCGGCGCCCTCGAGGCGATAAGCAAGCCTGACACCGTTGACCTGCACGAATGAAAGATGGTCAGCATCTCCGGCCGGACCGCGCGAATAGCCGTGCGTATCAGCGGAGGGCCCAGATGCCTCCTGCGCACTTGCGCCAAAGATCAAATTGGCAAGGCACGCAATGGCGCACAAGGGCCTGGCAACTTGCATATTGGCTCCTCCAGCGGCAAACCAGGAACATACAGACCAAGAGCAGACTCTTGCAATAGTTACGCGTTTTGCCTTATGTCACAAGGCTTGCATTGTTGCGGCTTTCGCATCAAGCCCATCGTGAATATGCAATTTCGGTACCTGACCTTCTGGCGAAGCTAAAGCATTCGGTTAAAATCGTAAGCATCTAACCCAGGAAACTCATAATGAAACATCATTCGACACGGTCGGCATTTCTGTCTGCCATGGCTTTTTTCGTCTGCGGTTGCGTCACCGCGGGTCAATCGGCAGGCACCGACGCGCTCGAACAGCAGGTTAACGGGCTTTGGCTCTACACGGGTCTCACCTCGTCCGATGGCGTTGAAATGCCATTGACGGGCGTGTTCCTGTTCAAAGATGGGGTGTTTGTCCAGCAAGCCGTATTCGATGGCCAACCGTTCGAAGAGCAAGGAGCCATGGCACATGCAGGACCTTACCAGCCGGCTGCCGAATGGGTTCACCTGGTGGCCGAACAGACGATCAGTACAGACCCGGGACAGCAACCGCCCCTTTCGTTCCGCAGTAACACCGAACATGACGTGACGGTAGGCCGCTCCGGGAATGATTTGACTCTCATTTTCAGCAAGGGCACCGGCACGGTGCAAAGGTTTGAGCGCGCCGGCCCCGGCGATGGGGAACTCTATGCCCTGCAGAACGGGGCACTGGCTTTCGTGGATGGTTATTTTATCCTGGTGCAGGGGGATGAAAGCGGCGCCGTGACAGGCTACGGCACCTTTGAGAAAGCCGGCGATTCATTGACGCTGAATGTCATACGTTGGGCGGAAGCCGACAACTCCAGTGCGGCCAATTTCCGCGACACAGTGATGCAGGCTAGCTTCGACGGCAAATCGTTCACCCTGGAAGACGGCCGGAGTTTCCCCGTCACGCCCTGAGAGGTGACGAGTTCAGGCCGGTCCTGGAGCGGTATTGGTGACGGCCCTGCTTGCCAGCTGGCTGACGCATTATCCGGCGAATGCTCCGGGCCAACGGCCGGATCAGTTTGGCAGGCCCAGGTCCTCGTTCATGGACCACACGTAAAAAGCCAGGGCCGCGACGGCCAGCAACACCGCCTGCATGGTCGCCATGACCGGCAGCTTCGAGAAGATTCCGGCGACAGGCCCGGCCAGCAGAAACGCCCCGGCCAGGCCGAAGGCCGCTCCCACCAGCCCGAATGCGAAGAGGATGATGTTGCGCCGGCGCTGCTCGCGCCGGACCCGCTGCATCACGTCCAGGACGAATGCTTCCGCCGGCAAAGTCTCACGGAACGTCAGCAATTGTTCCAGCGACTGCCCGTGTGCATCAATTGCCATTTTGTGCCTCGTTTGCCGGGATGGCCCCGGCCGTCTGAAGGGAATGATCATGCTCGCTCATCCATTGTTGCAGTTTTTGCCGGCCGCGGAAAATATGCGATTTGACCGAGCCCAGCGGTATACCGGTGATGGTCATGATCTCGGCATGGCTCAATCCAAGCGCGTGGGCCAGGGTGAGGCAGGCGCGTTCCTCGACACTGACCTGCC
>DATDPS010000142.1:0-10489 GCA_035292625.1 Lysobacterales bacterium | reverse complement strand
CAGTAACCAGCGAGGAATGCCGCCGCCTGCGCGGTTGTGACAAATGAGCCAAACACGAGTATCGAATCATCCGGCCCGGATTGTTCGAGTGCCGATTCCAGCGCATGGCTGACCTTGGCAAAAACTTTCACACGGCTTGGTCCGATGACCTTGACGATTTCCTGTTCCAGTTCGAGGCCGGTTCGGCCACGCTCCCCTTCCAGACCTGCGCAAAACCAATCCTGCACACACTCATCGAGTATTTTGGCCACACCTGCTGCATCCTTGTCGCGCAGCATGGCCAGCACACAGAATCTCGGCCGCAGATTCAATGCAAGCAGTGCGCTGGCCACGGCCTCGGCAGCATGTGGATTATGCCCGACATCCAGCCAAACCCGGGGACACCTGTCACATTGCTGCAACCTCCCCGGCAATCGCACTGCCTTTAAGCCGCGACGCAACAGATCGGGGGCATCAAGCGCTTCCGGCATCAGAGTCGCTAAAGCAGCCAGGGCCGTGGCCACATTGTCGGCCTGGTGCATCCCGGTCATGGGTGGAGGTGGGAGTTTGAGTTGCGCTGTACCGTACCACCAGGAGAACTCCGAACCATCCGCTTTAATCCCATAATCATGGCCGATTCGGAGCATTGCCCCCCCGGCCAGAGCGGCAGCCCGTAAGAGGCTCCCCGGTGGCTCCGGGTCACCACAAATCACGGGCTTCCCCGGGCGGATGATGCCGGCCTTTTCACGCCCGATGCTGTCGCGATCCTCACCCAAAAATTCCTGGTGATCCAGGCCAATGGTAGTGATGACCGCGCAATCTGTATCGAGTATGTTTACCGCATCCAGGCGGCCACCCAGGCCAATCTCCAGTACCGCGAAATCCAGTTTGGCCTGCGACATCAGCAGGAAAGCCGCAAGCGTGCCAAATTCAAAATAGGTAAGGCTGACCGTGCCGCGAACTGCTTCAACCTGCGCAAACGCATCGACCAGTTGTTGATCGGAAACCAGATCGCCCTGGACCTCCACGCGCTCGTTGTAGCGAAAAAGATGCGGCGAAGTGTAGCTGCCACAACGGTAGCCCAGGGCCTTTAGCATGGCGCCAATGTAAGCTGTGGTGGAGCCCTTGCCGTTGGTGCCGGCAACCGTGAACAGGTGTGTAGCCGGCCGTGGCTGGCCCAATCGCTCCCAGACCATCCGTGTTCGCTCCAGGCCGAGATCGATGGCTACCGGAGGGCGTGCCTCGAGCAAGGCCAGCCACTCGGACAGGGTTGATGGCAAAGGCATGTCGTTTTGCAGGAAATGGCGCAGCAACTGCAGCCGGTTTCAGGTGCTGAGCTTGACAAGCTCCCCGCTGACCACCCGGGGCTGGGATCCACCGGCCAACAAAGCCAGCAAAGCGGAAATCTGATCGCGCAATTGACGGCGATCGACGATCATGTCGATGGCGCCCTTCTGCAACAGGAACTCACTGCGCTGGAATCCTTCGGGAAGTTTTTCACGCACGGTTTGTTCAATGACACGGGGGCCGGCAAACCCGATCAAAGCGCCCGGTTCAGCGATGTTGATATCTCCGAGCATGCCCAGACTGGCGGAAACGCCACCCGTGGTCGGATGAGTCAGGACAGAAATATAAGGGATACCGGCTTCGGCCATGCGGGCCAGCACAGCGCTGGTCTTGGCCATCTGCATGAGAGAAAACAGGCCCTCCTGCATGCGCGCGCCCCCCGTGGCGGAAAAGCACACCAGCGGAGCACGCAAACGCAGGCTTTCCTGCGCGGCGCGGGTAAATTTCTCCCCCACCACTGCACCCATGGAACCTCCCATGAAACGAAATTCAAACGCGCAAGCCAGAACTTTCTGGCCACACAGTAATCCAGACATGGCAATCAGGGCGTCCTTTTCACCTGTTTGCTTTTGTGCGGCCAACAAACGGTCGCGGTATCTCTTTGTGTCGCGGAACTTGAGCGGGTCCGTAGCCTCCAGGTTGGCTGCGATTTCTTCCTGGCCATCTGCATCCAAAAACTGTTGCAGCCGCGCGCGCGCGCCCACTGGCATATGCTTGCCGCACTTGGGACATACCTGGAGGTTGCGTTCCAGTTCGGGCCGGTACAGCACGGCCGTGCAATCATTGCACTTGGTCCAAAGGCCTTCCGGCACTGTTCGCTTACTTCCGCCTTCTGTGCGAATGCGTGACGGCATGAGCTTCTGGAACCAACTCATTGGACCGTTATCCAGCCCGGGGATTTCATTCGGTGATTACACTCATTTGGTTTGGTCATCACATTCCCGTCTGACAGGCCTGGCTGAGCCGGGTCATTGCTGGACTCGGGCCACACCATTGTCCATGGCCGCCCGCACGGGTGCAAGAAACGTTCGGGCCAGCTGCCTCGCTTCATTCGGCGATGCTGCCGCAGCCAGTACTTGCACCAGGGCGCTGCCGATCACTACCGCATCCGCCACCCGCGCGACCGCCGCGGCAGTTTCCGGCCCCTTGATGCCGAAACCAACGGCCAGTGGCAACGGCGTGTGGCGGCGTATCTCATCCAATGAGGCTGCGATGCTGCCATGGTCAAGGCGGTCCGCCCCGGTTATGCCTTTGAATGACACGTAGTACAGGTAACCGCGAGCCTGGCTGGCTATGAGATCCATCCGCTCTGGCGTGGTAGTTGGAGCCAGCAAGCAGATTGGGAATACGTTTACCCCGGCCAGTGAAGCACCCAGTTCGGCCATCTCCTCCGGCGGACAATCGACCATCAGAACACCATCCACCCCGGCCGCGGCTGCATCGCGCGCAAATGCGGCATAGCCATAGCGCTCCACCGGATTCATGTAACCCATCAGCACCACGGGCGTATCCCGGTCGTTAACGCGGAACACACTGACGCAATCCAGAACGGCATGCAGCGATACCCCTTTGGCGATAGCGCGTTCGCTGGCCTCCTGGATCACCGGGCCATCAGCCATGGGGTCGGAAAAGGGCACGCCCAGCTCCACGATATCGGCCCCGGCTGCCACCAGTTCATGCATGATGTCCACCGTCCAGTCCGGATGCGGATCACCCACCGTAATAAAGGGTACGAGAGCTTTGCGCGAAGTCTTGCCCAAAGACTGGAAACGTTGATCGATGCGATTATTCACAAGGAAATATGCTCCAGATCAGCCACCGTCTGCACATCCTTGTCGCCTCTTCCGGAGAGGTTTATCAGCACATGCTGGTCAGACCGCATGGTGGCCGCCAGTTTAATTCCGTAGGCCACGGCATGACTGCTTTCCAGCGCTGGCAGAATGCCCTCCAGGCGGGTCAGCTGGTGAAATGCTTCCAGCGCTTCACTATCGGTTACAGAGACATAATCCGCCCTGCCGGTGTCTTTCAGCCACGCATGTTCCGGTCCGACACCCGGGTAGTCGAGTCCGGCGGAAATCGAGTGCGTGTGCGTAATCTGGCCATTTTCATCATCCAACAGGTAAGTTCTGCAACCATGCAGAATGCCCGGGCGGCCGCCACATAAAGAGGCAGCGTGCTCACCGCTCGCCAGGCCTCTTCCTGCCGCTTCCACCCCAAGCAGCTGTACACCCGGGTCGCCGATAAACGGGTGGAACAAACCAATCGCATTGGAACCACCACCGACGCAGGCGACCAGTGCATCCGGTAACGTGTCAAATTGCTCCAGCATCTGGCGCCGGGCTTCGCGCCCGACGACGGCGTTGAAATCGCGCACCATCGTGGGATACGGGTGCGGCCCGGCCACGGTACCGATGATGTAAAAGGTATCGTCGATATTCGACACCCAATCGCGCATGGCTTCGTTGAGTGCGTCCTTGAGGGTGCGTGAACCGCTGGACACCGGGCGTACTTCGGCTCCCAGGAGTTTCATGCGGAAAACGTTGATGGCCTGACGCTGGATGTCGACTTCCCCCATGTAGACGACACACTGCTTGTTCAGCCGCGCCGCCACGGTGGCCGTTGCCACGCCGTGCTGACCGGCTCCGGTTTCAGCGATGATGCGGGACTTGCCCATGTAGTGGGCCAGCAGGGCTTGCCCAATGGTATTGTTGATCTTGTGCGCGCCGGTGTGATTGAGGTCCTCACGCTTGAGCAGGATGCGTGCGCCACCGGCCAAGCCGGTCAGCCTGCGGGCAAAATATATCGGGGATGGCCGGCCCACATACTGCGCCAGGTCCTGGTCCATGCGTGCGACAAATTCTTCATCCTGGCGCCAGTGAAAGTAAGCCTGCTTGAGCTCATCCAGCGCGTGCACCAGGGTCTCGGAAACATAACTTCCGCCGTACGGGCCAAAATGCCCGAATTCGTCGGGCAGACCCCCGGGCTGAATTGATTGTTCCAACTGACTATCCACTGTTAGCTTCTCTTATGAACTGCCGGATGGCATTGGCATCCTTGATCCCGGGTGAGCTTTCCACCCCGCTCGAGACGTCAACCGCCCACGGCCGTACGATTTTAATGGCGGCAGCCACGTTGGACGAATTCAACCCGCCCGCCAGGATCAAGGGCAAACGACCCGCCAAAACCTGCGTCCAGTCCAGTTGTTCGCCTGTCCCGCCAAGCCCGCCAGGCCGGTGACTGTCTGCCAGGATGCCGGCCGCGTCATGGAATTGCTCCTCGGCGGCAGCTACTGTCTGGCCGGATTGCATGCTGACCGCCTTGATGTACGGCAGGCCAAATTGCCTGCAGTACTCGGCATCCTCGTCGCCATGGAACTGCAGCAGGTTCAATGGTACCTGTTTCAGCACGGACCTGACATGCCTGGCATCCTGGTTGAGGAAAAGCCCCACACGGCAAACAAATGCGGGAACCTGACTGCACAACATGCCGGCAGCAGACACCTGCAGGCAACGGGGGCTGGAGGGCACAAACACAAACCCCAGCGCGTCCGCGCCGGCCGCTACTGCCACCGACATGTCGGCTGCGCGGGTCAGCCCACAGATTTTGATCCGGACTCGGTTCACTGCCCCCCCGAAACGTTCGGGAAACTGGTTTCAGCACCCGGCAGGGAGTACTGCTGAGGGTAACGGGCGCCCATAAAGTAGAGGCCCTCGGCTGCCGCGGTAGGCGCCGCCCGGGCGCGATCACGACCGCGCAGTAGTTGCTGTAACCAGACGGCCGATTGTTCTCCGCTGCCGATGGCCATCAGGCTGCCTGCGATGTTCCTCACCATGTGATAAAGAAATCCGTTTGCCGTTACATCGATGTAGACCTCATCACACGCGCGTGAAACCATTATGTTCTGTATCTCGCGCACTGCATGACGCGCCTGACAGGAGGCAGCCCGGAACGTCGAAAAATCATGCTCCCCGAGCAGGCATTGCGCAGCTTCGTGCATCAAACCGGCATCCAGCGGTTTGCGATACCAGCTGACCCGCGAAGCGTCCAATGCCGGACGAACCCAGCGATTGAGTATGCGATACCGGTAGCTACGTGAAAAAGCACTGAAACGGGCGTGAAAATCATCGCCTACCCCACGCAACCACAATACGGAGATGCCGTTCGGTAACTTACTGTTTGCGCCAAGTACCCAGGACCGCTCACTTCGTTGCACCGCGCTGTCGAAATGCGCCACCTGGCAGAGCGCGTGGACGCCGGTGTCGGTGCGTCCACAGCACGTGACATGAACCGCGTGATCCGCCACGAATCCAAACGCAGCCTCCACGCACCCCTGTACCGTGGGCCCGTCTCGTTGAACCTGCCAACCCAGAAACGCGCTGCCGTTATATTCCAGTCCAATGGCGAAACGCATCGACAATCATTCTCCGAACCACGGCTATTTCAAGTGGCGGCCGCCCTAAAACCAGGGGCCGGGACAGCATTCCGCCTCGGCCCCTGGATTACCCGGCAATTTGCCAGTAAAAAGTTTTGCTCAAATCTCTCCCAACATGGCCTTGGCCTCTTTTTGCTGGTTTGCATTACCGTGCTCAATTACTTCGGCGAGGATCACCCGTGCCGCTTCCTTGTCGCCCATGGCAATATACGCCCTGGCAAGATCCAGCCGCACTTCGGGATCCGCGCTGTCTTCATCCAGCACTGCCGCATCTTCAACCTGGCCCGAAATGGGGGGCCTGGCCGTTGCCGCCATGCCCGGGGCTCCGGCCTGGCCTGCCGGCGCTTCCTGCAGCTTGACTACATTGGTCTTGTTTTCAACGGGTTTCAAGACTTTGAATGTTTTCTCCGCATCGCGCTTGATGTCACGCTCCGTCCCTCCCTCCCGGGCACCCAGATCAGACACCAGCACATTGCGCGAGGAACGGCGGCTCAGGAACCATCCGCCCAAAGCCACCCCCAAAAACAGCAGGCCGATCAACCAGGCCAGCTTGCCACGGAACCAGGACTCTTGTTCCCGGGGTTGGGGTCGGACAACTTGCAGCTCTTCCTTTTTGGCGGCATCCGTCGCTTGTTCGGTATCCGGTGACAGGCGCTCCTCCTGCAAGCGGCTTTCCATTGCCGACAGGCTGTCGTCGACTATGCTGCCTGGCTGTTCAGTGGTCACCTGTGATTCCAACTCGCTTATACGATCCTGCAGGTACTGGTTCTGTTGCTGTTCGACGATCAATGCTTCTTCTTTCCTGGCCAGCTCTTCACGCAAGGTCTCCACTGCGGTCGATGCAGTCGCATCCCCAGCGGTTTCTTCCAGGCCGTAGGCGCTTTCTGCCTCACTGCTCTCCGATGGGGGCACCAATTCCAGTTGGCCATCGGTTTGGACGGTCTGTGCCTGGCTGGGAACAGCCGCCGTTTCGGAGCGCTCATCATCCACCAGGGGCGTTTCCACTACAGGCGCTGCAAGGTCTGTGTGCAAGGCCTGGTGCTGCTGGGCTACATCGGCACGGGCTTCCTCGGGCGATATCTGCGCAAGCCCGTCCATCTGAGGCATGCGCAGGATGGAGCCGCTCTTCAGCAAATTGATGTTGTTATTGATAAAAGCATGCGGATTATTGCGTTGGATTGCGATCATGGCCGTATTCATGTCCAGCCCGGTTCCGCGCGACCAGTCTGCGGCTATGCTCCACAGGGTTTGACCAGCGCGTACAGGGCCGTACTCATCGCCGTCCGTTTGGCCGGCCGGTGACTCCGCTTTGAGCGTCCCGTACACCGCTTCGTCAACGAGTTCGTCCCCTTCAACGACTTCAGGCTCCTGCTCCCGTGTTGACCTCACTGCCGGCGCTTGCTGGTGCTGGTCGACTGCCGGGGCGGGCGCGGCTGCGGTAAAAGTTGGCGGATCAAGGAACAGGGTATATTCACGTAACATCCGGCCGCTGGACCAATTGACTTCGACGATGATTCGGACCACCGGATCAGCGACAGGCAATTTGCTCGTAATTTGAACAAACCTGCCTTGCTCATCCTGATCAATGGCAAACCGCAATGGCACGGATATCGCTTCCCGGCTTACTCCAATCAGCGCAAAGTCATCTGCTGAAGCAAGCTTGGCTGTAAGTGAATCGATATCGTCATTTTCGCGGACAATCAGGTCAATTCTTGCCCGCAAGGGCTGGTTCAAATACGACTCGACGGACAAGTTGCCCAAGCCAAGGGCCATCGCCCCCGGGGCGAAAGCCACCAATACGGCAAACAGAATGAAACGAGTGCCGAACCGTAATTTATCAAACATGAGCCTCTCCGTCTTTCCCTGACATTGTGAATAACACGATCGTCGTCACACGCTGAACTGCACCGGGTTCAGGTCCGCTTGCGCTGACCTGGCACCTGCCAAACGGCGTTGTTCCAGATAATCCATGATCTGTATGGCGTTGAGGGCTGCGCCCTTGCGTATATTGTCGGCCACCACCCACATGCTGAACCCACGAGGATGGCTGAGATCCCGCCGCAGGCGTCCGACATAAACTGCATCCTTTCCCGCGGCGTGGGTAACAGCCGTGGGATGATTGCCACTTTCATTCTTCAGCAACTCCACGCCTCGGGCCTTTTGCAGCAGTTCACACACCTGCTCGAGGCTGATATCCTCACGCGTTTCGAAATGCACCGCTTCGGAATGCCCGTAAAACACCGGCACGCGCACAGCCGTGGCATTGACCTGCACTGCCGGGTCTTCAAGGATTTTTTGCGTTTCCCACAACATTTTCATTTCTTCGCGGGTGTAGCCGTTTTCCATCAGGGTATCGATCTGCGGCAATACGTTGAACGCAATGGGCTGGGAGAATGCGCTCATTTGGGGTTCCTGGAAATTCAACTTTTGGGCAGTCTGCAGCGCGAGTTCCTGCAAGCCTTTGCGCCCGGCCCCGGATACCGACTGGTAGGTTGCCACGTTGATTCGCGTGATACCGGCAACGGTGTGAATTGGCGCCAGCGCCACCACCATCTGTATGGTTGAGCAATTGGGGTTGGCAATAATGCATCCGCCGTCAATGGCATCCAACAGGTGTGCATTTACCTCCGGCACTACCAGCGGCACATCATCGTCGTAACGAAAAGCGGAAGTGTTGTCGATGACTATTGCACCTGCCGCCGCCGCCCTGGGGGCATATTCCTTGCTCACCGACCCACCCGCGGAAAACAAGGCATAGTCCACGCTGGCGAAAACAAACTCCGCCAGATTTTGCACTTCCAGCTGGGTATTGCCAAACTCCACGTCCTGGCCGGCGGATCGCTCGCTGGCCAGGGCGGTGACGCGATCTTCACGGTGACCGCGCTCAGCCAATATGGACAACATCACTTCACCGACGGCGCCGGTGGCGCCAACGACTGCTATTTTGGGTTTTTGTTTCATGTCAAAGATTATATAGTAATGTTAAGCTTTTGTTTATAAAGAAAAGCTGTTCGCTTTTCTGGCAAATTTTCATCCCACTTGAGCCCGGTGGCGTAACACGTGATCCATCAGTACCAATGCCAGCATGGCTTCAACGATGGGTGTGGCACGAATGCCGACGCAGGGATCGTGCCGCCCTTTGCTGACCACTGTAATTTCATTGCCTTCGATGTCCAGGCTCCTGGCGGGTAAACGCAGACTGCTCGTTGGCTTGAACGCGGCGCTGACCAGGATGTCCTGGCCAGTGGATATGCCTCCAAGGATACCTCCTGCGTGGTTGCTCAGAAAGCCCTCGCGCGTGACTTCGTCACGGTGCACGGTTCCCGTTTGCTCCACGCTGGCAAACCCCGACCCGATTTCCACGCCTTTCACGGCGTTGATACCCATCATGGCGCTGGCGAGATCGGCATCGAGCTTGCCATACACCGGGGCACCCAAACCGGCCGGTACGTTCCGGGCCACAGCGTTGACCCGGGCACCCACGGAATCGCCAGATTTGCGCAAACGGTCCATGAACGCTTCCAGCTCAGGCACGCGTGCCGGGTCCGGACAGAAAAACGGGTTGTCGTCGATCGTGCGCCACTGCATGTCAAGGTCGGTGCGGATCGGACCCAGCTGGGCCAGCCAACCCTGAATCTCAACGCCGCAATTCAGCCGGAGCCATTTGCGTGCAATTGCCCCCGCCGCCACGCGCATGGTTGTCTCCCGCGCAGAGGAACGGCCCCCACCCCGGTAGTCGCGAATACCGTATTTTTTCCAGTACGTGAAATCGGCATGCCCGGGGCGAAATTGCCGCGCCAGGTCTGAATAGTCCCTGGGGCGTGCGTCGGTGTTTTCGATCAGCAGGGCAATGGGGGTTCCCGTGGTGCGTCCTTCGAAAACACCGGAGAGGATCTGCACTTCGTCTTTTTCATGCCGCTGCGAAGTGTGCCGTGACTTCCCGGTGGCACGCCGTTTCAGTTCCGCGGAAATTTCGGCGGGTTCTATTTCCAGCAATGGAGGGCAACCGTCAATGACGCAACCAATGGCCGGACCATGGCTTTCACCAAATGTAGTAACTCGAAAAAGCTTTCCAATGGTGTTATGTGACATGCTCTCTTTCCTTGATCACGTTCATGATCAGTGGCGCGGCTTGCAGCAGATCCTGGCGTGACAGAATAAACACACCCGCGCCCCCGTTACTGAACTCAGGCCACACGAAAGGCACACCGGGCAGCGCACCAACCAGCCGCTGTTCACTTTCGCCGACTTCGCAAACCAGCATTCCACCATCAGTCAGGTGATGCGGCGCCTGGGCCAAAATCTGCAAACAGGCATCCAGGCCATCCGTCCCGGAAACCAGCCCCAACTCCGGTTCGGCGTGATACTCACGCGGTAATTCCAGCATGGTCTCACGAGCCACATACGGTGGATTGGTAACCACCAGATCATACGTTTTTCCACGGAGTGCAGTGAACAGATCCGATTGGTACACCTGCACCCGTGGTTCGAGCCTGTGCTTGCGGACATTTCGCCGTGCCACTGCCAGAGCCGCGGGGCTGATATCCGATGCATCGACCGTTACCCAAGGCATGTGCCAGGCAATGGCAATGCCTATGCAGCCGCTGCCGGTGCACAGATCCAACACCTTGTTGATCGCAGGCGCGCCAGCCCAGGGTTGAAAGTGTTCGAAAATCAATTCAGCAATCGGCGACCGCGGCACCAGAACCGACTTGTCAACTTCAAACTCCA
>DATDPS010000141.1:0-10621 GCA_035292625.1 Lysobacterales bacterium | reverse complement strand
GAGCACATCGCGCGGCAGGCGGTATTGGGGGATGCCGAAGCGCATCATGCCGCCCACCAGGGGCCCGGCTTCCATCACCGTGACCCGGTGTCCGAAGCGGCGCAACTGGTAGGCGGCCGACATGCCGGAAGGACCCGCCCCAACTACCAGCACGTGCCGTCCGGACTCCGCGGCCGGCGGCTCGAAGCGCCAGTGTTTCTTCAGCGCCTCATCACCGAGGAAGCGTTCGACGGAATTGATGCCCACGGCCTGGTCGAGCTTGCCCCGGTTACACAAACTCTCGCAGGTGTGATAACAGACGCGGCCCATGATCGCGGGGAAGGGGTTATCGCGCACCAGGTGGCGCCAGGCGGTCTCGTAATCGCCGCTCTCGGCATGGAACAGCCAGCCCTGGATATCCTCGCCGGCGGGGCACTCGGCGTTGCACGGCGGCAGCCGGTCCACGTACACCGGGCGCTCGGTGCGCCAGGAACCGGTCTTGTTGGCCAGTGAGGAACCCGGGTCGAGGGTGATGGCAAAGGGTTTGTCCATTTCAGGCCCCCGCCGCTGCCAGCAGACCGTAGCGGCGGATATTGCGATCCGCGTTGGCCTGGATCTGCGCCAGCATTTCGGGGTGGCCGGGGGTGCCGAACAGGTGCGCAAAGCGCTTTTGCGGCCTGAGGTATTCCTCCACCGGCATGCGGTGGCGAATCGGGCTGACGGCAGTCACTTCACCGCGCTCGGCCTCGAACACCGGGAATATGCCGGTCTCGCAGGCCAGCCGCGCCAGGCGGATGGTGTCGTGGCTGGCCGAACCCCAGCCCAGCGGGCAGGGCACCAGCACGTGCAGGTAGCGCGCGCCGTGCATACTCATGGCTTTTTCCACCTTGGCTTCGAGGTCGCGCAAATCAGCCACGGTGGCGGTGGCGACATAGGGGATCTCGTGCGCCATGGCTATGCGCGGCAGGTTCTTGCCCTGGCCGAAGGCAGCACCAGGCTCGGCGCCGATGGCCATGGTCGTGTTGGTGCGCGCGGCCGGCGGCGTGGCCGAACTGCGCTGCACCCCGGTGTTCATGTAGGCCTCGTTGTCATAGCAGATGTACAACACATCATCGTTGCGCTCGAACATGCCGGACAGGCAGCCGAAGCCGATATCGGTAGTACCGCCATCACCACCCTGGGCGATCACCCGCACGTCTTTCCTGCCCTTGACCTTAAGCGCGGCGGCAATGCCGGTGCCCACCGCCGCGGCGTTGCCGAACAAGGAGTGGAGCCAGGGCAGCTGCCAGGAAGTTTCCGGGTAGGGCGTGGAAAATACTTCGAGGCAACCGGTGGCGTTGGCCGCGATCAACTGCTTGTTGGTGGCGCGCATCGCGGCATCGACGGCGTAGCGTGCGCCGAGCGCTTCGCCGCAGCCCTGGCAGGCGCGGTGGCCGGAGTTGATCGAGTTGCTGCGCTCGGTCGAGGACTGCAAGCTGCGCTGCTCGGGCGCGAGCAGGCGATTACCCACGGTAAAGGTGCCGGTCTGGTAGAACTTGATGGGGATGTTCATTTCAGCTTACGTTCGAGGCGACCGTACCGAGGTCACGCAGCAGGTTCTCGGCGATGGGGCCGCTGCGCCGGGTGGCGGCTTCGCGCTCGAGCTGCCGCTTGACGATGCGCCAATCCAGGTCCATGAAGGTAAGTGGCTGCAACTCGTCGGCGATGGCCGCGCGCAGCGTGCGGTGCAGCGAGGCCTTGGTGATAGCGCGTCCCCCCAGGCCCGCCACCACCGTGTAGCCCTTGAGTTGCAAGCCCGACAGTGCCAGGCGAACATCGGTGGACACCACGCCGCCGAGGCCCGCCGAGAAGCTCTTCTCCAGCACGACCACGCGCTCGGCACCCTGCAATGCGGTGCGCACCGCCTCCAGCGGGAAGGGGCGGAAGGACTGGATGCCGAGCACACCGATCGGGATGCCCTCGGCGCGCATCTCGTCGGCCGTGTCCTTCAGCGTGCCGATCACTGAGCCGAGCGCGACCACGGTAGTCTTCGCGTCCTCGCAGCGGTAGGCACGCACCAGCCCGCCGGTGGTGCGGCCGAAGCGCGCCGCGAACTCCGCGGCAATCTGCGGGATGCGTTCGAGCGCCATCAGCTGTTTAGCATGCGCCAGGTAGCGCACCTCCATGAACGCTTCAGGCCCAACCATGGCGCCGATCGACACCGGGTCGGAGGGGTCGAGCACCTGGCGCGGCTCGTAGGGCGGCAGGAAGGCGTCGACCTGCGCCTGCGTCGGCATGTCCACGCGCTCGTAGGCGTGCGTGAGGATGAAGCCGTCCATGCACACCATCACCGGCATGGACAATTCCTCACCCAGTTTGAAGGCCTGGATGTGCAGGTCCAGCGCCTCCTGGTTGTGCGCGGCGAATAGCTGGATCCAGCCGCAGTCGCGCTGGCTCATGCTGTCGCTGTGGTCGTTCCAGATGTTGATCGGCGCGCCGATGGCGCGATTCGCCACCGTCATCACGATGGGCAGCCCCAGTCCCGAGGCGTTGTAGACGGCCTCGGCCATGAACAGCAGGCCCTGGCTGGCGGTCGCCGTGTAAGTTCGCGCACCGGTCGCGGAGGCGCCGATCGCCACGCTCATCGCGGCGAACTCACTTTCAACGTTGATGAACTCGCAGGGCTTGAGCGCACCGCTCTTCACCAGCTGCCCCAGGCCCTCGACGATGTGTGTTTGGGGCGAAATGGGGTAGGCGCAGACCACCTCGGGCCGGCACAGGGCAACGGCCTCAGCGACGGCTCGCGAACCTTCAATCTGCTTCAGCATGGGCTGGCTCCCGGAGTTCCTGCATGACGTATTCGAACGCTTCGGCCGCACCGGCCACGTTGCCCTCGGCTACCTTGCCGCTGAACTTTTTGCCAATCGCCTGGCTCACCGCTTCCAGCGTCACCAGTTCGGATAGCGCAGCAAAGCCGCCGAGCAGCACGGCATTGGGCAAGGGCCGGCCCAGATGTTTCAAGGCGATCTCGGTGGCCGGCACGGTGATGAGCCGCTCGCCGCGGAAGCGCCGCGAGATGTCGCTGAGCCCGAGCTCATTAAAACTGCGCTTGCTGTTGATCAGCACATAGCCATCGGGTTTCAGGCCCTGGAAGACATCCACCTGGTGTAACAGCGTCGGATCCTGCACGATCAGCACGTCGGGCGCCTGGATCGGCTCGCGCAGGCGGATCTCGTGGTCGTCGATGCGGCAGAACGCCACCACCGGGGCGCCGGTCCGCTCCGAGCCGAAGCTTGGAAAGGCCTGCGCGAATCGCCCCTGCCCAAAGGCGGCGAGTGACAGCATTTCCGCGGCGGTCACCACGCCCTGCCCTCCTCGTCCGTGTATGCGGATTTGCAGCATCGTCCACCGTTCCCAAAGTATGTCGACAGATAAAAAGTATACCCAAGTCTCATCACTGCCGGGCGTTCACACGAGAGGGTTCAGGGCTAAACTTGCAGTCCAGTTGACCTGGGTTCGAAAAAGGACTCTGGCGGGTGAATGCGATGGCGCCGGATGGCCGGGTACCGCATTCAGGTACCCGGCCCGAAAAGGCCGCTTACAGCTCAGTGGCCGCGGTAATAGGGCGCCGGACCCACGTCCACCCGGACCCGGATGCGCCTGCCGGGGTTTTCCAGCGTACGGGTGTGGTAGATGTTGCCGCGGTACCGGTAGGCCACATCCCAGGCCGTGATGCGTTCTTCCGTGCGCCAGTTACGCTGGATTTCGCACCGGGTCTGTACCACCGGGTAAGCACCGCCACGGTAGTTGTCCCGCGCCACCTGGGCGCCGATGGTGCCGCCGAGGGCCGCGCCGGCCACGGTCAGGGCGGCTTTGCCGTTACCGCCGCCGAACTGGTGACCCACGACTCCGCCAATGACAGCGCCAAGCACGACGGGGGCCGCTGAAGGGCCGCGCCGCTGCCAGGTTTGCTCTTCCCAGCAGACCTGTTCATCCACCGGGTAACGCACTGTCTCAAATAAAGGAGTGGCGCGTACCACCTTGGCGTAGTCATACCCCGGTTGCCGGTGGCCGGCCCAGGCCGGCGCACACACCAGGGCCAGGCTTGCGGTCAGTAAAACTGTGTTCAGACGTTTCATGGTGAGCTCCTTTTTGACACGGTTTTGAACCGTGGAGCCCAGCTTAGACGCACCCTGCTGAATGGTGACTGAATGGCGCTCGGGCGATTACTTCAGAAAAACCGCCCAGAGCTGCCCTCGGGGATGAACTTAACCGCCGCGCGGCAAAGACCCGATGTTCCAGTCATGCCGTTCCCACCAGGCGTGGCGCCAACCGATCCGCCGGGCTTCGGTGAGCAGGGTCCGGGCCTGCTCGGTGCGGCCGAGCACGGCATTGGCGCTGGCCGCCCAGTAGCGGGCGAAGGGATTCACCACGCCCTGGTCCTCGATGGCTTTGAGCTCGGTCAACAGCCGCTCCAGCTCATCTGTGCCGCGGGCATCGCCAGCCCGCAGCCACAGGTGCGCCCGGTTGATGACGTGGGGCAGGCGCCAGATCCAGTCATCGGTAATCAGGTCCATCAATTCGCGTTCGTGGTCCAGGGTCGCAAGGTCGTACTGCTCACGCGCGGCTTCCAGGTCGCCAAGCGCAATCAGAACCTGCCCGCGCTGGTCGGCCGTGTACGTCAGCGAGGTCTCGCCCCGGGCCACGCGGCCAAGGGCATCGCGATCGCCACTGGTCATGAAGTATGCAATCATGAAGTCGGCATTGAAGGGGTTGTCGGCTATCTTGCAGCAGGCCGCCTCCACCGCGCTGGCCGCCTCGCCGGGGCGGTCCATCTGCAGCAGCAACAGGCCCTTGCGCGCCTGGTAGAAAGCGCGCAAGGGTGCGCAGGTGATTGCAGCATCCATGGCTTCCAGGGCCGCGTCAAACTCTCCCTCCAGCGCATGTGCACGGGACAAACCGTAGTGTGACACGGGAAACGCCGGGTCGATTTCGATGGCCGAAGTGAAATACGTTTTGGCCTGGGCAAGGTCACCGTAACGCAGGGCATCGAAACCCAAATTGACGTTGATGATCGGCGACAGTGGGTCACGCTGCAGCGCTTCCCGGTCACACTGCTCCGCTTCGCGAAAACGCCCCTGCTTGACCAGCACCAGCGCGAGCCACACCAGGGCCATGGTGTAAGCGGGGTTCAACTCCAGCGCACGCCGCAGCGATTGCAGGGCGGCGGCAAGATCGCCCTGGTTTTCGCGCACCAGGCCGAGCGAAGCGTGTGCTTCAGCCAGCTCGGGCGCCAATTCAAGCGCACGCAAGGCGGCGGGCAACGCCCTGGCCACCGCTTCGTCGACCGGCACGTTACCGTAGTAGCGCGAACTGATCAGGCTGCAGGCGTCGCTCAATCCGGAATAGGCAAGCGCGTAGTTCGCATCCCGTTCTATGGCCTGCTCGAAATATTCCACCGCGCGGCGCAGGGCTGGTTCGGTGCGCTTGTGAAAATAATGGCGGCCGCGCAGGTAGAGGTTGTAAGCATCGAAGCGTTCTGTCGCGGGCGCCGGCAGGACAGCCTGGTTTGCCGCCCGGAGCGGCGTTACCACCCGGATGACGGCCTCGGCAATTTCGCTTTGCAGCCGGAAGATATCCTCGAGTTTGCGTTCAAAGTTTTCTGACCAGACCTGGTATCCATCGGCTGTGTTGACCAGTTGCAGGCTGATACGCACTGCATCGGCCTGCTTGCGGACGCCACCCTCCAGAACCGCCGCCACGTTGAGGCGGCGGCCTATTTCACGCACATCCTCGTAGCGATCCTTGAAAGTAAAGGACGAGGTGCGGGCGGCCACCCTCAGACCCGGCACGCGGGCGAGTTGGTTGCGTATTTCTTCCGACAGCCCGTCGGAAAAGTACTCGTTCTCAACATCCTCGCTGAAGTTGGCGAAAGACAGGACAGCGAGCGAACCGGCCGGAGCTTCAAATGGCGCGGGCAGGGGCGCGGTACGCTCTATGCCGCCCGGCGTTACATCGAAAATCCATGACAATACCAGTACCATCGGAAACCCGGCGACCACGGTGGCGATGAGGAAGCGCAGAAAATGCGCTAGCTCGAAGGCCTCCAGCAGCACCGCGCCCACCTGGATCACGATCCAGGCGAAAGCGGCGTAATAGATCGCCACCCGCACCACGTGCCGGCGGCGTAATTCATCCCAGAATCTGCGAATCGGGAAGCGGGGACGCTTTTTCACGGCAGCCTGGCACCCGGGTGGTTCATGTCTGCATTTGGTCCTGGCACCGTATTACCCCCTGGCAGTGGTTCCTGGTGGCGGGAAGTATAAACCACCCCAAAAGCAGGCCGGATGGATTTATCTGGAACGGAAATGCACCGGAAACAGTTTGCCCGGTTAGTCGCCCGCAAACGAAAAGGCCCGCTCGAGGAGCGGGCCCTTTCCTGAATCAGTCCTTATTCGGTTATTCTGTCCTTGAAGATCATGGCAAGTACGGCGACTGCACCCGCGTTGATGATGGTGCTCATGTTCGTAATGAAGTCTGTGAGATAAGTCCCGATTGCCGGCACCGGGCCAAGCGCATTGGCGACCTGCGCCAAGGCGACCGCTCCCACCAGGTAAAGCAAACGACGGTCTTCGCTTACACCGAGAATGCCGATGCCAAGACCGAGCACGATAAACAGCAGCGCCACGTAGGGGATAGTGACAACCGCGGCGATCACGGCTACTGCCAAAGCTGCAATGCGGAATATTTTTGCTGGGTTCATTCTTTTCTCCCTCTGTCAGGTTAAAAGCCAGATACGGATGAAACAACCGCCTGCCTGCAAGGAAATAAAAAGCGGCGCTCTTCCGCTCGCCCAACATCCTACGCCCAAACTCCACCCGGGGCATCATTTTTTAACATGGCGAGCATGATTCGAATGAGAACAGGTCGCTTCGTCCTCACTGCGCTCAAAACCATCAAATTGTGAGGTCACGAAACCCACACCGAAGTTGTGGAAGGGCACAATGCGTGGTTTGGATCAAGTGGGAAAATAATACGAACCAGGACAATATGCCCCGACATGCCTTGGCGTCTAATTCACCTGCCGGCTGCGGCCTTCCCAATACGGCGCGCGCAGCTTGAACTTCTGCAATTTGCCGGTTGCAGTGCGGGCGAGCTCGCTGCGGAATTCAATGCGCTTTGGGCACTTGTAACCGGCCAGCCTGGTTTTCGTGTGGGCGATGAGTTCCGCTTCAGTCAGTGCCGATCCGGTTTTTTTCACCACCAGGGCGCAGACCAGCTCGCCCCACTTTTCGTCCGGGATGCCGATGACCGCCACTTCGGCCACCTCAGGATGGGAAAACACCGCGCTTTCGACTTCGATCGAGCTGACGTTCTCGCCACCGCTGATGATCACGTCCTTCTTGCGATCGGCGATGCTCAGGCAGTGGTTCTCGCCTACGCTGCCGCCATCACCGGTGTGAAACCAGCCATCGACGATGGCTTTGGCGGATTCATCCGGCTGGTTCCAGTAGCCTTCCATCACGACGTTGCTACGCGCCAGCACTTCGCCCGTGGCGTCCGCGCGGATTTCAACGCCGAGCGCCGGGGAGCCGGCGGAGCTCAGTTGCACGGCCCTTTCAACCGGTGACAGGTGATCCAGCTCTGGCCGGGGCGGGTTGATGGTCAGAAGGGGGGCGGTTTCCGTCAGGCCGTAAATTTGCATGAACTGCCAGCCGAGCTCGGTTTCCACGCGCTCGATGGTGCGGGTAGGCGGCGGCGCGCCAGCCACCACGATGCGCACCCGGCCACGGCCGGGAATGTCGCCTTGCCAGGTTTCCGCGGCGTCGAGAACCATGTTCACGACGGCCGGGGCGCCGCACATCAGGGTCACGCCATGCTCGGCGACCCGGCGCAGGATTTCCGCGCCATCCACCTTGCGCAGGACGATGTGTTTGCAGCCCATGGCTGTGACCGCGTACACCATGCCCCAGCCATTGCAGTGGAACTGCGGCAGGGTGTGTAGGTACACGTCGCGGTCGTTGACGCCCATGTGCCAGCCGAAGGTGGCGGCGTTGAGCCACAGGTTGCGATGGGTGAGTTGCACGCCCTTGGGCCGCGCCGTGGTGCCGCTGGTGTAGTTGATGGTGGCGGTTGCATCCTCATCCGGCGTCCAGGGCACCGGCTCGAGCTTGGGCAGATAGAGCTGCTCGTCAGATTCCGCGCCCAGCACGAAGCGATGTTTGGCCTTTACCTGGCGCAGCGGCTCATCCAGCTCAGGATCGACCAGCAACACTTCGGCGCCGCAATGTTCGACGATGTACTTCACTTCATCAGCCACCAGCCGGAAGTTGATCGGCGCCAGGATGCGGCCGTATCCGCTGACGCCAAAGAAACTGGTCAGCAGGCGCGCCGAGTTCTGGCTGACGATCGCTACACGTGCGCCGTGCGCCACTGCCAGGGCATCAAGGCCAGCAGCCTGCGCCCTGGCGAGCGCAGCCATTTCAGCATAGGTTTTGGCACCCCAGGACGACGCGGGCTGTTCGGCCTCGTCGATGAAGGCGATGCGGCCGGGGTAGACCTGCCCGGCCCTGCGCAGGTAGTCGAGGATGGTCAAAGGTACTTTCATGCATGCGCCCTGATTGAATGGTTCCAGTGTAAGGGAAGGGAAGTATAAATCATGGACCACTGCTTTCCGGGTGGATATCAGGCCACTTCGAACAACGACGCGGCGCCCTGGCCGCCGCCGATGCACATGGTGCAGACCACATACTTCGCGCCGCGCCGCTTGCCAGCGAGCAGGGCATGCCCCACCAGGCGGGCGCCCGACATGCCGTAGGGATGGCCGATGGAGATGGCGCCGCCATCGACATTCAGCCGCTCGTCCGGTATGCCCAGCCGGTCGCGGCAGTAGATCACCTGCACGGCAAACGCCTCGTTCAGCTCCCACAGATCGATATCGTCCATCTTCAGGCCGTTCAGCCGCAGCAACCTGGGCACGGCAAAGACCGGCCCGATGCCCATTTCGTCCGGTTTGCAACCTGCCACCGCCGTGCCGCGATAAATACCCAGGGCTTGCAAACCGCGCTTTTCCGCCAGGCGGCTTTCCATCAGCACACAGGCCGCTGCGCCATCGGACAATTGGCTGGCGTTGCCCGCCGTGACGCAACCGTTCTCGCGCACGGGCTTCAGGCTGGAGAGGCCAGCCGGGGTGGTGTCCGGGCGGTTGCCCTCGTCCTGCCCGAGCACGGTGTCCTCGAACCGGACCTCGCCGCTGGCCTTGTCCTGCACCGCGCGGTTCGACGGCAAGGGCACGATTTCCTGCTCAAAGCGGCCATCCGCCTGGGCGGCCGCCGTCCGTTGCTGGCTTTGCAGCGCGTACTCGTCCTGGGCTTCGCGACTGACGTGGTAACGTTTGGCCACGATCTCCGCCGTGTCGATCATGGCCATGTAGACGTCCGGGTGCAGGGCCAGTAGCCGGGGGTCACTGGCCCGGTGTGAGTTCATGTGTTCGTTCTGCACCAGGCTGATCGATTCCAGCCCACCGCCGACCGCGATATCCGTGCCATCGACGATGATGGATTTGGCGGCAATGGCGATCGCCATCATGCCGGAAGAGCATTGACGGTCCACCGTCATGCCCGCGGTGCTCACCGGCAGGCCGGCAGCCAATGCACATTGCCGGGCGATGTTGCTGCCCTGGCTGCCCTGGGGCATGGCGCAGCCAAAAACCACGTCGTCCACTTCCGCCGGGTCGATCCCCGCCCGCGCCACGGCGTGTTTGATCGGGTGTCCGCCCAGCGTGGGGGCTTCGGTATTGTTGAATGCGCCCCGATAGGCTTTGCCAATCGGAGTCCGGGCGGTTGAGACGATGACAGCTTCACGCATGCGTGTTTTCCTGGAGGCAAGAACCGGCCGCCAGTTTACTGCATAATTCCCATTGCAATTTACCTCAAGGCCGGGATGACGGTAGAAGGGGGCCAGGATTCTGTACAATCAGGCCAAGCCTTCATGGAGGACTTGCCGACATGCCATTTACCCGACGTGAATTGATTCGCCTGGCCGCGAGTTCAGGCGCCTTTGCCCTGGTGGCGCCCGGCTTGCTGGCCGCTCCGTCCGCTCTGGACATGTATGCCGCAAGCATCGTCATCGATGGCCTCGGTTTCCCCGGCGGACTTGAATCGGGTGAAGGCTCCAGTCTCAGTCCTTTGGAGCTCGAACACATACGCGAATCGGGGCTGACCGCGATACATCTCACGGTCGGTGCCGTGGGCACCATGAATCCGCTGGAGGCTTTTGAAAAGATCGTTCGCGACATCACCCGCTGGGAGGCTGAGATCGCGGCCCACCCGGAGGTATTCGCTGGCATCAAAAGCGTGGCGGACATGCAGGCGGCGAAGAGCGCCGGTCAGACCGGGCTGATTTATGGCTTGCAGGACGGCGTGGCCTT
This sequence comes from Lysobacterales bacterium, assembly GCA_035292625.1. Lineage (GTDB taxonomy): Bacteria > Pseudomonadota > Gammaproteobacteria > Xanthomonadales > SZUA-36 > SHZL01. The sequence continues at coordinate 234 of DATDPS010000141.1, read as the reverse complement.
TGAAGACGACCTGGAACGGCTCAGCGCCTTGCGCCAGCTTGGAGTCCGCATCATCCAGCCCACCTACAACCGGCGCAACCTGCTCGGCGACGGGTGCATGGAGCCCGCAGACGCCGGCCTGAGCCGGTCCGGGGTGGAAGCCGTGGAGCGCATGAACGAGTTGGGCATCCTGGTGGACCTCAGCCACTGCGGCCGCCGCACCGCTGCCGATGCGATCGCCGCTTCCACCCGCCC
>DATDPS010000140.1:0-5600 GCA_035292625.1 Lysobacterales bacterium | reverse complement strand
CTGTTTGGCGAGATGTGAGCGATGCGAACATGAGCCGTATTTTGCCTCTCGACTCCGGTTCCGGACTTCGTCCTACCTCCTCCATCCCTGGAGTCGTCCCGGAGGGCGAAGGGAGGTGTTTTCAGTCGGCTTCCAGCCGACAATAGATAAACCCCTCGCCTTACAGGCGAGGGGAGGTTAGTCATCCTGTTTTTTCACGTCCGGCGGTTGGCCCAGCGATTTTCGTATACTCCGGTATTCGATAACGCAGGCCAATACAACCAGAGGCAACAGGATCCAAATCAACCAGTCCAACATCTTCCCCGCAATCATCAAGCTGGTACATCCGGAATTGGGTGCCGTGAAAAATAACCCCGCTTGCGCGGGGTTTAAAGCAAAGAACTTCATTACTAGAATAATGAACGGTAGGAATAGTAGCTCTTTCATTTTTCGTTGTATATACACCAAAAAGGGTAGGTTTTAGCTAAAAAACCAGCTTTTTGGTGTAGTCTGGGACCTGAGGATCAGGATATGGTAATTTGACGTCGCATCCGCCTATCGTAAGCAACAAATGGCTAAGAACGGCGTCTGATGTATCGACGATGGCTACAGAGATCCGTCGTGCGAACCGGGATTCATCCTATACCATACCAGATCGAGGTTATCATGCATGCCACTTTACCCCTGATCGAGGAAACCGGATTTCCCGCCCTGCGCCGCCGCCGATCGACTACCTTACAGGTCAATCTCGGTTATCGTTGCAATCAGACCTGCGTCCATTGCCACGTGAACGCGGGGCCCACGCGCCGCGAAATGATGAATGCCGAGGTGCTCGCACTCGTTCCGCAGGTACTCGCCAAGCGCGGTTTTGAAACGCTGGATCTGACCGGTGGCGCCCCCGAGTTGCACGAGGGTTTCCGGCAACTGGTGCGCGAGGCGCGCAGCTTAGAGATCAAGGTAATCGACCGTTGCAACCTGACTATTCTGTTCGAACCGGGGCAGAACGATCTGGCCGGTTTTCTGGCAGGACAGCAGGTGGAAGTGGTGGCCTCATTGCCCTGTTATTCGCGGGAGAACGTCGATAAACAACGCGGCGAGGGTGTATTCGACAAGAGCATCGCTGCCCTGCAAATACTCAACGAGCTGGGTTATGGCCGCCCTGACTCCGGGCTCACGCTCCAGCTGGTTTACAACCCGCAAGGCCCCAGCCTGCCGCCCGATCAGCAGGGACTGGAAGCTGACTATAAGCGTGAACTTTACGAGCACTTCGGGATCGTGTTCAACCGGCTCTATACGCTGGCCAACATGCCAATTCAGCGTTTCGGTTCATTGCTCATTTCCAAAGGGCAATTCAATACCTACATGCGCCTGCTCAAGGATAATTTCAGCGCCGCCAATCTGGAACACGTGATGTGCCGTGATCTCATCAGTGTGGATTGGCGGGGTTACCTCTACGACTGCGATTTCAATCAGCAGCTTGATCTGGCCATGCCGGCGGACGGGGACACGGCCTCCCGCCGGCATCTGGCCGAGCTGCTCAATACAGACCTGAGCGGGCGGTTGATCCGCGTGGCCGACCACTGTTATGGCTGCACCGCCGGCCAGGGCAGCAGTTGCAGCGGCGCCTTGCAAGGGGAGACAGGCGCGTGAAAAAACTCCTGATCCTGTTGGTGATGGTATTGATCATGGCCGCCTTTTTTGCCTCGGGCCTCCATCATCACTTATCGCTGGCGGGGATCAAGTCCGGCCTGGTGCAGTGGCAAGGCTGGCGGGATGCACACCCGCTTGCCGCACCCACGGCCTTTTTTGTCGTTTATGTGCTGGTAGCAGCCCTGTCATTGCCCGGTGCGGCGGTGATGGGTCTGGCCGCCGGGGCGATGTTCGGCTTGGGGCAGGGCACGCTGGTTGTTTCCTTCGCCTCGAGTGTTGGCGCCGCCTTGGCGTTTCTGGTCGCGCGCTATCTGCTGCGAGACTGGGTCAGAGACCGTTTCGGCAGCCGTCTCAAGGCCATCGACGAAGGCATGGCGCGCGATGGTGCGTTTTATCTGTTTAGCCTGCGTCTGGTGCCGGTCTTTCCGTTTTTTCTCATCAATCTGTTACTCGGCCTGACCGGGATGCGTGTCTGGACCTTCTATTGGGTCAGCCAGATTGGCATGCTGGCCGGCACGCTTGTCTATGTGAATGCCGGTACGCAACTGGCCAGGCTCGATTCGCTCTCCGGGATCTTTTCGCCGGCACTGTGGCTGTCCTTCGCAGCGCTGGGTCTGTTTCCGTGGCTGGCCAGGGCGCTGATCGGTTATCGGCAAACACGCCGTCTGTATGCCCGCTGGAAAAGGCCGGCCGGCTTCGACCGCAACCTGATTGTAATCGGCGCGGGGGCTGCGGGCCTGGTGACTGCCTATATCGCGGCGACCGTAAAAGCCCGGGTGACTCTGGTCGAGGCCCGCAAAATGGGCGGCGATTGTCTGAACTACGGTTGCATGCCGAGCAAGGCCTTGATCAAATCGGCGCGCGTGGCGCACCTGCTGCGGCATGCCGGGGACTATGGACTCGTGGCCGGTGAGCCCACTTTCAGTTTTCCTCAGGTGATGAACCGTGTGCACGAGGTGATCCACCGCGTTGCGCCCCATGACAGTATCGAGCGCTATACCGGTCTGGGGGTCGAGGTTATGCAGGGCTACGCCCGCATCAAGGACCCCTGGACCGTGGAGATCGAAAGGTCGGACGGCGGCGCCACCTCTCTGACGACGCGCAGCATCGTGATTGCTGCCGGCGCCCGACCGTTCGTGCCGGCCTTGCCGGGGCTGACTGAGGTGGGCTATGTGACCAGCGATACCGTCTGGGAGGAATTCGCCGGATTGGATACGCCGCCTGCCCGACTGCTGGTGCTCGGCGGCGGCCCCGTCGGTTGTGAGCTGGCGCAGAGTTTCGCCCGGCTCGGCGCAGAGGTGACGCAGATCGAAATGGCCGAGCGGTTGTTGCTGCGTGAAGACGCGGAAGTTTCCGAGCTGGTGCGCAGTTCCCTGGAGACCGATGGAGTGCGCGTGCTGACGGGCCAGAAGGCGCTGCGTTGTGAGCGCGAGGACGATCAAAAATTCATCGTGGTGGCCGGCGCCGATGGTGAACAGAGGATTGCGTTTGATGCCTTGCTGTGCGCTACCGGGCGGGTTGCCCGTCTGCAGGGTTATGGGTTGGAAGAACTGGGAGTGGCTACCGAACACACTGTGATCACCAATGATTACCTGGAAACGATCTATCCGAACATTTATGCAGCGGGTGATGTGGCGGGACCCTACCAGTTCACGCATATTGCCGCACATCAGGCCTGGTATGCCGCTGTCAATGCCCTGTTCGGCCGCTTCAGGAAATTCAAAGTCGATTATTCGGTCATCCCCTGGACGACTTTTGTTGATCCAGAGGTGGCCCACGTGGGCCTCAACGAGCAGGACGCCAGGCAAAAAGGCATCGCCTATGAAGTGACCCGGTACGGTCTCGCCGATCTTGACCGTGCGATTGCCGATAGTGCCGCGCACGGCTTCGTCAAGGTGCTGACGGAGCCCGGGAAAGACCAAATCCTCGGTGTCACCATTGTCGGTGAACATGCCGGCGATCTGTTGGCCGAGTTTGTGCTCGCCATGAAACACGGCCTCGGACTGAACAAGATCCTTGGCGCCATTCACAGCTATCCCACCTGGGCCGAAGCCAACAAATACGCAGCGGGCGAATGGAAACGCAACCACGCCCCGCAACGGATGCTGGCCTGGCTCGAACGCTATCACGGCTGGATGCGTGGAGGCGCCGCATGAAACAGAGGGCTCCTCGGCAGAATTTGTGGGTGTATGGAGGACGATTGTTGTTCTCGCCAAGCCGCCAAGCACGCTAAGAAAACAATAGATGAGACGCAAATCCTCTATGGCAATGGGAACCTGCCGCTCCCTTGGCGTGCTTGGCGGCTTGGCGGCTTGGCGAGAGACCTGACGAACTATTGGCGCGCGACGCGAGCGCTATTTTACCCACAGATTCTGCTGACGACCCAAACAAAGGAACCGGTGTCGAATCCATCTGGGAGAATTGGTGGGCCGTGCAGGAGTCGACAATTTTGTCAGGAACAAAATTGGACGCACACAGTGCGCCCGCAGGGGGCGCGCCAGGGATGGCGCGCATCAGCCTTCGACCAACACCTTAAGATTTTTAATCCGTTGGTACACGAATGGAAACCGGTGATCGAATCCATCTGGGAGAATTGGTGGGCCGTGCAGGAGTCGAACCTGCGACCAACGGATTAAAAATCCGCTGCTCTACCGACTGAGCTAACGGCCCGTTGTTCTTTCCCCGGGCGGGAACGATTCATACGACTGACAGCGCATTCATAGTGCCGGAAGACCGGAAAGCCTGCTGTAGCTACCTGATGTCGAGGCGCGAATGATACCGAAGATTGCAAAGATGGCAAATATATAGCAGCGTTCCGGGTACAATTATTTGCTTGAAACACCGCCCGACTATTGATTTTGCAGGCTAAGGACCCTATTTTGTGACCCTGCTCGTTATACTGAGGGAAAAGCATGCCTATTTATGAATACCAATGCGGCCAGTGCAACCACAAACTGGAAGCGATCCATAAGTTCAGTGATACCCCGATGACCGAGTGCCCGGAATGTGGCGAGAGCAGCCTGCGGAAACTGGTATCCGCTGCCTCCTTCCGGCTCAAGGGGACTGGCTGGTACGCGACTGATTTCAAGGACCAGCAGGCCAAGAAAGGCAATGGCGCCGCGAAAAGTGAATCCGCCGAGGGCAAGGACGGCGCCGTTGCGGCAAGCCCCGGGGAAAAAGACAGCAAGGAGGCCGCCGCCGGCAAGAGCGCCGCGGCAAGCACAGACAGCAAATCGGAGGCCGCCACCGACAAGAGCGCCGCGGCAAGCACAGACAGCAAACCGGTAGCCGCGGCAAAAAGCGGCGCCGAGTAAACCACTACGCTTACCAGTCCATGGCCACCCTGCGTAAATATCTGATTGCCGGACTCCTGGTGTGGCTGCCGCTCGGGGCCACCTACCTGATCCTCAGGATGGTGGTGGAGTTGCTGGACCGCACGATCCTGCTGCTGCCTCCCGAGTATCGTCCGGAGAGCCTGTTCGGATTCAACATCCCGGGCCTCGGCCTGATCCTGGCCCTGGTGATCCTGTTCCTGACCGGGCTGCTGGCCGCCAACATCCTCGGCAGAAAACTGGTGGGGCTTTGGGAAAACCTGCTGAACCGGATCCCGCTGGTCCGGACGATCTACAACAGCGTCAAACAGATCACCAGTACCGTATTGCTGACCGACAACAAAGCCTTCAGCAAGGTGGTGCTGGTCGAGTTCCCGCGCAAAGGCGCCTGGAGCATGGGCTTCCTGACCAGTGATGTGTCTGTTTTCGGAACGACGCGGGAGGAGGATCGCCTGGCCGTCGTCTTCGTGGCCACCACGCCCAACCCGACTACGGGGTTTCTCATCGCCGTGAAACGAACGGAGATCATCGAACTGGAGATGAGTATCGAGGAGGCCGTCAAATACGTCATGTCCATGGGCGTCATCCTCCCCGATCACATTTTCCAGGGCTTGAAATCCGCGAATCACCTTGCGGAAT
>DATDPS010000139.1:0-8379 GCA_035292625.1 Lysobacterales bacterium | reverse complement strand
CCGCGACGCTGTATCTGGCGGCGGCGTGGGTGGCTTGGCGCTTCGCATCGGTGCTGGCCGAATCGATCATCGCGTCACCGAACATTGCGCCCCAAAGCATCGATGCCCATCTGATTCGCATGAGCACGCAGCTGCTGGGGATCGTCGGAAGCATTACGTTGCTGGTGGTCGGAGCCGGCGAGCTGGGGCTGCCGGTGTACGGCATCGTCGCGGGCTTGGGTGTAGGCGGGTTGGCCCTCGCCCTGGCGGCCCAGCCCACGATCGAGAATCTGATTGGCGGCATGAACCTGTACGCGGACAAGCCAATGCGGATCGGTGATCTGTGCCAGTACGGCGACCAGACCGGGACGGTGGAATCGATTGGTATCCGCTCCGCGCGGATTCGCGGAGCCGACCGCACGCTCACGACCATTCCCAACTCCGTACTGGCGAGGATGCCGATCGTGAACCTGACGCGGCGCGACCGGATGCTGATCAACGCCGTCATTGGTCTCCGCTACGAAACGACTCCCGACCAGCTGCGCTACATGCTGGCGAAACTGCGCGAGCTGCTGCTGGGGCACCCGCGCGTGTGCCCCGAGCCTCTGCGGGTCCGCTTCGTCGGCTTCGGCGACAGTACGTTGAACATCGAGCTGTTCGCCTACGTGTCGACAACCGACTGGCAGGAATTCCTGGGCATACGGGAAGACATCCTGTTGCGGGTCATGGAAGTCATCGAGGAGTGCGGTGCATCGATCGCGTTTCCGTCGCAGACCGTGTATCTCGGCCACGACCTGGCTCCAGACCAAGCTCGCGTGGAAGAGGTTGAAGCGAAAGTCCGTGCCTGGCGAGCGGATGGCTCGCTGCCGGTCCCGGACTTCTCGCCGAAGCGGTAACCGAAGGACTCCGGAGAGCGGTTCAGGCTGCTAGTACGATCCCACCTGCCGAACAGCCGGCGCTTTACAGCGCCGGCTGTTCATTTCCTGCTTCCGCCACCGAACGGTGGGCTTGGCATCAGAAGAAGTTATATCTCACGCTGACACCGTACCAGCGGGGCTCGACGTAAGACACTTCGTTGCATCCGCACAGCGTGGCCAGGTCAAAGCCGATGGTCCCGGCCCGTTCGTCCGTCAGGTTGTTGAGGATCAGGGACGTTTCCCAAGCCTCGTTGCCACTGTACCAGCTCAAGCGCGCACCCATAAGGACATAGCTATCGAACTGGTCTGCGTCGAAGTTGCGCAGGTTATAGAAGAACTCGTCCGAATACGTCATGTCACCCTGGACCGCCATGGTGCCACCCAGGGCCGGCCACTGGTAACGCACCAGCGCGGCGGCCTGCAGTTCGGGTGAGTAGGTTGGGTCACGATCCTCCGGCGGCAACGGGGAACCGATTCGAAACGGCACGTCTTTTACCGTGGCATCGAGATAAGCCGCGCTCAGCAGGATATCCCAGCCTTCCCCGGGCGATAACTGCAGTTCCAGTTCAACGCCCATGGTTTCCGCATCAGCATTCACCACGACGCCGCTGACGCCGGTGAAGAGGAATGCCTGGTAGTCTTTGTAATCATAGTAAAAAGCCGTGCCGTTGAAGCGGCCCAGCCCGTCCATTATGGTCGATTTGAAGCCTGTTTCGAACGAGGTAAGCACTTCTTCGTCATAGGGAATTGTGCTGTCCGGGAACGGCAAACCTCCGGGAATGGGGGCGTTAAAACTCCCGGCCTTGATACCCCGGTTGAGGCCCGCGTACAGCAGGAGATCATCGCTCGGACGCCAGTCCAACTGCACTTTACCAGCCCACAAATCATCGCTGGTGTCATCCACAAACGGCGCCGGGCGGGCGGAGAACAGGACAAAGCCGTTATTGATCTGGTCGGTACCCGTGGAAAGGGAGAACGGCTGGTCCATGACAAAGTCCTTCTCCTCGCGAATCAGGCGCAAGCCGGTAATCAGGGTCCATTGTTCCGTAAGGTCGTACTCGAGCTGGCCAAACAGCGAGTAGGAATCAGTTTCCATGTCAGCGACGACGCCGATGTCGATACCCGGCTCGGTCATGCCAAAACCGAACAGCGCGGGAAGGCTGTTGGCGGGCGCCTTCAGGCCATTGTCGGAATGATTGTCGATATTCAGGTAGTAGAAACCAGCCACCCACCTGGTGCGGTCCGTGTCACCGCTGAGGCGTAATTCCTGGGTGAATGTGGTGGCATCGGCGCCCTGGTAATTCACCAGCTGGTTGACTGGCGCAGCGTCCACGTCCAGGAACATCTGCTTCTCAAAATCCTTGAAATCGCTGATCGCGACCAACTGCATGGCGGCGGAAATATCCCACTCATAGCGGGCATTCACGCCCAGGGTGTCGATGTCTCCCTGCTCGTGGAAGGCAAAGTCGCCGGAGAAGGTGAAATCATCGCCATCGGGATCGACGTATCCAAAGAAATCGCCGCCCGGCACGGGGCGTCCGAATGGGGGGCCCATGGATCCGCTATTGCCCTGGTCCGAACCGCCGTCGGAACCGTCGGCTGCAATGGATGCCCGCGTTTCATCGGCTGCCGCGTCGATCACGTTGATCAGCTCACCGTCCGCATCCAGCACACCGATGGTGGCCTTTGACTGGTAGGGGCTGGTCGATACATTCGAATGCGCCGAGTTCAGGGAGAAGCTGAGCCGCATGTCATCTCTCGGCTCGAACAGCAGGCTGCCGCGCGCCCCGTACGTGTCGTCAGTACCCAGGTCAGCGCCGGCGCCCGGGCCGGGTGAGTTGCTGCTGGAAGCGCCGAAAGTCGCCGCGCCGACTTCGGCAAAGGGGTAGATATTCTTCAGGTATCCGTCCTGGTTGTTGTAGCGGAAAGCCACGCGGCCGGCCAGCGTATCGGTCATGGCGCCGCCGATGGCGCCCTCCAGCGTGTACTGGTCTGCGTCCGCCGGGGTGTCGAACTGGCCGTAGGTCGCACTGAAGAAACCATCGTTTTCAAACGTGGGTTTGCGGGTAATGTAGTGGATCAGGCCACCCGTCGCATTGCGACCGAACAGGGTGCCTTGCGGGCCCTTGAGAATTTCCACCCGCTCGATATCGTACAGTGCGAAGGTTTGCCCCTGCGCGAACGCCATGTAACCTTCATCCACGTACACCGCGTTCGGCGCCTCGACGATGTCGTTGTAGTCGTTCTGCGACACGCCACGTATGGTGAACTGGGAGTTTTGCCCTGCCATGCTGCCGCCGATATGCACACCCGGCGTGAACATCGCCACTTCCTGACTTTCCTCTATGCCCAGGTCACGCAACTGGTCGCCGGTAAAGGCCGTTACGGAAATACCCACGTCCTGCAGGCTTTGTTCCCGTTTTTGCGCTGTTATAGTGATTTCTTCCAAAACCGCCGCGAACGCAGCGCCGGACATCAGGATTGAAAGGCTTAGTGCTGATAAAAGTGGTTTGAGCAAGAAAATGACACCGTCGTCTGTGCCTTTTATTTGGTCTTTCATCTCGTTGCTTCCTCCATTGACCTACGGTAAAAAAAGAGATGCCTGACGCGCCCAGGCATGGGCAGGTGGCATGGGATGAATGATATCAGACAATCCCGATGGCCAACACGGCGCGGTGCTCAATTCCGGAAAGGACTTTGACGGCGTTATCGAGGTAATATCCCCAAGACTCCACCAGGTTCAGCCCCATGCCCCAGGACATCAGGAAAATTCTCGTCGCCAACCGTGGTGAAATCGCCATCCGCGTGTTGCGCGCAGCGGCCGAACTCGGCATTCGCACCGTCAGCATCTTCACCCACGAAGACCGCTTTTCCTCCCATCGCTACAAGGCGGACGAAGCCTACCAGGTGGGCGAGGATGACGATCCGCTGAAACCCTACCTGGACATCGAAGCCATCCTCGAAATCGCCCAGCTCAACGGCGTGGACGCCATCCACCCGGGCTATGGCTTCCTGTCCGAAAACGTGACCTTCGCCCGGCGCTGCCGCGAAGCAGGGTTCATTTTCGTCGGGCCGACCCCCGAAGCCATGGAACAATTGGGCGATAAGGTAAAAGCCAAGCGGAACGCGGTTGCCGCCGGGCTGCCGGTGATCGAGGACAGCCAGCAGCCGCTCGATTCGCCGGACATCGCCCGCACCGAAGCCAGGCGCCTGGGCTACCCCGTGATGATCAAGGCCGCCGCCGGCGGCGGCGGACGCGGCATGCGGGTAGTGCGCGCGGAGCCCGAACTCACAACCGCTTACCACGAAGCCCGCAGTGAAGCGGGCAAGGCCTTCGGTGACAATACGCTATTCCTGGAGAAGTTCATCGAGGCGCCCAAGCACCTCGAGGTCCAACTGCTGGGCGACACGCACGGCAACCTGGTGCATCTTTACGAACGCGACTGCTCGGTGCAGCGACGCTTCCAGAAAGTGGTGGAGGTTGCGCCCAGCTCCGGCCTGAAGGAAAAAACCCGCCAGGCACTGTTCGGCTACGCCCTGGCACTGGCCAGGCATGTCGGCTACAGCAACGCCGGCACGGTGGAATTCCTGGTCGACCGCGCGGAGAACATCTACTTCATCGAGGTCAACCCGCGAATCCAGGTCGAGCACACCGTCACCGAGGAAGTCACTGGCATCGACATCGTGCGCAGCCAGATCCAGATTGCCCGGGGGTTCCGCCTCAGTGACGCGGAAATCGGCATCAGCTCACAGGAGGAGATTCGCTGCATCGGCTATGCGATCCAGTGCCGCATCACCACCGAGGACCCGGAAAACAAATTCCAACCCGATTACGGCACCCTGATCGCTTACCGCAGCCCCGGTGGCTTTGGCATCCGCCTGGACATGGGCGTGGCTTATACCGGCGCACGGGTGTCGCCGTTTTTCGACTCCCTGCTGGTGAAACTGACTTCGCAGGGCCGCACCCTGAAAGGCGCTATCCAGCGCGGCCAGCGGGCGCTGCGTGAGTTCCGCATCCGCGGCGTGAAAACCAACATCGGTTTCCTGGAAAACGTGTTGCAACACCCGGTTTTCGCTTCCGGGCAGGCCACCGTGGCGTTCATCGACGAACACCCCGAGCTGTTTGAAATCAGGCAACGCTTCGACCGCGCCACCAAGACCCTGAAATACATCGGCAACCTGATCGTGAACGGCAACCCGGACGTGCGCCACGCGGATCCGGACAAATCCTTTCGCAAGCCCGTCATTCCGCCGGTCAATCGCCTGGCGCACTACCCGCCGGGCAGCAAGAACTTGTTGCTCGAAAAGGGCCCCGAAGGCCTGTGCCGTTGGGTTAAAGAGCAAAAACACATCCTCTACACCGACACTACCTTCCGCGACGCACACCAGTCGCTGCTGGCAACCCGCTTGCGCACGCGGGACATGCTGGCGGTCGCCGAGGGCTTCGCCAAAGCCCATCCACAGGTGTTCTCGCTGGAAATGTGGGGCGGCGCCACCTTCGACGTGGCCATGCGTTTTTTGCACGAATGCCCGTGGCGGCGGCTGCAACAGCTGCGCGAGGTGATGCCGAACCTCCTGTTCCAGATGCTGTTCCGCGGCTCCAATGCCGTGGGCTACAAGGCCTACCCGGACAACCTGGTCGCCAGGTTCATCGAGGAGAGCTGGAACAACGGCATCGATGTGTTCCGCATTTTCGACTCGCTGAACTGGATCGAAGGCATGAAGCGCTCCATCCAGGTGGTGCGCGAACGCACCGGAGGCATAGCCGAAGCCGCCATCTGCTATACCGGCGACGTGCTGAACATGGAGCCCGGCTACCGCTACAACCTGCAGTATTACCTCGACATGGCGCGGCGGCTGGAGGACGAGGGGGCGCACATGCTGGCGATCAAGGACATGGCCGGGCTGCTCAAGCCCTACGCCGCCGAAGTGCTGATTCCAGCTTTGAAGTCCGCAGTCGACATCCCCATCCACCTGCACACCCACGACACCTCGTCCATGCAGGCCGCGACCCTGCTCAAGGCCATTGAGCACGGCGTCGACATCGTGGACGTGTGCACAGCCTCCATGTCCGGACTGACCTCGCAGGTGAACATGAACTCGATGGTGGCGGTCCTTGCCGGGCACGCGCGCGAACAGCGGTTCGATCTCGGCTCGCTGAACGCCTACGCCGATTACTGGGAGGCTGTGCGCGAATACTACTACCCGTTCGAATCCGGCCTGAAATCCGGCACGGCCGAAGTGTACGTACACGAAATCCCCGGCGGGCAGTACTCCAACCTCCGCCCCCAGGCTATTTCGCTTGGCCTGGAGCACCGTTTCGAGCAGATCAAGAAGAATTACGCGGTGGTCAACAAAATGTTCGGCGACATCGTAAAAGTCACGCCCTCGTCCAAAGTGGTCGGCGATATGGCGCTGTTCATGACCGCGAATGGATTGACGGAGCAGGACGTGATGGCCCACGGCGATACGCTGGCCTTCCCCGATTCCGTGGTTGACCTGTTCAGCGGACAACTGGGACAGACCGAGGGCGGTTTTCCACCGGAGCTGTCCAGGTTGGTCCTGAAAGGCAAGGAAGCGCTGACCGCTGCACCGGGTGCCAGTCTGCCACCGGTGGATTTCGATGCTGAGTATGCCGCCTTTCAGCAGGAGTTCGACGAGAACACCAGCATGCTCGACTTCCTGAGCTTCAAGATGTACCCCAAAGTCTTCCGCGATTTCCATCAGTACCAGCAGACCTTCGGTGAAATCGACTACCTGCCCACCCCGGCGTTTTTCTATGGCATGCAACAGGGCGAGGAGATCCTGGTCAAGCTGCAGCAGGGAAAGACCATCTCCATCCGCTACATCTACCGCTCGAAACCGGACGACAACGGCAATTGCAAGGTCTCCTTCGAGCTCAACGGGCAGACGCGCAGCGTGCAGGTTCCCGACGCCTCGGCCGCACGGAAAACGGCGGCGCACCGCAAGGCCGTCGAGGACAACGAAATCGGTTCGCCGTTGATGGGACGCCTGGCCTCCGTGCAGGTTACCGCAGGTGAGCGGGTGGAAAAGGACCAGCCCCTGTTCGTGATCGAGGCCATGAAAATGGAAACCACCATCACCGCGCCGGTGTCCGGTGAGGTCAAGGCCGTGCACCTGCAGGCGGGGGCCCTGGTGGAACAAGGCGACCTGGTGGTGGAGTTCGTTTAACCCGTGCAAAATGCGGGTCAGGTCGAGGAACCCGGCAGGACATATATTGGGCGGATGACCGATAGTGATTAGGTAGTTAGAATATCCCATGAACCTGAAGAATGGACGGTCCTCGGAGAACAGCGGGTTCCTGGCTGCAGCCATCCCGTTGGCCATGCTCACTTGCGTGACCCTGCTGGCATTTGCAAATGCCTGGCCGGACAGACTGGTGCTCGACGACAATGCGTTCGCCGGGCCCGGACGCGCGCCCGAGCTCGATAGCCTGCAGTACATCTTTACCCATGATGTTTGGGCCCCGATTGGTGCCAACATCGGCCTCTACAGGCCGCTTTTACTGTTGCAGTTGTCGCTGGAGACCCGGGTATTCGGGGCTTGGCTGCAAGGCTACCACCTGAGCAACATTTTTCAGCACCTGCTGGTGACCTTGCTGCTGTTTGGGTTTCTCCGTTTCCTGTTGCGCCGGACTGGCAGGCAGCATCCTTCGTCCGATCTCTGTGCCTTGCTGGCCGCGCTGGTTTTCGCCGTGCATCCCATTCACGCCGAGGTGGTCAACTCGGTATTCAACCGCTCCGACATCCTGGTGGCCTTGTTTTGCCTCGCAGGATTGTGGTGGCTGCTGCATCACCTGGACATGCATCCGAGCCGGGGCTGGTCTGGATTGGCAGTCACATACTTCCTGGCTTTGCTGGTGAAGGAAAACGCCATCGTGATTCCGGGCCTCGCTGTCATGCTGATCCTGATGGTTACACCGGATACGCTGCTCGCACGGCTGCGCAAATGCCTTCCCGTGTTGTGGCTGACCATCCCGCTCGCCGTGTACCTCATCTTGCGGGCCAACGCGCTGTTTCCGCCCGAGTTGGCTGATGCAGCTCAAGCTGCCGGGGGTGATCCGACCCAGGTAGCAGGGGGTGAAGAATTTTCGGAGATGCTCGACCAGATCAGGCTTCCGGGTGCCAAAACCTTTCTCAGGGTTGCCGGGGTCTTTGGCGAGGGGCTGAAAGTCGTGGCCTGGCCCTACCCCCTCCGGCTCAGCTACGCAGGGCCCCCGACACTCGTGTTGGTGGGCTATGCGGCGCTTAACCTGGCGCTGGTCCTGGCCGCCCTGATTCAACTCAGGCGCAAGCGTCACGGTCTGGCTGCAGGACTGGCTTTTTTCTACCTCGCCATGTTGCCTGCTACCCGGATTTTAGGCACAGGGGAGTCGGGCCCCCATTTTGCCGAACGCTACGTGTACTTCCCATCCGTCGGCCTGGCCATGCTTTTGGCCTTCGCCCTGAGCGCGTTGACGCAA
>DATDPS010000138.1:0-14558 GCA_035292625.1 Lysobacterales bacterium | reverse complement strand
CTGTATCGAGTGCGTCGATTTCAGGTTCGGACCCGGGCGCAGCGCCGTGGTGGACCAGGCTCTGCACGTCGCCGGATGAGTCGCCCGGGCTGGTGTTCCAGTAAGGCGGATTGTTGCGATTGAGGTCCACCCCGTTGAGGTGGTCGTCCTGGCTGAGTAAATCTTCATCGGCAAGGAGCATGTTCTTGCGCCGCATGCGTCCGTCACGGGGTGCAGCCGCGGGATCGCTTGGGTCCGTGCTGAGCCAGCTGCTCTCCGGGTAACGCTGCGTTTGCAGGAAACCGTCGACGTTCAGCACCGGAACCAGTATCACATTTACGTTGTCGCGCAAATAGCTGTAGAGAAAATGATCGCCTTGTTGCTCGACCAGCAGCTCCATGATGCCGGTCACCGTTTCAGGGCTCTGCCATTCGCGCGCATGGATGCCGCCATTGGTCAGCATGGCCGGTTCAGGCACGCCGCGCCGGGTGAGGAGATCCGCATCACCCAGCCGGTAAGCCCAGATGGTGCGGCCGGCATGTGTCTTACCAGCTGCCGCCGGGTGCACCCAGGGCGTGGTAGCGGCCAGGTCCTGGTGACGGGTGTGCAAGCCTGAGTAACTGCGAAAGCCATCGAAGGGCAGGGGGGTGTCGACCGGAATGGGCACGGGATAGCCCAGCGCGATCTTGTCATTATCAGTGGCCGGAGCATCTTCCACCCACTGCGCAATGCGGGCCACTTGGCCCTGTGCCGTAGCGGTGGCCAGGAGCATCAGCAGGGCTGCCAGCGCGCGGTTCATTGACCTGCTCCGGACGGCTGCGCGGCAAGTGCAAGGCGCGCGCGTTTCGCTGCCAGGTCGCCGCCAGCAGCCAGTTCCAGCAGGCGCTGCCGCACCGTGGCGCTGGTGTAATGGGACAGGGCCAGGCCGGCAGATGCTCCCAATGCAGGATCCGCCAACAAATCGAACAGGCTCTCGGTCACTTGCTGGTTTTGCTGCAAACCCGGGGCCAGGAGGGCTATGGCCAGGGCGGTGTTTTCCGCCGGCGCGGTCTCGGCTGCGTTCAGCAACAGCACAGCCCGCTCCAGTGCCGGGAGGATTTCCACACTGTTGCGCAGGATGGGCGCGAGCCCGGGCCCGCGGGCTGTTTGCAGGATCTGCTGCAGGGCTTCACGGTCCTGCGCGGCCAGGGCGGCGCGGCCAGCCACCGCTACCAGCCCGGCTTGTGTCGCCATGCCTTCCCGTGCCATTTTGCCCAGTTGCTCAAGTTGCCCGGGAGTAGCGTCATCCAGGGCACTGTAAAACCCCTTTTGTTCAGAAGCAGAGCCGGCCAGGTAAGCCTCCAGCCAAAGGTCCGCGGCGCGTTCCGCGTCTTTATCCGCCAGAGTGGCCAGCAGCTTTGCCGCGCGCCGTTCAGCCTGTTGGAATTCCACGGCATGACGCAGGCCCGCAACGGCCGCGGGGATATTGAACAGGGGCACGGCGCTGGCCACGCTTTCCTCGTGTGCCACCCAGGTTTGAACCGGCCAGGTGGCGAGGTAATCGAGCACCTCGAGCGGCATGAGTTCAGGGGAAAAATCCGCCAGTCCCTGGACGAACAGGAACAACTGCTGCTCGCGGACTGGCGCGGACACGCCCGTCGCTCGGCTGAAGTCAGCGACCGACTGGAATAATGCCGCGGTTTCACCTGACCGCGCCAGACCATACCAGTGCTGCAGCCGGGCCTCATCAGCACCGAGGACGGCGGTTTGCAGCGCCAGTTCACGGTCCCAGTTGGGCACAGGCAGGCGCTGCGCCGCAGTGGCAGCTTCTTCGGTCGAGGCATCCAGGGCGAGCGCGGCTCCGGCTGCCAGGCACAGCGCGATGCTCAGGAGTCCCGTCAGGTAAGGCGTCAGGCGCATGGTGGCGTTGGCAGCCTTGGGTTCATGTGCAGGCCATGGTACAGAAAATCCCGCTGATCAGCGCTCGATGGTGTAACTGATGTCAGCGCCGGTCTCGCGCTGGCCGGAGGTCGCCTTGATGCCGAAGCCATGCTTGAGATCGTAGCGGACGCTGATCACGCTTTGCGGCTCAAACAGGCCAATGCCGTAGCTCACGTATAACTTGGGCGCGATGTACAAGCCAACTTCGACCGCACCGACACCCTGGTCATAATCAAAATCATGTCCCGTTACCAGCAGGGCAAGCGCCCGCTCCTCGGTGGTGGCCGGCGAGGTATAGGTTTCCATTACGGGGCGTTTCAACGTGCCGGTGATGCGAACCCCGGCTTTCTTGACTCGTACATTGCCATAAATCTGGCGCTCGGCGGTAATGTTCAAGTGGGGGTTATTGGCCGGGACGCGGGGAAAGTTCACGCGGCCTTCCGCCACTTCAAGCCGCTGTCCGTAGGCGGAAATTTTTCCACTCACCGTGTAGCCGCCATCGCCCACGGGGATCAGCTGGTCGTTCCAGCTGAACGTTGACTTGCCACTCAGTCGCGCTTTCGCCCGCTCGAAGGACACGGTAACATCCTGGCCCAGCTCGACCACCACGTTGCCGTTGACGCGCAGCCTGGAGGAGTCGATCGCGCTTTCGCGCCTGAGCGGCTTTTCGCCTGACACTACGACCAGGTCCGGGCTCTCACCGGCGTTGGTGGTGGGAAGGTAGCGCGGTGAAATGCGTGCCGAAGGAATCAGGATGCTGCCATCCAGCTCCACAGCGCCGTCCCGCCATTTCACCCTCAAGTCCGGGTTTGCCTTGACCGTCATGTCCGGCACGTTGACCAGGGTCAGGTCCTGGCCGGTGAATTCCAGCGATATTTCGGGTTTGAGAATTTTATCGAACTTCACTTCAGCTTTGAGACGGCCCCTGCCCGCGCCCGAGGTGAAACTGCCGTTGAGCTGGGTGTGGTTCGTTTCATACACCGCGCCGGCCAGTTGGATATCGCTGAGGGTGACACCGCTGGCCGCATGGCCAACCCGTCCCCTGACCAGCGTGGCGTAGCCGGTCAAGGCGGGATCAGCCGCCGTGCCGGCGACGTGCAGCTCCGCACTGAGGTGTCCGGCAAGGCTGTCCAGCGCCGGGATCCAGTCTGCAAACGGTTCGATGTTGTCGAGCATCACCTCAACACGGCCTGCCAGCGGCGAATTCGCGCCCTGCGAGATGTCAGGCAAGTTGAAATCCGCATCGATGCGGCCGGCTCCGGGCAGGGACACATCCAGGTCGCCGGCCAAAAGCTGGCCGTGCTGGATTTTGAAGGCAAAAACACCGGGGCCGGTGTTCAATTCGGCGGCGCCGTCAGCGGCAGTGATCACACCGGGAGAAAGCTCGATGCGCACATCCGCCGAGGTTTGTTCACCCGGGGCTTCAAGCCAGTGGATTTCGCCACTCATTCTTTGCGAAAAATCCATTTGGGCAGGCAGGTAGAGTCGCACCAGGTTGAGGGAAACGGAGTCCAGGCTGGCGTTTGCCAGCAGGGTTCCGCCAGCGTTCCAAACGGCGTCGAAGCAGGTGATGCCATTCGCTGAACCCCTGAAACAGGCGGGTTCCAACTGCACGGCAGCGGCCCCGAAGCTGACGTTTACGGGGCGCTCCAGCACGAGGGACCCAAAGGATTGATGATTCACGCTCATAGCTTCCAGGCGACCACTCCACTTGGTGCTCGATGGTTCGGCCCAGTGCAGAATCGATCCGGCCAGGCGGGCTTGCAACTGCGTATCGCCCGCGCGTGCTTCGAATTCCAGTAGTTCCAGGGGCGTGCTGCCACTGGCTTTCAGGGACAGTTTTTCAAACACCCTCTCATTCACCACCAGGCCGGTGATATCGATGCGGCCTGCGGACTTTTCTTCCCCCCCTTGAGGCGTCGCTGCAATCGCGTCCGCGCGCCAGCGGCCCCAGCGCAGGTTTTGACCCTGCAGATCGAGCGTGATCAGCGGGTGCCCGGGATCGAGTGAAAGCCGCCCCTCCCCGCTGAGGCTCCCTTCGGCACCTTCAACAAAGCTGGCCAGCGATTCGATGTGACCGCTGAAACGGATGCCTTCCTGGTCCCTGGCACTGCCATCGAGCAGCACATGGGATGCGCCGGAAACCAACCGCAGATCCCGTGCGTGGATCTGCCCGGCGGCGAAGGCGAGCCCGCCTTTCGCCTGCACCGGCTGGCCGCGGATACGGCCATGCAATTCCTCGATGTCCATGTCCACCTGCAGGGGCTCAGCCTGGCCTGCGGCACTCACGGTGGCACTGAGGGTGCCAGGATATGCGCCGGCCAGCGGCGCTATGTCGAGGGCCTCTGCCTGGATGCGGGCGGACCAGGGCTGGTGTCCGGTCCATTGATAATTGAACTCACCGGCCAGGTGTCCGCCCAATACCTGACCTTGCTCGATATTCAAAGCGGCTGATTCGCGGTTACCCTTGCCGGTGAGCGTGAGCACACCGCGCGGCCAGTCACCCCCCTGGAGATCCAGGGTGCCAGCCATGGTCCATTGATCCGGCCGGCCGGTCACTCGCATCCGGCCACGATCGCTGCGGAAGGCCACCTGGCTCGCGCCCAGTGGCCAGTTCAGGGAAGTCCAGTCGAGTTCGGCGGTGAGGGTATCCAGCGCGGGGTCGAATACGCCTTTGCCAGCAAACTGGAAACCGCTGTCCCCGGCACTCAGGTCGACATTTTCAAACTCGATCCGCCCGCCCTGCCAGCCGGCGGCCAACATGCCATGCAACGGCTGGTCCCCTGGCCAGTCTGCAAACCAGGGGCGCAGATCCAGGCTCTCGACAGCGCTGGCCAGTTTTAGCTGGAGCCCATCGGCCCATGCCAGGGTTCCGCTGGCTTGCAGCCGGGCGATATCGTTGCCCAGCTGCAGGCTGTCGAGCCGCATTCCACGCGTATCGCCTGCGGCCTGGACCAGCAGCTTCGCGGGTGGCAGCCCTTCAAGCTGCAGGGTCGCGTCGGCTACCAGCTGGTAACGCTGCGGCGTGCCGGTGAAGCGGGCATTCACCGCCTGCAGCTGCACGCCGGCTGTGGCATTCCCGACCGGCCATTGCAGGGCTTTGGCTGAAAGCTGCAAGCCGGCGTCCGGGCTGCTCAGCTTCTCATGCCAGCGGCCGCTGAAGTACACGGAACGGGCATCGAAGGCCGGCGCCTCACTGTCATCCAGCAGCACCAGGTGTTCGACCTGCACACGGCCAAAGTGGATGGGGAAGGGCAATGCCAGGGCGGACAGGGAGTGCTTCCGGCTGTTGCCGCCTGGCGTATCGACGGCAGCAAGGGTGTGAATCCGCACCTGGTCCGCGGCCAGCGACTCGACAGCCAGAGCAGGTGGAAACAGGTCCACAGCCAACTGCACCCGTACCTTTCCAGCCTGCACTTTGGCAGATTCATTTTCAAACACCACTTCACGCAAGATCAGGCCGGACTGCAGGTTGCCGCTCACTTCGGCAGAGTGCAATGCACCCGGCACCCACGCGCTGGCCCGGGACCACAGCCAGCGGGCTCCCGGTTCGGTATGCAGCAGCCAGGCCAGGACGGCCGTCAGGAAAAGCACCAGGAAGGCGGGCAGGAACAGCCTGGCGATGCGGCGGCGGATCATAGCAGTGGGGTACCGATGGTGAAGTGAATCAGCCAGGGGTGGCCGTCGTAGGCAAGCGCCTGGGCAATATCCAGGCGAATGGGCCCGGCAATGCTGTACCAGCGTATGCCCACGCCTGCGCCTTGTTTCAGATCGGCCTGGTTCCAGTGATTGAATGCGTTGCCCAGGTCGTAAAATACCGCCGCGGACCAATCCTCACGGAAATTCCATTCGATTTCAGCACTGGCCGTCACGATATGGTTGGATCCAATGCCGTTGTTGCTCAGGGATTCAAACGCATAACCCCGCACCGTGCGGCTGCCACCGGTCTTGAAGCGGTACAGGCTGGGGAGCTCGGTCACGGACAGATCGAGCAGTTGCCCGTTGATGTCCAGTTGCATGTCCCGTGTTTTTGCATCCGAATACGCGATTTCGCCGCGCAGCAACAGTTTCCACCGCCTGGCGAGCAGCCGGGTCCAGTTGGACGACAGATAGGCCTGGGTGAATTCAAGCCCCGAACCCCAGGCCTCGTTGGCGGTGAATATCCATGCGCGCTCATGGTGTCCGTAGGTGCGGAAGGCTTTGCCGCGAATAACCGGCCAGTCCCAGTTGATGCCCAGGGCAATCGAGCTGTCGGTGGTACGGAAGGGATCAAGAGCGGCCCGCAGCAATTCACCGTCTTGCTCGCTGCCGGTGACCTGGCGAAAGCTGAAGGTGTTTTTTTCCAGGGCGTACTGCGCATACCAGGTTTCGAAGATTTGCTGATAGCCTTTCGCCAGGTCGCGCACCACCAGGTTGCCCAGCTTGAGGGAGTAATCAGTGACATCGCCGTTCGTCAGCTCGATGAATTCGGGCTCGTCGTCATGGGGTTTGAATGCAAATTCCTCGTCTTCCCTGCTTATGTATGCTTCGGCAACCCAGAATTTCCGTTGGTTTACGCGCCGCGGCAAACGGTAAATGCTCTTGAAGGAATACTCCTTGTTTCTTTGTTGCCAGCCCAAGCCCGTGTCCAGGCTGTCACCCCGGCTGGAGAGCAGATGCCGCGTCCACAGGATTTGCGTCCTGATCTCGCTATCGGTGCCGTAGCCCAGACTGCCCTGGTAAGTGTTGCGGTTCCTGCCTTCGGCTTTCACGAGGAGGTTTACGCGCGGCGGGCTTTCTTCGAGGCGGCGCTGTTCGATTATCTCCACGTCTTTGAAATAGCCGGTGCGCCAGATATCCAGGCGGAATTTTTCCAGCAGCCAGGAATCGTAAGCCTGGCCCGGCTTGAATCTTGGCAGCGACTCCAGCACCTCCGGGTCGACGGCATCCTGCTCGAAGGTGACGCTGCCCATGACCGCCTGCGGCCCGGTCTCCAGGGACAGGAGGATGCGGGCTTCGTTGCGTTCGAGGTCTGCCTCGATACTGTGTTGCGTGAACGCGGCGCCCAGGTAACCTGCCGCTTCGGCCAACTCCAAAGCGGACTGCTTTTGCGCTTCCCACACCGTTTGGTCGAGGATTTGCCCTGCCACCAGCGGCCAGCGCTTTTTCCAGCGGCGTAATTCCTGCAGCTGGGCGCCTTCGCCCAAGAGCTCCACCAGGGCGGCGCTGATGGTGACGGGTGGACCGGGATCGACCTGGAGATCGAGCTGCCAGGCATTTTCACCGCGCGCTTCAAGCGTGCTGGTTACCACGGCGTGGTAAAAGCCGAATGGATAGAGCGCGCGCTTGACTTCGCGTTCGGCGCTGGCCACGCTCTGCCGCAGGCGGCGGGGCGAAAGCTTGATATCGTTGCTGACATTGTGGCTTGCGACGCGGCTGCTGATCTGGCTCTGCAGGGGTTCTTGCAGGCCCCGCACGCTGATCTTCAGGGTGTCTGCCATGGCAGGATTTGCCAGCAGCAGGGACGCGAGCAGTGTGACCCTGAGGCCGCCAGGGCAGCGGGGCCAATACCGTCCTGTGATCTGCTCAAATCCGCTCATTGGGAGGCTTTCCTGGCCTGCAAGGTGGTGAGGGGTGATCAGGACCCGTTAACAGGCCTTGGTGCGATTTTCCGTCTCAGTCCGGAAATCTATGCGGTATATTCCAGATTCTCCGGCCCGGTTCCGGTCATTATAAATCGACACGGGCGCAACAGGTGGCGCGACAGATGGCAGGCAGTGGTGTAAAGGTGTCACGGGAATGACAATCACAGCGCGCGAATATGGTGGCGGGATCATTGCTGTAGACAGCGGCTTGTTGCGCCGGGAAATGGCTGCCTGCTACCTGCTCGAAACCCCCCGCCAGGTGGCCTTGATCGAAGTGGGTTGCAATTCCAGCGCCAGCCAGATTCTCGGTGCGCTCGAGCGCCGGGGACGACATGCGCAGGAAGTCAGTCATATCATCGTCACCCATGTGCACCTGGACCACGCTGGCGGGGCGGGTACCCTGATGAAGGCGCTGCCGGAAGCCACCCTGGTGGTTCATCCCCGCGGCGCGCGCCACCTGGTGGATCCCGCCCAGCTTGAGGCCGGTGTGCGATCTGTTTATGGCGATGAGGTCTACGATGCCCAATATGGCCACCTGGTTCCCGTGCCAGAGGAACGGGTGAGGATCATGCAGGACGGTGACACGCTGACCGTAGGCAACCGGGAATTGTTGTTTCGCGACACGCCTGGACACGCCAGGCACCATTTCTGCATCTGGGACCAGCAGACCCGTGGCTGGTTCACCGGCGACACCTTCGGTATCTCGTACCGGCAGCTGGACACCGTTCGGGGCCCGTTCATTTTTCCCGCCACCACCCCGGTGCAGTTCGATCCGCAGGCATTGATTGCCTCGGTAAACCTGCTGATGGAGCAATCACCCCGATTCATGTACCTGACCCATTTTGGCCGGGTCGGCGATACCTGGCGGCTGGCTGAAGACATGATCCGGGGTATTCGCAAACTGGTTGAACTGGCTGAACGATACGCCCGTTCGCCCACCCGCCGGCAGGAAATTGAAACCGGCATGCTGGACTGGCTGCTGCAGTCAGCTCGGGCGCATGGCGTGGACATGTCGCAGGAACGGCTGGTGGGGTTTCTGCAAATGGATGTAATTTTGAATACCCGGGGTATCGAGTACTGGCTGGATCACCGCGGAACAGCCTGAAACTGTCATATCAAAAAAACGGTCCGGTGGCGGGAAGGCGCCACCGGACCGGCGCGCTATGATGGAATTGCAGCCCAGAAACTGATCAGGGAGCAGTGCGCAATTCCATTTCAGCTTTGCTCATTATCGGCGACAACCACTGCCTGGCCTGGCTGCAGACGCTCAGCGCCGCGCACCACGAGCCGGTCTCCATCGGCAACATCACCGATCACCTCCACCATGCTGCCGAAGCCGGCGCCGGTTGCTACGGTGATTTTCTCTACCGTGTTTTCCGCTGTCACCAACAGTACGTACACCTCGGATCCGCGCAGCACCAGCGCATCGCGCGGAATGGCCACCAGTTCGCGCGGGTCGCTGCTGGGCAGGGCCACCCGCACGGGGCTGCCAACCACCCAGGCCGGGTCTTTCGCGGCAATGCGTATTTCAAACATGCGTGAGCGTTCGTCGCCCACCGGTATGACATGCGCCACCGGGCTGAGTATCTCCCGGCCCTGGTGTTCGACTGAAACCTCCAGCCCTTCACGCACAAAGCCAGCCACGGACAAGGGAGCCTGTGCGCGAATTTCACGGCTCTCGGTATCGACCAGGCGGGCCACCTGGGCGCCGCGATTGACGAACTCCCCGACCTGGATGAGGCGTTCAACCACCACGGCCGGGAACGGAGTCAAAACCCGGGTCTGGCCGATGCGCCGCTGCGTCTGGGCCAGCGCAATCTCGGCGCGGCGGATTTCCTGCGTGGACATTTCCAGCTGGGCACGGGCTTCATCCAACTGGTTTGCGGCGGCGTTATTGCTCAAAGCCAGCTGGTCCAGGCGCTCGAGATTGCTTTGCTGGTAGCGGTGCTGGGCACGCAGGCTTTCCAGCCGGGCCTGGTTGTCGCTCAATGCCAACTGCAGGTCGGCATCGTCAATCCGGGCCACTGGCTCACCGGCGGCAATGCGGCGGCCCACTTCGGCCACCCAGGTGATGCGGCCGTCGGTTTCGGCGGCGATGCGCGCGTCGTTCTGGCTGACCACGGTGCCGGATACCCACAGCGAGGCGTACCAGGTGTCCTGCCTTGCCAGTTCGACGGTGACCGGGGCAGGCGGGGGTGCCTGGCTCCAGCCCACGATTGGTGCGCAGAGGAGGAGTAAAAGGAAGGGTGTTCTGTGCATGGCGCGATCCTCGGTCAGGCGACGGATTCCAGGGGTTTCCTGGCGGGTTGTGCTGCCAGGGAATCACGGACTGTTTGTTTTACGCCCATCAGCAACAGACTGGGCAGCATCAACAGGGTGAAAATCAGGCTGCAGGCCATGCCGCCCACGATGGCTGTTGCCAGGCCGCGGTATATGACGCTGCCCGCACCGGGCAGCAGGACCAGCGGCAGCATGCCGAAAATAGTGGTGAATGTGCTCATGAAAATGGGCCGCATACGCAGCGTGAGGGCATGCTCCATCGCTGCTTCGCGGCCCATGCCATCCCGCTCTGCCTGACGGGTCTGATCAACCAGCAGGATAGCGTTATTCACCACCAGTCCCAGCAGGATGATGAAGCCGATCATGGTCAGCAGGTCCATGGGCTGGAAGGTGAAGAGGTTGAGGGCTCGCAGGGCAATGATGCCGCCCACCCCCGCCAGGGGAATGGTCAGCACCACGATGGCGCTGTCACGCAGGGAACGGAACAGGCCCGCCATCAGCAGAAACAGGACCAGCAGGGCCATGGCGAAGTTCTTACTCATGGTCACGATGGCTTCTTGCAAACTGTCCGCGCTACCGCCGTAAATGATGCTGCCGTCGGCCGGCAGTGCGGCCTTCAGTCCAGGCTCCACGCCCTCCTGGATCATCGACACGGCGGTCTCCAGCGACATGTTTTCCGGCGGGCTGACGGCCAGCGATACGGTGCGGCGCCCATTCACGCGCCGGATCTGTCCGGGGCCGGTGGTACCGGTGACCTTCACCAGTTCGCCCAAGGGCACGACTTCACCCGCCGGTGTCATCAGTGGCGTGGTCGTCAACTGCTCCGGCGTTTGCCACTCCGCGGATTTGAGAATGATGTCCATGCGGTTTTCACCATTGAAATACTCACCCAACCACAGGCCATTGCCCAGCGTGCGGACAATGCGTGCCAGGTCCTGACGATTCCAGCCAACCTCGGCTATACGCGAATCGACTGGCTGGATGCGCAGCTCAGGCTCCGCCAGTTCGGGCGGCGGAAATGCCTGCACATTGGCGCCCGGAAATGTGTTCATCAGTTTTTGCTCGCCCGCTTTGGCGGCCAGCATCAGGCCGGACTCGTCAGCGGACTGCATATGCACGGCAATGTCCCGGCCGCCGCCAAAGCCGCCGAACAGGTCGCCTTGCGCCGCGAAGCCGCGGAAGTCCGGGATGCCGACCATGATTTCGTCGCGCATGATCAGTTCCAGGTCCTTGACTCTGGATTGATCCAGGACCCGTGCGCCGATGGTGCCGCCGCCGGGGAAAAACCAGATGTAATAATTCTTCAGTGCCGGTTCGCGTTCACCATCCATATAGGGTTGCAGTCGCTCCACCAGTTTGTTGACGATTTCCTTTTCCTTGGCTTCCCAGGTCGCGCCCGGCGGCAGTTGCAGGAAGGCATCCACCGCGTCGCGCTTCACTGGCGGCAGGTAGTCCAGTTGCGGAAACAATAGCCAGGTCAGCAACAGTGGAGCGGCCAGCAGGCTGGATACAATCGCCCGCCGTCGCAACGGGGTACTGCTGGCCAGCATCAGGCGGCGGATCAGCCCGGACCAGGCGGGCGCATGTTCGCGGCTGAGTTTATGCGGTTTGAGCCAGTTGCCGGCTACAGCCGGCAGCACGGTGAGGGCCACCAGCAATGAAGCCACTACCGCGATGGCGATCGTCAGCGCCAGGTCGGCAAACAGCTGGCCCTCGACATCTTCCAGGAACAGCACGGGCAAAAAAATCGCCACCGTGGTCGTGGTGGATGCCAACAGGGCGGATTTGACCTGCCCGGTTCCTTTCAATGCCGCCACGAATGGCACATCGCCACGCTCCCTCAAGCGCACGATGTTTTCCGCCACCACGATGGCGGCGTCCAGCACCATCCCTACGGCGAATGCCAGGCCGGCCAGGGAGATGACATTGAGGGTGTGCCCGGTCAATTGCAGCACCACGAAAGTGGTCAGCAGAGAGACGGGAATGGCAGTGGCGATCAGGGCGGTGGCGCGCACGTCGCGCAGGAACCACCATAGCACACCCACGGCCAGCAGGATGCCGAGCAACAGGTTGCTGGTGACCATGTTGACAGCACGCTTGATGAACACCGAAGCGTCGAAGGACTGCTCGATACCCAGCCCCAGCTCAGCCAGGGGGCCGGCACGCAGTTCGGCCACCACCGTCTTGACCTCGGTCAGCGCCTGCAGGACATTGGCGCCGTTCTGGCGGTCGATTCGCACGCCCATGGCCGGGTTGCCGTTCTGCACCACGATGTCGTTGCGGGTTCCCCTTGCCACCTTGATCGAGGCAATGTCACCCAGCCGTACGGGACGGCCTTCGCGCCACTCAAGTAACTGGTTGCGCAGCTGATCGATGTCATAACGGCCCTCGAATCGCAAGGTGTATTGCCGCCGGCCGACATTGACGAAGCCACCGGAGACATCGGCGCTCTGGCTGGCCCTGGCCGCGATGTCCGTCAGGCTGAGGCCCAGTTCAGCCGCCTGGTAGGGATCGATCACGATCTGCAGTTCTTCCGGGGCGCCGGACAGGATCTCCACGCCCGCGACCCCCTCGATGGATTCCAGCCGCGGTTTGATGATGTCCTCGACCCGGCGCGCATAGTCGGACAATTCGCCGGGGGTGCCGGGCAGCTTTTGCACAAAGAACCAGGTCAGGGACTGGTTGGCAGTGCCCTGACCGCCCAACTGCACGACCGGCGGATCAGCATCCACCGGCAGCGGAGGCAAGCGGTTCAGACGGCCGATAACGTCCATCAGCGTTGCCTGCATGTCGGTGTCCAGGTTGAACTGCATGTTGATGAAGGCGCCGCCATTGAAGGCATTGGCTTCCAGCGTCTGCATCCCGGGCAGCCCCTGCAGCACCTCTTCCATCGGCTCGAGCAACTCCGCTTCGACTTCGCGCGGAGAAGCAGCGCGCCAATTGGCTTGCACACTCAATTGTGGTAGATCGATATCCGGGAAAAGCTGGACGGGTAAATTGAACAGGCTGAAAAACCCAAACACAGTGACGATGGCGACTGCAACAGCCACACCCGCCGGATTGGAAACCGCCTTCTCGGTAATGCCCATGACTCCTCCAGTCCACTTCCGGGTTTGACGCAAGTGCAAAGCAAATGGTTACGTTATTGTGTCAACGACATTAGAGTGGGTCCGGCGGTGACAGTTGTGCACAAAGTCATGGCTTGCGGCGATGGGACATGGAAGGGCGGTGAAGCGAATCGTCAACCGGAATCACACGTAGCAGTCCGGAGCAGACGCGCTTATGTTCGCGGGGCGGTAAGGGCGGGTGACAGGAGCCGGCCCAGACCTTATTCTTCACGCACCTGAAACGAATCCCCCGGTGTGTTGCATCCATGTGTGGAATTGCAGGAATGAGCGGCAGCCATTGCGACCCGGACGAACTCGGGGAGGTGCTGCAGCGGATGGGTCAAACACTGGTGCACCGGGGGCCGGACGGCACCGGCCAGTTGCTGGTGCCCGAGATGGGTGCCGGACTGGTCTTCCGCCGCCTCAGCATCATCGACCTGGAGACCGGCGGGCAACCCATTGCCAGCGAGGATGGCTGCGTACATGTCATCATCAACGGCGAGATATACAACCACCGGGCACTGCGGCGCGAACTCGAGCAGCGCGGCCACCGCTTTCGCAGCAACTCGGATGCCGAAGTCGTGGTTCATCTCTACCAAGAGATGGGTCCCGGCTTCCTGCCGCGGCTGGATGGCATGTTTGCGCTGGCGGTGCTGGACATACCGCGCCGCCGCCTGCTGCTGGCGCGGGACCGCTGCGGGATGAAGCCGCTCTACTACGCGCAACGCGAGTCCAGTTTCATGTTCGCTTCGGAAATAAAGGCGCTGCTCGCCGCAGGCCATCAGGCCGAGCCGGACTTCTGCGGTATCGACACCTGCCTGGGCTTTGGTTATGTCCCCGCGCCACGGACCTGCTTCAAGGGTGTGCAGAAACTTCCGGCTGGCCACTGCCTGCTGTGGCAGGAAGATAGTGTGTCGTGCCAGCCCTTCTGGCGCTTTGTCTTCGAGCCGGCCGCGACCCGCAAAAAGGACGGGGAGTATGCAGAGGAACTGCAGTCCCTGCTGGACGCCGCAGTCGCCTCTCACCTGCAGGCCGACGTGCCGGTCGGCCTGCTCATCAGCGGCGGCCTCGATTCCTCGCTGGTGGCGTCGGCGGCTTCGAGGCTCTGCGGGTACCGCCTCAAGACTTTTTCCGTGGTGTTCCCGGAGGCGCCGGAGTCGGACGAGCGGCCATACCAGCAGGCCATGGTGGAGCATATCGGTTCGGAGCATCACGAAGTGGAGTTCCGCGCGCGTGACGTTCCGCGTTTGGCTTCGAAAGCCATGTTTCACCAGGACGTGCCAACCCTGTCCTTCCCGTCCATCGTTCAGTTGCGGCTGGCGGAGCTGGCCTCCGCCGCGGTGAAGTCGGTTCTGAGCGGTGAAGGGTCCGGCGAGCTTTTTGCAGGCTATGCCTGGTACCGGGAGTTACCCTACAACCGCCTCAGGCGCCTCGTGCCGCCAGCGCTGGCACGACTTCCGGCAAATTACGTCACCCACGTCAAATGGGGCCGCTTTCTGCGCGTGCTGGCCGCCCGCTCGGACCTGGCGTCCGAAGCCGAAGTATTCCGGGTTTTCACGCCCAGGGAAAAGCGCGCCGTTTTCAACCGCGACCTTCCCCTCGGTTGGAACGACCTGGCCCCGTTGCTGCTTGATCCCGCAACCGACGC
>DATDPS010000137.1:0-7230 GCA_035292625.1 Lysobacterales bacterium | reverse complement strand
CATGGCGGATGCCGCACTGGCGGCGGGCGCACACGTGCATGGGGTGATCCCGGGTTTTCTCAATTCGGTGGAACACGGCCACAAGGCCTTGAGTAAATTGGATGTGGTCTCCAACATGCGGGAACGCAAGCATCGCATGCTGGAGAATTCGCAGGCAGTGATCTCGCTGCCCGGCGGCAGCGGCACCTTCGAGGAGTTGTTCGAGGTACTGACCCTGAAGCGCCTGGGACTGTTTTTCGGTCCCATCGTCCTGGTCAATACCAATGGTTACTTCAATCGCTATGTCGATCTGCTGGAGTTCAGCGTGCGCGAACGGTTCATGTCGGAGACACACTTGCAGATGTGGAACGTAGTCGACGAGCCCGAGCAGGTGCTCGACGCATTGAAATCAGCGATGCGCTGGCGTCGTGACGCCGCTTCCTTCGCAACGGTAAGATCCTGAGTGAACAGGCTGCCTGCACTGCACGGCATCAGCTGGCTGGCCCAGGGTTTCGCCTTGATGCGGGCGCAGCCCGGCCGGCTGCTGTTCCTCGCGGTGTTGCTGCAGTTGGTCCTGGGCCTGGCCCGGGTGCCGCTGGTAAGTTTTTTTGTCATTATCGCCATGCCGGCATTGTCGGCGGGCTTGCTACAGGCCTTCCGTATGATTGCCGCCGGGCAGCGTCCGGCTTCGACTGTCCTGTTTGCGCCACTAGCCGCGGGAGCGAAAACGGGTCGCCTGTTAATGCTGGGTGCCTTGATGGTGGTCGTGGGCATTGTCTCGGTATCCCTGCTGCTTTCGGGCAGCCAAAGCACGCTGGATCCGGAGTTGCTGGTACGCATCGAACAGGGTGATACGCAAGCCCTCGCCGAGCTCGACCCGGCGTTGCTGTTGCGCATGTTCAGTTCCATTGCGGTGGGTATCTCGCTGAGCGGCACCCTGAGCTTCATGGCGATTCCACTGCTGTGGTTTCATGACTGGAAGCTGGGGGCTGCCCTGACCAGCGGCATCCGTGCCTTGTTCGTGAACTGGCGGCCGTTCACAGTGCTGGGTCTGGGGCTGGCTGCCTTGTTGGTTCCCGTGGCGCTTGCGGTTGCCGTACTTTTCCAGACGGCCGGCACGGGCGGGGTATTTTCCCTGCTGCTGGTGGGCTTAATGGTGTTGGTTGCGCTGGCGTTTCAATTACTCATTTTCGGCGCCCAGTACTGTTCCTTCCGGGACATTTATGGCCTTGATGCACCCCCTGCCGGGGCGGGCTCCGGCGCGGACGATCAACTATTGGCCTGATCTTCCGGTGTTGCCTGGCCGCGGTTTGGCAGCAACACGCGCGCCAACACGATACCCAACTCGAATAAAAGCCACATCGGCACCGCGAGCAGCGTTTGTGAGATGACATCCGGCGGCGTGAGCAGCATGCCCAGGGCAAACGCGCCAACCACGACGTAGCCCCGAATGGAGGTCAGCTTTTCCACCGTGGTCACGCCCGTGGCCACCAGGATGATGGTGGCGATGGGTACTTCGAACGTGATGCCAAAAGCGAGGAACAGGGTAATGACGAAATCCAGGTACCTGTTGATATCGGTCATTACCGCGACGCCTTCTGGCGCGACGCTGGTGAAGAATCCGAACACCAGGGGAAACACGAGGAAATAGGCAAACGCACAACCGATATAAAACAGCAATACCGAGCTGTACAGCAGGGGCCGCGCCAGCCGCCGTTCATGCCGGTACAGGGCGGGGGCAACAAAGGCCCAGACCTGGTAGAGAACCACCGGTATCGACAGGACCAGGGCCAGCAACAGGCATAGTTTGAATGGCGTGAGGAATGGCGAAGCGACGTCGATGGCGATCATGCTGCTGCCTTCCGGCAGACGCGAGGTCAACGGTTCGGCCAGCAGGCTGTAAAGCGGCTTGGCGAAAGGTAACAAGGCCAGCAGCACCAGGAAAACGGCTAGCGACGCCCTGAGCAGGCGGCTGCGCAACTCGACCAGGTGTTCGAGGAAAGTTTGCTCCCGGTCCGTGTCCGGCTCATTCCTTGTCATGTTGGGACGGTGGGGTTGGTGGAGCGGTGTTCTTACTGATATCGATGTCGGACTTTACCTGGTTTACAGTGGATTTGATCTCGTCCTGGAACTTCTTGAGCGGCTGCTTCAATTCTTCAGCGTGGATTTCAGCTTCAATCGAGCGCTTGAGGTTGAGCCAGCTGCTGCGCGCCTTGCGCGTGAGCCCGCCCAGGGTGCGGGCCACGCGCGGCAAACGTTCGGGGCCCAATACCAGCAATCCAACTATCAACAGCAGCACCACCTCGGAAAAACCGACTTCAAACATGGCTCTGCATCAATTGGCCGGGCGCGAGTCGTTCTTGGATGGCTCCTTGCCGGCTGAAGAGGAGGGCGTTGCATCAGCGCCGATCTGCCCGGCTTCGCTAGCTGCCGATGAATCGTTCTTGCCGTCGTCCATGCCCTTGCGGAAACCCTTGACGGCCGCACCGAGATCACTGCCCATGTTGCGCAGTTTCCTGGTGCCGAAGACCATCACTACGATAAGCAGCAGAATGAGTAGCTGCCACATGCTGATCCCACCAATACCCATGATAATGCTCCGTGATCGAAGAGTACGGGAGGAAGTTTAACTTAAACCGGGCAGCTGGGCTGCAGTGTGTATTACCAGCGCCGCGTGGCTGCCACGCCGGTCACCAGCAGCAACAGGGCGAACAGGAGTTTGCCGTAGTAGCCCAGGGTGGGAATGCCCTCCAGGAACACGGTGTTGATGACATTGCAGGTCTTGCCGCCCTGCCCAATGTTGATGGTGCTCCACTGCGCGCAATCGTTGCTTGATTCCACCGCGCTTTCCAGCGTCGACTCCGTCACGCGGCAGGCCGTGGTACCGGCAAAATCCGGGTAAACCTCGGCATTGAGTTGGGTATTACCCTCGATATCCCAGCTCCAGGACATGGACTTGGGGCTGCCTTCACCGTTGCCATCCCAGGCATTGTTGCACTGCAGCGTGATCTCGGCGCGGTCGATGAGGGCCAGCTCTTCCGCCTCGAACAGCCATTGCTTGTTGATGGTGATTGCCACCGGGTTGGGGTAATTTTGCACCTGGCACAAATTTTCGCTGCCGATGGTGACGCCGGAGAAAGTGCAGGATTCACTGCTTTGTGCGGCTTGGCAGGCGGATGCCCCGAGGCAGCTGTAACTGGACGTATAACCGGCCAGCGGTTCTTCGGTCACGGTGCAGGACAACTGTGTGTCGTCAAAACTCTCGACGATGAAATTCACTTCGTAGGGGCCGAACACACCTGCATTGGGCAGCACGGTGATGGACTGTTTCAGTGGCAAACCGGTGTTGCAACTGAGGCTGAGGGTTACGGGGGAGATGTCATTGCCATCGGCAAAACGCTTCTGCACCACGAATTCGGCTTTTTGCCCGTTGCCCGTACCACAGCCGCCGGGGACGGTTACGGCCAGGCTTTCAAAGCCCTTTTCCGCGGTGGTTGAAACCAGCGTTGCCGCGCCCGTAACGGTATCGACTCTGAGCACCTGACTGCCGAAGCCAGCAGCGTTCTCTGGCACGATCCGGCGGTCCGTGATGGCCCAGAGCTGTCCGGCACTGTCAAAAGCCAGGCCGGCTTCAGTATAGGAAGCGGCGGCTGCACCCAGGGCGCCGACGGCAGCGGTTGCGCCATTCAGCGGATTGATGCTGTAGAGCGTGCGGGTATCGGCAACCTGGGGGTCACCTTTCAGGCCGTTGCTGAGGCCATACAATTGAACCGGGTTGCCCCAGGCCGCCAGCGCGCTGATATTCTGGCCCATGTTGCCGAGCAGGGTGGTCGTGCCATCGAGGTTGACGCGATACAGGGAATCCGTGCTGACCGACGTGGTGTACAGGGTTCCATCGCAGGCAAAGGTCAGGCCGAAATCGTTGCCGCCGCCCAAAGGCATGCCCGTGAGGTTGAATTGCTGCTGGCTGTTGACCACGCCATTATCGGTATTGATGGGGAACAGGGTCATCGAATCATCATCGACACCATACAAGGTCCCATCCGGCGCAAATGCCAGACCCTCGACGTCGATCTTGGTAGTGCCAAGGGACTGGACCTTGCCCAGACGCGTTTGTGCGCCAGTCGCCAGGTCGATGCGATACAGGCTGTCAGCATCAGCTGATCCGCTGTCCGAGTTGATGCTATAGCCATCCGGCGCGGCATGGGTCGCCGCGGAGAATACCGCCATCACGCTTAGAAGAATTGTCCTGATGTATTTCATCCGGGTCAAAAACACAGCTCGTTGCACACAACGCTGGGACCGACATCCTAGCAGAAAAAACAGGTAAAACAAAACCTTAGTAAGGCTTCCGCGCGAACTTTCGCAAGCTGTGGTGATAAGACAACAACCGCGGCTGGTTCAGCCCGCCGAAGCCGGGCAAACCGTTTCGCTGAAGATGCAAGCCGGGTGCTCGTTTGGGAAATTCATGGAGTGAATCCGGCTGTCATTTTCACGAAAATTAGTGGATCATAAAGATTAGTCTGTTGGGTTTTTACAACAAAAATATGGATACCCGAATGGAGCAGAATTGGGGCGATAAAGCACGGGATTGGGGTGTTTTGCTGGCCAATCTCGGAACGCCTGAAACGCCCGACCGTCGGGGGGTGGCCGTTTTCCTGCGGGCTTTCCTGTCTGATTCAAGGGTCGTTGATTTGCCGCGCTGGCTTTGGCTGCCGCTGCTCAACCTGGTGATCATTCCCTTGCGCGCTACGCGCGTGGCGGCGGCCTATCGCTCCATCTGGAGCGCGGAAGGTTCGCCCCTGCTGGCCTTGACCCGGCGCCTGGCGGCAAAACTTTCTGCCTCTTTGCCGCAACTCAGCGGCGTGGTGACCGGCATGCGCTATGGCCGGCCATCGATCCGCAGCGCTTTGGAGGAGTTGCGCGCATCGGGTGTTCACGGAGTCATCGTGCTGCCGCTGTTCCCACAGTTTTCCTACACCACCACCGCTTCGGTTTACGATGCGGTGGATGCAGCATTGCAGGACATGCAGTGGCAACCACAAGTGCTGCGCATCAAAGACTATCACCAGGACAGCGCCTGGGTTGATGCGGTCGCCGCCAGCATCGTGCAGTTTCGCGAGCAATCGGGCAAGGCGGAAAAGCTGTTGTTTTCCCTGCACGGCATCCCCAAGCGCTACGTTGCCAATGGCGATCCCTACGAACAGCACTGCCAGGCCGGAACGGTGGCCATTGCCCGGGCAACGGGCCTCAGGGACGGGGAATGGATGCTGACTTACCAGTCCCGTGTCGGCCGCGAGCCGTGGCTTGAGCCCTACACCGAGGACACGCTGCGGCTGTTGGCGCAGCAGGGAGTGGGCAGCGTGCAGGTGATATGCCCCGGTTTTGCCGTCGACTGCCTGGAAACCCTGGAAGAGATTGCCATCCGCAATCGCGAGATGTTCGAGAAAGCGGGTGGAAAAAGCCTGCAGTACATTCCGGCGCTGAATGACAGTGAGGACCACGTCGCGGCATTGCGGGCCGTGGTGCTTAAAAAGCTGGGGTCAGAGTAAAATTCCAGTTTGCAAAATCGGGGTCAGAGTAAAATTCCACGACAGCCACGTGAACCCTGAGGGTTCACATAATGGAATTTTACTCTGACCCCTAAGGAACCAACCATGCCCAACCCAGTCACTTTGCGCCGTGACGGTGAAATAGCCGTCATAACTGTCGACAACCCACCGGTCAACTCGCTTTCAGCCGCGGTTCGCAGCGGAATGTGGCAAGCGATCGAGCAAGCGGAACGCGAAGCGTGCAAGGCCATCGTGCTGCACTGTGCCGGGCGCACCTGGTTTGCCGGGGCGGACATTCGCGAGTTTGGCCAACCGCCCGCGGACCCGTGGCTGCCCAAGCTGCTGGATCGCCTCGAAGCATGCGCGGTGCCGGTTGTTGCCGCCATCCATGGCACGGCCCTGGGCGGTGGCCTGGAAACCGCGCTGGCCTCCCATTACCGCATCGCGCGGGCGGATGCGAAGCTGGGTTTGCCCGAGGTCAGCCTGGGCATCCTGCCGGGGGCCGGCGGCACGCAGCGTTTGCCGCGGCTGATTGGAATCGAAGCAGCTCTCGGCATCATAGTCAGCGGCAAACCGATTGGCGCGCGGCAGGCTGTGCAGGCCGGCCTGGTGGACCGGCTGGCCGATGGAGACCTGTTGACAGACGCCCTGGCCTGGACCCGGGAGTTGCTGGCCGCGGGCAGCGGCCCGCGCCGGACATCGGCCCTGTCCCTGTCCGTGGAAACACTACCCGCGGGGTTTTTTGATCAGTACCGCAAGACGGTTGCCAGCAAGCAGCGCGGTTTGCCGGCGCCCCTGGCGATCGTGGATTGTGTCGAGGCCGCCACGCGGATGGATTTTGCCGCCGGCTCCCAATTCGAGCGCGAAAAATTCCAGCAACTGCTGAGCTCGCCGGAATCAGCCGCACTTCGCCATGTCTTCTTCGCCGAGCGCCAGGCAGCGCGCGTTGAGGGGCTGGCCGCTGACACGGCCATGCGGCCGGTCAAATCCGTTGGCATCATCGGCGCCGGCACCATGGGCGGCGGCATCGCCATGAGTTTCGCCAATGCCGGCATCCCAGTCACGTTGCTGGAACTCGACCGTGATGCGCTGGACCGTGGCATGGCGGTGTGCCGGGGCAACTACGAGCGCTCGGCGGCCCGCGGACGCTTCACCCTGGAGCAGGTAGAGCAGTTCATGGGCCGGATCAGCGGCACTACGTCATACCAGGACCTGGCCGGCGTGGACCTCGTGATCGAAGCCGTATTCGAAAACCCCGATATCAAGCAAACGGTGTTTCGCCAACTGGATGAAACCTGCAAACCCGGAGCAATACTCGCGTCCAACACCTCCTACCAGGACATTGACGCCATCGCGGCCGTCACCGCGCGCCCGCAGGACGTTGTCGGCATGCACTTTTTCAGCCCGGCCAATGTCATGAAGCTGCTGGAAGTGGTGCGCGGCGAGAAGACCGCCGACGATGTGATCGCCACGGTCATGGCTTTGGCCAAGACCATCGGCAAGGTGGCCGTCCTGTCCCGCGTGTGCTACGGGTTTATCGGCAACCGCATGTTGGGAGGCTATTTCCGCGAAGCGCAGATGATGCTGCTCGAAGGCGCAAGTCCGGCGCAAATCGACCACGCTCTGGAATCGTTTGGCATGGCCATGGGCCCGTTGGCCGTGGCTGACCTGGCGGGACTGGATGTCGGTTACAAGGCGC